>DASWFN010000111.1:0-2391 GCA_036394215.1 Candidatus Limnocylindria bacterium
ATCGCCGTGGTCGAGAACGATGTAGTTCGCGTCGTTCCGGAACGCCGGATCGCACGACCCGATCCCGAAACCGGCCACGTAGCGGATGACGGTCCCGCTGTGCGCCGCGGCGATCTGGTCGCCGATGTGGAGGCCGAAGTCGTAGGCCCAGACGTCGTTCCCGATGCAGTGGCTGCCGCCGCTGCGGCAATCCTGGTACGCCCCCGGCGTCTGGGTGACGACATACGCCCGACCCGGCGGGAAGGGCAGCAGGAGCCGGCCGTAGGTGGCGGCCTGGACGGGGATCGGGAGGAGGGCCAGGCGGGTCACCACGCAGGCCGCGACGAGGCCGCCACGCAACAGGCCGGCGAGGCGAGCGTTCACGCTTTGGTGAACGCCTCGGGCCGGCCCTCCGCTACGGCATCGATGCCGAACGCGCACAGCCAGCGGCTACCCTTGGGTGGGATGCAGGCCCCGCTCACCGTCGATCTGAACCTCCCCGAGGACCGCGTCGGTCCGCGTGCTCGCCGGGCGAGCAAGCGGGTCTGGGTCGGCGGCGTCCCGGTCGGCGACGGCGCCCCGATCGCAGTCCAGTCGATGTGCACCACCCTCACCCACGATGTCGACGCGACCATCCGCCAGATCGATCGCCTCCAAGAGGCCGGCTGCGAGATCGTCCGGGTCGCGGTCCCCGACCGCCGCGCCGGCGAGGCGCTCACGGAGCTGGTCCGCCGGAGCATCCTCCCGGTCGTCGCGGACATCCACTTCGACTACAAGCTGGCGCTCATGGCGCTGGACGCCAAGGTCCACAAGCTCCGCCTCAACCCGGGCAACATCCACAACAAGGACGGCGTCCGTGAGGTCGTGAAGCGCGCGAAGGCGCAGGGGACCCCGATCCGCATCGGCGTGAACTTCGGCTCGATCCCCGACAAGCAGCCCGGCGACCTCCGCGACGACGCGCAGCGCATGGTCGACCTCGCGCTCTCCGAGATCCGGATCCTCGAGGAGCTCGACTTCACCGACATCATCGTGAGCGTCAAGGCGTTCGAGGTCCCGAAGATGATCGCCGCCTACCGCCGCCTCGCGAAGGCGATCCCGTACCCGCTGCACCTCGGCGTGACCGAGTCCGGAACGCTCCTCGCGGGGTCGGTCCGCTCGACGGCCGGCATGAGCGTCCTCCTGTACGAAGGCATCGGCGACACGATCCGCGTGTCGCTCTCCGAGGACCCGGTCGCCGAAGTGCGGGCGGCGTTCGACATCCTCAAGTCGCTCGAGCTGCGCGACCAGGGCCTCACGCTCGTCGCGTGCCCGTCGTGCGGGCGTGCGGACATCGACCTCATCCCGCTCGCGAAGGTCGCCGAGGAGCGCTTGCGCGCGCTGCCCGTCCCGATGAAGATCGCGGTCATGGGCTGCGAGGTGAACGGACCCGGCGAGGCCAAGGACGCCGATGTCGGGATCGCCGGCGGCGTCGGGAAGGGCGCGATCTTCCGCAAGGGCAAGGTCGTCGGCGTCTACCCCGAGGCCGAGCTCATGGACGCGCTGCTCGCGGAGATCGACAAGATCCTCGTCGAGAACGGCAAGGAGCCGTACTCGCAGAAGGCGCCGAAGCTCTCGCACGAGGGCCAGCTGACCCCGGGCCGCTCGGTCCCGGCGGGGACCCGGACATAGCCCTCAACCTCGACGCCTCCTCCGGCGTCGTCCACATCCGCCGGGCGACGATCGCCGATGTCGACTTCCGCAAGTCGGCGTTCTCGCGCTTCACGCCGGATGCCTGCACGTTCGTGAACTGCGACTTCCGCGGCCTCGTCTTCGACCGCAAGTGGCAGCCGCTCTTCTCGAGCCCGATCCAGAGCGTGTTCGTGAACTGCCGCTTCGATGATGCCGACCTCTCGAAGGCCGATCCCGGGCAGACCCGCTTCGAGGGCTGCACGTTCGCCGACTCGCACCTCGAGAAGTGGCAGGCGACCTGCGCCGAGTTCGTCGACTGCACGTTCGCCGGTCCGATCACGAAGTGCCGCTTCTACGGCCGGCCGTGGGGGCTCGCGGCGCAGCACCTCGACCCGCGACGGGCGACCAACGACTTCCGCGGCAACGACTTCAGCCAGGCGGACCTCATCGATACCGTCTTCATCCAGGGCATCCACTTCGACCAGCAGACCTGGCCGGGCGAGCCGGACTGGGTGCACATCGATCGGTTCCATCAGCGTTCACAGCGCGTTCGCGCGGTGGTCATGCGCTGGCGCGATCCCGAGCTCCGGCAGGAGGCGCTCGACATGCTCGTGCACCTCCAGACGATGTACGGCGAGCAGACCGAGCTCGTCTACCGGCGGCAGGACCCCCGGCTCAAGTTCACGTCCGAGGCACAGTCCCGGCTCTGGGACGAATTCGCGACCGTTCTCTAGCGCGCCTCGC
>DASWFN010000112.1:0-6506 GCA_036394215.1 Candidatus Limnocylindria bacterium
CGGGCACTGGACGCGGTTCGCCGAGCTCACGGGCGCGACGCCGGCGGAGACCGTGCACATCGGCGCGAGCCAGTACCACGACATGGTCCCCGGCGCGGCGCTCGGCTACCGCACCGTGTTCATCGACCGGCACGCCGAGCCGCTCGTGTCCTCGCCCACGCGCGTGCTCCGTGACCTGTCCGGACTTCCGCGCGCGATCGCCGAGCTCGACCCCTAGCGGTGCGCTCGCGCCGCCGCTCCGTCGATCTCTTCGCCCGGTACGCCGCGCCGGAGCGGCAGCGCCTCGCGCTGCTCGGGGCGTTGCTCGTGGCGAGCATCGGGCTGCAGCTCGCCGCGCCGCAGCTGTTGCGCTCGTTCATCGACAACGCGCTCGCCGGCGCCGCGGTGGGCGCGCTCGTCCGTATCGCGGTCCTCTTCGTCGCGCTGTCCCTCGGCCAGCAGGTCGTCGCCGCGCTCGCCACCTACATCGGCGAGGCCATCGGCTGGGCCGCGACGAACGCGCTGCGCGCCGATCTCGCGCTCCACTGCCTGCGGCTCGACCTCGGCTTCCACAAGGCCCGCACGCCGGGCGAGCTCATCGAGCGCATCGACGGCGACGTCACCGCGCTCGCGGCGTTCTTCTCGCGGTTCATCGTGAACGTGCTCGCCAACGTCGTGCTGCTCGTCGGCGTGCTCGTCGTCGTCGCGCTCGAGGACTGGCGCGCCGGCCTCGCACTCACCGTGTTCGTGATCGTCGCCATCGGCATGCTCCTCGGTCCGCTACGGACGATCGCCGTGGGCGGCTGGCATCGGGTGCGCGAGAGCTCGGCGCAGATCTACGGCTTCCTCGGCGAGCGGCTCGGCGGGACCGAGGACATCCGCTCGAGCGGCGCGGAGACGCACGTCCTCAACGGCCTCGCCCTGCGCCACCGCGAGTGGCTCGCGGCGCGCCGCAAGGCGATGTTCGGGGTCGGCCTCATCTGGTCGTCGACGATCATGACGTTCGCGATCGGGAATGCCGTCGCCTTCGCGGTCGGCGGCTACCTCTGGACGATCGGCGCGATCAGCGTCGGCACCGTCTATCTCCTCTTCTATTACACCGAGCTGCTCCGCCGCCCGATCGAGTCGTTCCGCCGCGAGCTCGAGGACATGCAGCGCGCGATGGCGAGCCTGGGCCGGGTCGACCAGCTCCTGGGGACGACGTCGGCGCTGCGCGACGGGACCACGCCGCTGCCCGAAGGCGCGCTCGCGGTCGAGCTCGATGCGGTGTCGTTCGGCTACGACGCCGAGCTCGTGCTGCACGACGTCTCGATCCGCCTCGCCCCGGGACGCGTGCTCGGGGTCCTCGGCCGCACCGGCGGCGGGAAGACGACGCTCGCGCGGCTGCTGCTCCGGTTCTACGACCCGATGGCCGGCACCGTGCGGCTCGGCGGCGTGGATCTGCGCGACGCGTCGCTCGACGAGATCCGGCAGCGCGCGACGCTCGTCAGCCAGGACGTCCAGCTGTTCAGCGCGTCGGTCCGCGACAATCTGACGTTCTTCGACCCCACGGTCGACGACGGGCGTCTCCTGGATGTCGTCGAGCGGATCGGGCTCGGCCCGTGGCTGCGCGCGCAGTCCGCGACGGACCCGCTCTCGGCGCCGATGACCGCGGGCGGCCTCTCGGCGGGTGAAGCGCAGCTCCTCGCGTTCGCACGCGTGTTCCTCCGCGACCCGGGCCTCGTTGTCCTCGACGAGGCGTCGTCGCGACTCGACCCGGTCACCGAGCGGAACGTCGAGCGGGCCATCAACGCGCTCCTCGCCGACCGTACCGCGATCGTCATCGCCCACCGTCTCGCGACCGTGGACCGCTGCGACGAGATCCTGCTGATCGAGGACGGACAGGTCGTCGAGCATGGGCCGCGCACGGCGCTCGCCGCGGATCCGGCCTCGCGCTTCGCGGAGCTGCTCCGCACCGGGCTCGAGCCGGTGGTCGCCTGATGCGTGCCTTCTCGCTGACCGACGACACGATCGGGACCGGCCGGTTCCTCTGGCGGATGGCGACGTATCGCACCGGGAGCTACGTCGCGGACACGATCCTGTGGATCGCCTTCTACGCGTCGCGGCTGCTGCCCGGGCTCGTCGCCCAGCGGGCGTTCGACGCGCTGCAGCACGGGACCGCGGACGTCGGCGCGGTCCTCTGGCTCGCCGCGCTGTTCGTCGGGGCGGGCGCCACGCATGCCGGACTGCAGATGGCCGGCTGGCTCGTCGACGTCGGCTTCCGCTTCGGCGTCATCGGCGTCCTGCAGCGCAACATGCTGGCCGAGGTCCTGCGCCGCCCCGGCGCCCGATCGCTCGACCGGACCCCCGGCGAGGCGCTCAGCGTGTTCCGCGACGACGCCGAGCACGCCGAGAACGGCGCCGACTGGACGATCGACATGATCGGCAACGGCATCTTCGCGATCGCGGCGATGACGATCCTCCTCCGCGTCAACGCGACGATCGCGATCTTCGTCTTCGTGCCGCTCGTGGCGATCGTCCTCATCGTCCAGATGGTGCAGACGCGCCTTCGGCAGACGCGTGCCGCGAGCCAGATCGCGACGAGCCAGGTCACCGGCGCGCTCGGCGAGATCTTCGGCGCGGTCCAGGCGGTCCAGCTCGCGCGCGCCGAGCGTGGCGTCGTCGAGCACTTCCGCCGGCTCAACGACGCGCGGCGCCGCGCGCTCCTGCGCGAGCGCGCGACCCAGCTCGTCACGCAGTCGATCTACTGGAATACCGTGAACATCGGGACCGGACTCATCCTGCTGCTCGGCGCGCAGGCGATGCGCACCGGCGACTTCACCGTCGGTGACTTCGCGCTGTTCGTGTCCTACCTCGGCTTCGTGACCGAGTTCACCGGGTTCGCGGGCATGTTCCTGACGCAGTACAAGCAGCTGAACGTGTCCGTGCGCCGCATGCTCGCGCTGATGCGCGGCGAGGCGACGGGTGTCGTGGCCGAGGGCCTCGTCGCGCGCACGCCGCTGTTCCTGCACGGTCCGTTGCCGGAGACGGTGCGCCGGCGAGGGGGCGACCTCCGCACGCTCGAGGCGCGCGGCCTGTCGTACCGCTATGGGATCCGTGACGTCTCGCTACGCCTGGAGCGAGGCGCGTTCACGGTGGTCACCGGTCGCATCGGCGCCGGGAAGACGACCTTGCTCCGGGTCCTGCTCGGGCTGTTGCCGGCGGAGAGCGGTGAGATCCGCTGGAACGACGCGCGGATCGACGATCCCGGGACGTTCCTCGCGCCGCCTCGGTGCGCGTACGTGCCGCAGGTGCCGCGCCTCTTCAGCGACTCGGTCCGGGCGAACGTCCTGCTCGGCCTCCCGGAGGACCGGGGGCTCGAGGCCGCCGTCCGGTCGGCGGTCCTCGAGCGCGACGTCCCGGACTTTCCCCAGGGCCTCGACACGCTCGTCGGCTCGCGCGGCGTGCGACTGTCGGGTGGGCAGGTGCAGCGGGTCGCGGCCGCGCGCGCGTTCGTCCGCGAGCCCGATCTGCTGGTCGTCGATGACCTCTCGAGCGCGCTCGACATCGACACCGAGCGCCTGCTCTGGGAGCGGCTCATCGATGCGGCACTCGTCGACGGCGAGCGACCGACCGTGCTTGCGGTGTCGCATCGCCGGCCCGCACTCCGTCGGGCCGATCGGATCGTCGTCTTGAAGGACGGGCGCGTCGAGGCATCCGGCACGCTCGATGAGCTCCTTGCGACATCGGACGAGATGCGGCGGCTGTGGGAGGTCGAGACCGACACGCGACCCTAGCGACGATCGCAGGCCCTACCCTTGATAGGTGACAAGACGTAACGACATCCGCAACGTCGCGATCATCGCCCACGTCGACCACGGCAAGACGACGCTGGTCGACGCCATGCTCAAGCAGAGCCACATCTTCCGCGAGAACCAGCTGGTGGCCGAGCGGGTGATGGACAGCAACGCGCTCGAGCGCGAGCGCGGGATCACGATCATGGCCAAGAACACGGCCATCGTGTACCGCGGCACGAAGATCAACATCGTCGACACGCCCGGGCACGCCGACTTCGGCGGCGAGGTCGAGCGCGTGATGAACATGGTCGACGGCGTCCTGCTCCTCGTGGACGCGGTCGACGGCCCGATGCCGCAGACGAAGTTCGTCCTGCGCCAGGCGCTCCAGCGCGGCCATCGCGCGATCCTCGTCGTGAACAAGATCGACCGGCCGAACGCGCGCCCGAACCACGTCCTGAACGAGACCTTCGACCTCTTCCTCGACCTCGGCGCCTCCGAGGCGCAGGCCGAGTTCGAGACGATCTACACGAACGCGATCGAGGGCTCCGCGAGCACGGACCACCGGCATCCCGGGAAGACGCTCGAGCCGCTCTTCGAGGCGATCCTCGACGAGATCCCCGCGCCGGACGTCGACGCGGACGGTCCGACGCAGCTCCTCGTCACGATGACGACCCTTGACGAGTACAAGGGCAAGATCGTCCTTGGCCGGCTCCAGAGCGGCCGCGCGAAGCGCGGGCAGTCGATCGTGCGCATCGATCACGACGGCAAGGTGCTCACGCCGAGCCGGATCACCGGTGTCTTCACCTTCACCGGCCTCGATCGCGAGGAGGTCGAGAGCGTGGAGGCCGGCGACATCGTCGCGGTGGCCGGCGTGGGCGATGCGATCATCGGCGAGACCATCGCCGACGCCGCCGACCCGCGGGCCCTCCCGCCGATCCGCGTCGAGGAGCCGACGCTCCGGATGTCGTTCAAGGTCAACGATTCGCCGTTCGCGGGACGCGAGGGCACGTTCGTCACGAGTCGCAAGATCCGCGAGCGGCTCTACGCCGAGCTCGAGCGCGACGTCGCGCTCAAGGTCGAGGACACCGACACGCCGGACACGCTCCTCGTGTCGGGCCGCGGCGAGCTCCACCTCGCGATCCTCGTCGAGAACATGCGCCGCGAGGGCTACGAGTTCCAGGTGTCCAAGCCCGAGGTGATCGCCAAGGTCGTGAACGGCGAGACCCTCGAGCCGTACGAGCAGCTCGACGTCGAGGTCTCGCAGGAGGGGCTCGGCGCGGTGGTCGAGCTCGTCGGCCAGCGCCGCGGGATCCTCCAGGACATGAAGTACCGCGACGACGGGACGGTCCACTGCGTGTACAAGGTCCCGACCCGCGGCCTGCTCGGCTTCCGCCAGGCGTTCCTCACGAACACGCGAGGCCAGGGCGTCATGAACACGCTCTTCGCGGGCTACGGCCCCTACGCCGGCAGCATCCAGACCCGCGAGCTCGGGTCGCTCATCGCCTTCGAGGCGGGGGAGTCGACCGCGTACGGACTCGCGGCGTCGCAGGACCGCGGCACGCTGTTCATCGGTGCCGGCGTCGAGGTGTACGAGGGCATGATCGTCGGCCAGCACATCCGCGACCGGGACCTCGAGATCAACGTCTGCAAGAAGAAAGCGCTCACGAACATGCGCAGCAGCAACTCGGACATCGCCGTCAAGCTGGACGGCATCCGGACGCTCTCGCTCGACGACGCGATCGAGTTCCTCGCGGACGACGAGCTCCTCGAGGTCACGCCGAAGTCGTTCCGGCTCCGCAAGCGCGTGCTCGCGAAGCAGGACCGTGATCGCGCGTTCGGCCAGATGAAGAAGCAGACCGCCGCGGTCGGCTAGTGGCCGACTGCACCTTCTGCCGGATCGAGCGCGGTGAGCTGCCGGCGGCCTTCGTCTATCAGGATGATGATGTGATCGCGTTCAACGACATCGCGCCGCGCGCTCCGTTCCACGTGCTCGTCGTTCCGCGCAAGCACATCGCCTCCGTCGCCGAGACCGACGACGAGGCTCTGCTCGGCAAGCTCGTGCGGATCAGCGCAAAGCTCGCCACGGATGCGGGGTTCGGCGAGCGCGGGTTCCGCGTGCAGACGAACACCGGACCCGAGGGCGGCCAGGACGTCTTCCATCTCCACTGGCACGTCTACGCCGGCCGCGCGCTGCCGCCGCTGCCGCGGGTCTAGCGGGCGAACCGCTCCCGGTAGGACGGGACGGTGATCATCGGCGGGCGCTCGGTGACCGCGATGTCCTGGACCTCGAGGTGGAAGCCTTCGGCGGTCGGCGAGATGAGCTTCATCGTGAGGTTCGCCTCGTCGAGCAGCCGTTCGCCGCGGCCGTCGCCGAGCCGCTTCATCGCGACCTGGAGGATCTGAGACGACATCTTGGACAGGTTGAGCAGCGTCTGGTTGCGGTGGATGCGCTGCTTCATGTCGACCTGCGAGATCGACTTGAGCCCGGCGGTGCGTAGCACGTCGATGAGCAGGCCCGTCTCGACGCCGTAGAGATCGAAGAACGGCAGCCGCTCGAGCAGCGAACGTCGCCCGGCCTGCTCGCCGGAGAGCGGCTGGATCATGCCCGACAGCTCGGGGAAGAACAGGTTGAGGATCGGCCGCGCGGTCAGCTCGGTGACGCGGCCGCCGCCCGTCGCCTGGAGCTGGCCGCCGACGTCGAGCGGCCGGCGGTAGAACGCCTTCGTGAACGCGATGTCCGGGCGCAGGAGG
>DASWFN010000113.1:0-2270 GCA_036394215.1 Candidatus Limnocylindria bacterium
GCGTCCGGCCGCCTCGGCAAGGTCCTGCAGCAGGCGCAGAAGGAGGCCGAGAAGCTCGGCGACGAGTTCGTGTCGACGGAGCACCTCGTCCTCGCGATGACGAACGACCAGGGCTATACCGGGCAGGCGCTCTCGCGCATCGGAGCGACGCACGACCGCGTGCTGAACGCGCTCCGCGACATCCGGGGCAACCAGCGCGTCACGGATCAGAACCCCGAGAACAAGTACCAGGCGCTCGACAAGTACGGGCGCGACCTCACCGACATGGCGCGGAAGAACAAGATCGACCCGGTCATCGGCCGCGACGAGGAGATCCGCCGCGTCATCCAGGTCCTCTCACGGCGCACGAAGAACAACCCGGTGCTCATCGGCGAGCCCGGCGTCGGCAAGACGGCCATCGTCGAGGGCCTCGCCCAGCGCATCGTGCGCGGCGACGTCCCCGAGGGCCTGAAGGAGAAGCGCGTCTTCGCGCTGGACATCGGCTCGCTGCTCGCCGGCGCGAAGTACCGCGGCGAGTTCGAGGAGCGGCTCAAGGCCGTGCTCAAGGAGATCACCGCGAGCGAGGGCCAGATCATCCTGTTCATCGACGAGCTGCACACGGTCGTCGGCGCGGGCGCGGCGGAGGGCGCGGTCGATGCCGCGAACCTGCTGAAGCCCATGCTCGCGCGCGGCGAGCTCCACGCGATCGGCGCGACGACGCTCGATGAGTACCGCAAGCATATCGAGAAGGACGCCGCGCTCGAGCGCCGCTTCCAGCCCGTCTACGTGGGCGAGCCGACGGTCGAGGACACCATCTCGATCCTCCGCGGCCTGCGCGAGCGCTACGAGGTGCACCACGGCGTGCGGATCCTCGACAGCTCCCTCGTCGCCGCGGCGATCCTGTCATCCCGCTACATCAGCGACCGGTTCCTGCCGGACAAGGCGATCGACCTCGTGGACGAGGCCGCGTCCAAGCTGCGGATGGAGATCGACTCGATGCCGGTCGAGCTGGACGAGGTCGACCGCGCCATCCGCCGCCTCGAGATCGAGCGCGAGGCCCTCAAGAAGGAGACCGATCCCGCCAGCAAGGAGCGTCTGGTCAAGCTCGAGAAGGAGCTCGCCGACCTCAAGGAGGAGAGCTCGGGCATGCGCGCCGACTGGGAGAAGCAGAAGGCCGCGCTCACCGAGATCCGCGAGAAGAAGGAGCGCCTCGAGTCGCTCCGCGCGGAGATCGAGAAGGCCGAACGTGCCGCCGACTACGGCAAGGCCGCCGAGCTCAAGTACGGCACGGCCGTGGCCCTCGAGAAGGAGATCGCCGCCGCGGAGCTGAAGCTCAGCGAGCTGCAGCAGCGCCACAAGATGGTGACCGAGGAGGTCACGCCCGAGGACATCGCCGAGGTCGTGGGCAAGTGGACCGGCATCCCGGTCTCGAAGCTCATGGAGGGTGAGGTCGGGAAGCTCCTCAAGATGGAGGAGCGGCTGCACGAGCGCATCATCGGCCAGGAGGAGGCGGTCACCGCCGTCGCGAACGCCGTCCGCCGGGCCCGCGCGGGCATGCAGGACCCGAACCGTCCGCTCGGCTCATTCCTGTTCCTCGGTCCGACCGGCGTGGGGAAGACGCTCCTCGCGAAGGCCCTTGCCGAATTCCTCTTCGACGACGAGAAAGCGATGGTCCGCCTCGACATGAGCGAGTACATGGAGAAGCACACCGTCTCGCGGCTCGTCGGCGCGCCGCCCGGCTACATCGGCTACGACGAGGGTGGACAGCTGACCGAGGCGGTCCGCCGCCGGCCGTACACGGTGCTCCTGCTCGACGAGATCGAGAAGGCCCATCCCGACGTCTTCAACATCCTGCTCCAGGTGCTCGATGACGGACGGCTCACCGACGGCCAGGGCCGCACCGTGAGCTTCAAGAACGTCGTCCTCATCATGACGAGCAACATCGGCTCGACGTTCATCAGCGAGCTCGCCGGCAAGAACGACGAGCTCATGCGTAAGCACGTCATGGACGCGCTGCGCGGGCAGTTCCGGCCGGAGTTCCTTAACCGGATCGACGAGACCGTGATCTTCCACGGCCTTGCCGAGCAGCAGCTCGAAGCGATCGTCGAGCTCGAGCTCAAGGCGCTGGCGAAGCGGCTCGAGGAGCGGAAGATCCACATCGAGCTCACCCCCGCCGCGAAGGCGGTCATCGCGAAGGAGGGCTACGACCCGGTCTACGGGGCGCGGCCGATCAAGCGGACGATCCAGAAGCTCGTCCTCGACCCGCTCGCGCACAAGGTGCTCTCCGGCGA
>DASWFN010000114.1:0-4299 GCA_036394215.1 Candidatus Limnocylindria bacterium
GCCAGGGGCGTCACGCTCTTGCCGCAATAGCGGCAGAGGATCGCGGCATCCTGGATCTGCTCGGCGCAGTACGGGCAGGCACGCATGCCGGGATGCTAGGCGAGCTCGAGGTAGCGGAACGCCTCGGCTTTCTCGAGTCCCCAGGCCTGGCCGGTCGCCGCGGCGAACGCGTGCATCCGCTGCGCGAGCTTCTTGAAGTCGCCGATCTGGCTCTCGTGCGCTTGGAGCGCATGGATCTTCGTCTTCATCGTCGAGCTGATGTCGAACCACATGTTCGGATCGGCCGTGCCGAAGAGCAGCACGCGCGACACGCGATGATGGGTGAGCCCGCCGGTGAGCTGCTCGGGGAAGAACAGGTGGTCCCGCGCGGCGATGACGCCGTCGAGCGCGGACCAGCCCGCGACGCGGTGGTCCGGATGCAGCTGGTACTCGCGCCACGGATCCTGGCAGAAGACGAGGTCCGGCTTGTGGATGCGGATCTGCCTGCAGACCTCCCCGCGCAGGTCCATCGACACCTCGAGCTCGCCGTCGTCGTGCCGCAGGAACACGAACTCGGACGCCCCGGCGCGCCGGCCGGCCTCCTGCTGCTCCTTCTCGCGGGTGGCGGCGATCCGCTCGGCCGTCATCTCGAGATCGTGGGTGCCCTTGTTGCCGCTCGTGAGCAGGCAGTACGTGACGTGCACGCCCTGCTTCGTCCAGAGTGCGATCGTGCCGGAGCAGCCGAAGTCGACGTCGTCGGGATGGGCGAAGATCGCCATGGCGCGGCGGGGAAGCTGGAACGCGTCGGCCATCAGACCTCCACGGGCTGCATGAGATCCGCGTACAGGGCGGCCACTTCGTCGCCGACGCGGTGCCATGAATACGCCTTGGCCCGCTCGCGCGCGTTCGCGGCGAGCCGCAGGCGGAGCGCGTGGTCCAGGAGGACCCGCGCCATGGCCTCCGCGAGCGCCGCGTCGTCGCCGGCCGGCACGAGCAGGCCCGAGACGTCGTTCTCGATGACCGTTTGGAGGCCGCCGACGCGGGTCCCCACGACCGGCGTGCCGCAGGCCATGGATTCGAGGGCGACGAGACCGAATGACTCGGTGAGCGACGGGACCGCGGTCACGTCCGCGGCGTTGTAGAAGAGCGCGAGGCGCGGCTGGTCCTGCGAGCCGACGAAGTCGACGGTGTCCTCGAGGCGGTGCTCGTGCACGAGGCGTCGCAGCTCGACGATCTTGTCGGTCTCCGCTTCCGCATCGTCCGCGTCAAGGGCGCCGCCGACGACGAGGAGGCAGATGTCGTCGCGGAGCTCGGGGTAGGCGCGGAACAGGATCCCGATCGCGCGCAGCAGCACGTCGATGCCCTTGATCTGTTCGATGCGTCCGACGAAGAGCACGAGCCGCTCGCACTCGTCGCGCCCGAGCGCGCGCCGCGCGTCGGCCTGGCGGATCGGATGGAACACGTCGGGGTCGACGCCGCACGGGATGATCCGGATCTTCGCCCGGTCCGCCGCATACAGCTCCTCGAGCTCACTCGCCTCGATCTCGCTCGCGGCGACGACGGCGGCCGACTCCTGCACCGCACGACGCTCGATCGCGATGCGGACATCGCTCTCCGCGTCGACGTCCTCGTCCATCACCTCCCGCTTCACGAGCCCGAGGGTGTGGAACATCTGCACCCGGCGCACGCCCCACTTGGGCGCGAGCACGCGCGCGACCTCGGCCGAGAGCCAGTAGTGCGCATGGATGACGTCGTAGCGGAGTTCGTGCTCGGCCACGTACGCATCCACGCCGGCGGTGAATTCGTCGAGCCGGTCGTAGACCTCCATCTTCGGGATGTAGCTCACCGGGCCGGCGGAGATGTGGATGACGCGCGCGCCTGGCGCGATCTCCTGGATGACCGGGTGATCGTGCTCCCGCTGCCGCGTGTACACGTCGACCTCGATGCCGCGATGCGCGAGCTCGCGCGCGAGCTCGCGGACGTACAGGTTCATGCCGCCGGAGTCGCGGCCGCCGAGCTTCGCCATCGGGCACGCGTGGACCGACAGCATCGCGACGCGCATCAGGGGCGCTCCGCGTCGAGCCGCGCGAGCCAGCGGTCCGTCGCGCCAAGGTCGTACTTGTACGGCTCGTCCCCGCGCAGCAGGTCGTAGGTCGTGTAGCCGCGCGCGATCGCTTCGCGGATCGCCCAGGCGTGGCTGACGATGCCGACAGAGAGCGACGCGAGACCCGGGTCGTACGCGGCGTTGTAGAGCGCGATCACGTTGCCGAGCGCGAACCCGAACAGCACCGCCGCGTCCGCGCCGTCGAACGAGAGGACGCCCAGGCGCAGGCGATCGCGCGGCGCGAGCTCGTCCGCGGCGTCGCGGAAGAACCGCTCCACGTCGGGCGTCATGAAGCCGGCCTTCTCGCCGCGGCTCAGGCGGTGGAGCTCGAAGAAGCGATCGAGGACCGCCCCGCGCTCCGCAGCGGAGGCGAACCGGAAGCTCGCCGATCCCGCGGACTCGAGGCGCCGGACCTTGCGCCGAAGCTCGTGGCGCTCCTTCTTGCCCAGGGACTGCACGTAGCTCTCGTAGTCCCCCGGCAGCTCGAGGATCGGCGACACCGTCTGGCGCGCGCGGGCCACGCGGTACCCGGCCTCCCCAAGGAAGCGCTCGAATGCGTCGAGCGTCGGGCGGTCCTCGGGCACGTACTCGAGCCGCACCCGGGGCGGCCGCTGCCCGGCGACCCACCGCGCGACCGCGGCGGCCACGTCGGCCTCGTCGCCAGGTCCGGCGACCACGTCCTGCTCATCGGTGAGCTGCCCGCCCGCGAAGGTGATCGTCCCGTCGGTCTCTCGTGCCAGCGCGGCGATGCCGCGGCTTGGGTCGCCGACGGAAAGGGTGATCGGCGCGGACGGCTCGTGGGCCCGAGCGACCGCGATCCATTCAGGGGTGAGGAAGATGCTCGGGGGCTGACGCGTGGCGGCGAGCGCGGACCAGGCCGGGCCGAGGGCGGCCGGTTCGCGCTCGGTACAGGCGGCGTCGCTATCGCGGGACGTGAGGGTCACAGGGTCAGTCTATTTCCGTTGGAGGCCACCGTCCGTCAACGCGTTTACGCTCCGAGGCATTCCGTACCGGGTCGTTATCGCGCCGCAATCCTTCAAGGGGAGCGCCGATGCGGTCGCCGTCGCGGCCGCGATCGCGCGCGGCTTCCGGCGCGTGCTGCCCGATGCCCAGCTCGATGAGCTGCCGCTTGCCGATGGCGGCGAGGGCACCGTGCACGCGCTCGTTCGCGCGACGAAGGGCACGATCCGCACGTCGCGCGTGCACGATCCGCTGCTGCGCGAGATCGATGCGGAGTGGGGCATCCTGGGCGATGGCAAGACCGCGGTCGTCGAGATGGCCGCGGCGAGCGGACTCCCGCTGCTCGCCGAGAGCGAGCGCGATCCGCGCATCACGTCGACGCGCGGCACCGGTGAGCTCATCCTGGCCGCGGCCGCGAGCGGCGCGCATCGCATCATCATCGGGATCGGGGGGAGCGCGACGAACGATGGCGGCGCCGGCATGGCCCGCGCGCTCGGCTACCGTTTCCTCGATCGCGACGGCCGCGACCTTCCCGAAGGCGGACTCGCTCTGGCGCAGCTGCATCATCTCGAGGGTCAGACCGATCCACGGCTCATCCGCCCCGCGATCGAGGTCGCGTGTGACGTGCGCAACCCGCTCCTGGGCCCCGAGGGCGCATCCGCGATCTACGGCCCGCAGAAGGGCGCGACGCCGGCGATGGTCGCCGAGCTCGACGCGGCCCTTGCGCGGTACGCCGACGTGATCGAGGGATTCGTCGGCCGCAATGTCCGCGACGTCCCTGGCGCCGGTGCCGCGGGGGGCCTGGGCGCGGGACTGCTCGCGTTCCTCGACGCGCGACTCCGCTCCGGAGCGGAGCTCGTGCTCGATGCGACGAAGTTCGCGGCGCGCATCCAGGGGGCGGACCTCGTTATCACCGGCGAAGGGCGCGCCGACGCGCAGAGCGCGTACGGAAAGCTGACGCAGGCCGTGACGCAGGCCGCGCGGAGCGCCGGTGTACGCGCGGCGATGGTCGTGGGCGGGACCGCGCCCGGCTACGAGGCCTTGCTGCGGCAGGGCGTGGAGGCGATCGAGGTGAGCACGCCGAAGGGCATGGCGCTCGCCGAGGCGATGCGGAGCGCGGAGCCGCTCATCGAGGATGCGGCCGCGCGACTGGCGGAACGTCTCAAGTCCCATTGACACGGCATCAGCGATTTCGTATTTGATGAGACGTGGACGAGGCAGCACGAGAACGCAAGCGCGCATACGACCGCGTACGC
>DASWFN010000115.1:0-9108 GCA_036394215.1 Candidatus Limnocylindria bacterium
CCCGCGGCCGCGGCACGAGCGTCTATTTCCGCGACCCCGACGGCAGCCTGCTGGAGTTCATCTCGTATGCCGGGGGTAGTGGGTCATCAGGCGGTCTGACCAATCGGCGTGATGCGGAGCACGGGACGCTCTAGGAGCGCCGCAAGTTCCTCAACGGTCCAGACGTGATCCGCGACCCCGGCAGCCATCGCGGGCGTCGTCTTGAGGGTCTGGTGGACGCGAGCGAAGTTGTAATACATGGAGTGCAGCGCCACGGCGTTTTCGTGGTTCTGGAGCTTCTTCCTAAAGGCGTTCGCAGGCGAGTGAAACGGCGCATCCCCATCCGCATCGTGAGGTTTGAGCGTTCGACGTGTGACGTGGATGCTGCCCTGAGGTCGGGGTCGCCGGAGATGCGGTGCCGCTTCGTGCCGACGTGCTTTGCAGGGCTGTAGCGGGCCTGTCCCTTGCGGTCCTCGGCACCTTCGTAGACCTTGACCAATTGTGCGAAGTCCACGGTCGGGCCGAACGCGTCGTAGACGGCGGGCACGTAGGCGGCGAGGCCATCCGCCGTGATCGACACACGACCCGCAAGGCGCACGGACACGTCGCCTATGCACCGTCAAGGCGCCTTGGTCCCAACTCAGGATGAAGCGGGCGGAGAGTCCTGCAGCAACTTCTCGATTCGTTCCATGAGTTCGAGATCAAGTGTCCCGTCCTTGGCGTTCTTCTCGCGGAGTAGGTCGATGAGCGTGGTCACATACGTCGCCTTCACCGTCCGCAGGTCGGTCGGGCCAGGACGGATCTCGGAGCGGCGCGGGCCGCCACTGTCCCCGCCCCCGCTGCTAAGAGGCAGAGAGCCTTCCGATTCCGACACGTCTGCCGCCTGATCTTCGACAGTCGATCGCGCGGCGCGACTCCCAACCTGCGGGATGATTAGGTGAGTGCGCGCGTTGCGCGTGCGGAAGAATCCAGCGGTGTCGGCGGACTCGATGAGGGACCTGTAGGCATCGTCGGCCTGTCGGAGACCAAGACCGTACTTCGCCTTCAGCAGGTTCTTCATTCCGAATTCCGGCGGCAGTTGCTTACCCACGTGCTCGTCGTAGATCTCTTTGAACAACGGGACGTTGAAGAACGCCTCCACCAGGGCCTCGCCCACCTGTTCTGGATAGACCGGCATGAGAACGCGCTGCGCTAGGGGAGTAATGACAAAGTCAGAACCACGCGCCGTGATGAGGTCGAACAGCCGCGCCGATGCAAGACGAGTAAGAAACGCACCGCTGTTGGTCGTCGAGTACGACAAGAAGGCCGCAAGACGATCACGACTCGCCACTCCGCCACCTTGCTCATGAATCACGCGCGCAACCAGGACCGAATCGGCTAAGCCGTAGTTGGGGTAGCGCACCGCAGCTGGCGAGCGACGCTTCTTGGCTTTCTCGGTAGCTGCGCTCGCTGGGTCCTTGGCCGCCTGCATCGTAGGCCTCCTAACTGACTGCACGTAAGCGATTCTCCTGCGGAACAGTAAACTGAATCAGTAAACCTGTCAAAGGCCTACTGTTTGGCCCAGATAAGACGGTTCGCAGCTCCAAGAACCGCACGGACGATCTAACGCATGTCTAGCGTCAACGGCGCGGAGTTGTCCACCGAGTTATCCACAGTCATGTGGAAAAACGCCCAATGCATCGTCCGGATGGCGCAGCGCCACTATCCGGGAGATTGACGGGTGGCCCTATGATGGGCTTGCCCTCGTAGCTCAGTTGGACTTGGGTAACACCAAGCTTGAGAGCGCCGTGCTGGCTGCACCGGAGGTCGGGAGTTCGAGTCTCCCCGAGGGCGCCATTTCTCCTCGTGAACGTGGCGCGAGCGAGATCCGGGGAGGGCGGCCCAGAAAAGCCAGCACGTAAGGGCCGCCCGCGGCACCCCCTAAGAGTCGGATTGACGCCCTAGGAGTCGATTACTACCCTTTGAGGAAGTGCAGCCAGCACGGCGCTCGGCCACGTAAGAGCGCAAGTAGTACGCAAAAGGGGCAGTTTCCGCAAGGGAACGGCCCCTTTTGCGTTGCTAGTGCTTCTTCCCCCAGCGCGCCTGCGCGGCCCTCTTGGCAATCTCAGATCGTCGTTTGGCCGTCAGATTGGCAGCTCGCGCCTTGCCGCCCTTAGATCCACCCAGGCGGCCCAGGGCGACGGCAGCGGGATTCTTCGCGCCGGTCGCGGCAATCTTATTCATGAGGTCGAAGGCGGCTTTGTTCGGGTCAGTGCTTGGGCGTTTAGGCATAGCTATAGTCTGCCACAGCGACGGGGGAGGTTCGGAATGGCAGGTCAGCGAGGCTACAGAACGATCAAGGTGCCGGTGAAGAACGGGCATATCGCGGTTCGCGCGAGCGCCCGCATTGCCGATGCACTGCGGGAAATCCTGAAAGACGCAAACCTTTATGAGGGCGTTCGGTTCTGGCAGGTGCTTGAGGCAGCCTACAAACAGGGCCAAAAGGACGGGGCGAACACGGTCTTCACGCAGATTGATGCCAAGATCATTGAGGCGAAGCGCGCAGTCCCCTACCGGAAGCCCGGCCGCCCGCGCAAGACCAGCAAGAAGAAGTAACCCCGCCGCATGGCGATATGACCGCTACCTACCCCGCGCTCCGCTAGGCTTGCCCACATTCACCCATCTTCCATGCGGGAGGTCTCGTGACCGGCACGCTCTGGCTCACCCTCGGCGAGGCGAGCCGCATCCTCGGCGTCGACCCTGACACGCTGCGCCGGTGGGCCGACAAAGGGAAGGTCGACGTCTTCCACACCCCTGGTGGGCATCGGCGGTTCCTCCGCTCGTCGATCGAAGGGATGCTCCCCCGCCCGCGACAGCCCGCGCGCCAGTCGCTCACGGCGATGGGCGAGCCGCCGGATCGCATCGCCGCCGAGTTCCTCAAGCGCGTGCGCTCCGACATGGCCGAGCAGGACTGGCATTCGCGCTTCGATGAGGCCTCGCTGCGCTGGTTCCGCGAGCGCGGGATGCGCATGAGCGATCTGCTCGTCGGCTACCTCGACGCCGTGCGCCGTCCCGGACGCGAGGAGTACCTGAAGCAGGCTCAGTCGCTCGGCCGCGAGTACGGCGTCGAGGCGAAGCGCCGGGCGCTGTCGCTGGGCGAGGCGACCCAGGCGTTCCTGTTCTTTCGCGCGCGGTTCCTCGCCGAGATCGCGAACGTCGCGCGCCGGCGCGCGCTCGAGGCCCAGCAGGCCGCCGCGCTCTTTGAGGAAGCCGACCGCGCGCTCGACGCGGTGATCCTCGCGCTCATCGACGGGCATCGCGCGAGCTGATGGACACGAAGACCCTCGGCGAACGAGCGGTCCGCGCGATCGACGATCGCCGCGCCGACCTGATCAAGCTCTCGCTCTCCCTCCACGCCGAGCCGGAGATCGCCTACCAGGAGCACCGGTCCGCGGCGAAGCTCGCGGACTTCCTCGGGGCGAACGGGTTCGCCGTCCAGCGCGGCTACAAGCAGCTCGAGACCGCGTACCGCGGCGACGCGGCCGGCACGGCCGCCGGTCCGACGGTCGCGATCCTCACCGAATACGACGCCCTCCCGGACATCGGCCACGCCTGCGGTCACAACCTCATCGCGATGATGGGCACTGGCGCGGCCATCGGCGTGCGCGCGGTGCTCAACGAGCTCCCCGGGCGGCTCGCCGCCATCGGCACGCCGGCCGAGGAGGGCGGCGGGGGCAAGGTCGCGCTCGTGCGCGCCGGCGGCTTCAACGATGTCGACGTCGCGATGATGTGCCATCCCTCGTCACGCACGCTCTCGGGCCGCACCTCGCTCGCCTCCAATCGCGTCGACGTCGAGTTCTACGGCAAGGCCGCGCATGCGGCGGCCCAGCCCGACCGCGGGATCAATGCGCTCGACGGCGTCATCCAGACCTTCAACAACGTGAACGCGATGCGCCAGCAGCTGCGGCCTGAGGCACGCATCCACGGGATCATCACCAGCGGCGGCAGCGCAGCCAACATCATCCCTGACTACGCGATGGCCAAGTTCAGCGTGCGCGCGCTCGACCGCCGGTACCAGCAGGAGGTCCTCACGCGGTTCATCGCCTGCGCCGAGGGAGCCGCGGCCGCGACCGGCACGAAGCTCAAGGTCACGGTCCATGAGAACTCTGGCTACGAGAACATGGTCCCGTCGCGGCCGCTCGCCGAGCGCTGGGCCGCGCACATGCGCGCGTTGGGACAGGCGGTGCAGGTCACCCTCGACGACGAGCGCATGGGCTCGACCGACATGGGCAACATCAGCCAGATCCTCCCGGCGATCCATCCGTACATCGGGATCGCGCCGGAAGGGACCCCCGGCCACTCGACGGCGTTCCGCGACGCCGCCGCGACGCCCGCCGCGCACGAGAGCGCGCTCCATGCGGCGAAGGCGCTTGCGCTCGTCGCGATCGAGGTCCTGACCGACCCGGCGCTCCTCGAGCGCGCCCGCGCGGAGTTCGAGGAGCGGCGCAGGCTGGGAACGGTCAAGGGTCGGTCCTAGCTAGTCGCCGTCCACGGGCGGCTGGAAGTCCCCGATGACCCGAAACAGCAGCTGGATCGGGAAGGTGAGCCACCACAGGAACAGGAACATCAGGAGCGGCAGCGAGGCGAGCCACGCATTAGCGATCTGGAGCGCCAGCTGGGCCCCCAGCATCGTGCCCGCCTGGAAGACGTAGCGGCGCCCCCACTGCCAGCCATCCCGGAGCGCGGTCACCAGCGTTAGCGAGAACTTGATCGCGATCAGGCCGCTGATGATCCGGATGGTCGTCGTCTCGTCGCCACCCACGGCGTAATAGACCGGCAGAGGCAGGACCGCGGCGACCGTGAGGATGAGCGACTCGCCGACGATCGCGCGCAGGCGCCAGAGCGAGGTCTTCGACCAGCGTCCCTCGTGCCGGAGCGCGGTCACGATGCTCGCGAAGCCCGCGACGCTGAGCGCGAGCCCGGCGACGGTCGTGAAGAAAAATTGCCCGGTCACGGCGGCATCGTATGACGTGCCGTGCGCTAGGTCTGGGGCAGCCGCTCCGGTCGCGCCTCCGCGCCGGTGTGCGGCACGACCGTGACCGGGGTCGCGAGCTCGCCGAGCCCATCGATGGCGATCCGGATCACATCGCCGGCCTGCGACGTGTAGGGCTCGGGCGGGACGAGCGACGTCCCGGTCAGCAGCCATGCGCCGACCGGCAGCGTGTACGACGAGTAGAGGACGCTCACCAGCTTCGCGGGCTCGCGAGTCATGTCGGCGACGCTGGACGTGCCCGCGAACACGACGTCGCCCGCGCGCTCGATGGTCATGCGTACGCCGGCGCTCGCGATCTCCACGCCCCAGGCGAGCACGGCGACCGGTCCGATGGCGCAGCTGCGGTCGTAGATCTTCGCCTGCGGCAGGAACAGCGGGTTCTCCCCCTCGATGCTGCGCGAGCTCATGTCGTTCCCACACGAGTACGCGACCACCTCGCCGCGCGAGTTCGCGAGGACCGCGAGTTCGGGCTCGGGTACGTCCCAGGTGGAGTCCTCGCGCACGCCGACATCGCCGCCGTGCGGTACGACGCGCCACCCGGCCGCCTTGAAGAAGAGCTCGGGTCGCGCGCTCTCGTAGACGTGCTCGTAGATCGTCTTCTGGCGCGTCTCTTCCAAGCGGGCCTCGCGGCTGCGCAGATACGTGACGCCGGCGGCCCAGACCTCCTGCGACTCGGCCGGGGCGGCGAGCTCGACCTTCGCCGGATCGACGCGCCTCCCGGTCGCGGATCCGAGGCGCTGGCGGATCTCGGCGAGCGGCAGCCGCAGCAGCTCGTCGAGCGACAGTGGGTCCAGGTCCCAGAGCGCGCCGTCGCGCCAGAGACAGAGGTGCGGGTCACCGCCGGCCGTGACCACACGCGCGAGCGCCGGGCCGGCGATGTCGAGTGGCTTCACTTGCCGCCGCGCACCCCGCCGTCGACGAACAGACCGCTGCCCATGACGAAGCTCGATTCGTCGGAGGCGAGGAACAGCGCCGCCGACGCGACGTCCTCGGGCTGCCCGAGCTCGGCGCTGAGCTGCCGCTTGCGGATCGCGTTCAGCCCCTCCTCACGGTCGGGATACGACTCGCGCAGGTACTTCTCGACGAACGGCGTGTGGATCGTGCCGGGGAGCAGCGCGTTCACCCGGATCCCGAACGGCGCGTAGTCGACCTGCATCGCGCGGGTCAACGCGAGGATCGCGCCCTTCGACGCCGCGTAGCTCGCCCGCTGGGCGAGTCCGATCTCCGCGATGGTCGACGACATGTTGATGATCGAGCCGCGCTTCTTCACGATCATGTACGGCACGACGAATTTGCTCACCAGGAACACGCCTCGGACGTTCACCGCCATGACCTTGTCCCAGAGCTCGACCGAGGTCTCGTGCGCCGTGCCCACGCCGCTGATGCCCGCGTTGTTGAAGAGCACGTCGATCCGGCCCTCGGCCTTCGCCGTGTCGTCCGCGACGCGCTGCGCCGAGCCGGGATCGCTGACATCCACCGTGAGCGCGCTCGCCACGCAACCGGCCGCGTGGATCTGGGCGACGGTCGCATCGGCGCCGGCGCGGTCGACATCGGCCACCACGACCCGCGCGCCTTCGCGCGCGAAGAGGAACGCACTCGCCCGGCCGATGCCGGACCCGGCACCGGTGATGAGACAGACCTTGCCGTCAAGGCGGCCGCTCATTCCGCGGTGAACCCCCCATCCACCGGTAGCGCGACCCCCGTGATGAACGCCGCACCGCGCGTCGAGAGGAAGAGCACCGCGGACGCGACCTCGGCCGGCAGCGCGAGCCGGCCGAGCGGCTGCGCCAGCTCGTGCTCGCGGCGAGAGGCGGCGGGGTCGGGCATCGCGTCGATGAACTCCGTCAGCATCGGGGTGTCGACGATGCCGGGACAGACCGCGTTCACGCGGATGCCCTCGGGCGCCCAATCGAGCGCCAGCGCGCGGGCGAGCTGGATCGCGGCGCCCTTGCTCGCGACGTAGATGGGCGATGTGCGTTGGGCGACGAGGCCGGTCTTCGACGCGATGACGGTCAGGCTCCCCTTGCTCTTCGCCAGCGCGCCGTGCGCGGCCTGGGCCAGGTACATCAGGGCCTTCACATTGATCGAGAAGATCCGGTCGAACTCCTCGGATGTGGTGCCGTCGACGAGCTTCGGCAGGTTGACGCCGGCGTTGCCGACGGCCGCGTCGAGGCCGCCGAACCGCTCGACGGCCAGCTTCACCGCCACTTCGTTCGTGGCGCGATCGGCCACGTCGCCGGCGAGCGGGACGACCGTGCCGCCACCGTGCGACGCAAGCCGCTCGAGCGGCACGCGGTCGCGGTCCACCGCGACGACCGACCAGCCGGCACCCGTGAAGGCTTCCACGATCGCGGCTCCGATGCCCTTGGCCGCTCCGGTGACCACGACGCTGCTCATGTGCGCGCCGCGTCCGGCCGGTGCTGCGGCCAGCCCAGATCGAAGACCAGCTCCATCATCGCCCACCACTCTCCCGGCTTCGCGCCGTCGACCCGCTCCTGCATCGTGCGCATCAGCTCATCCCATTTGCGGTACGTCGGATCGTCGTTCGCCCGCGCGAAGTCCGTCGCCGGATCGAATCCGTCGCGCGTCTCGCAAAACATGAACATGCGGCGGCCGAGAAGGAAGATCTTCATGTCCGTGATCCCGACCGCGCGCAGCCGCGCGAGGACCGCCGGCCAGACCTGCGCGTGTTGCGTGCGATAGCGCGCGATGAGCGCCGGGTCATCGCGGAGATCGAGCGCGAGCCCATAGGCCTGCATCTCAGGCCCTCCGTTCCGCGTCGACCGGCACCCGCAGGCGGTAGAGCTCGACGGCGGTGCCGCCGAAGATCCGGTCGCGATCGGCAGCCGCGAGATCGCGGGTGAGCTCCCGGCACGCGTCGATGACCCGCGGGTACGACGCGGCGAGGAGGCACACCGGCCAGTCGGAACCGAAGACACAGCGCTCCGGCCCGAACCAATCGAGCACGCGGGTCGCGTATGGCGCGAGATCCGCCGTCGTCCAGCGAGACCAGTCGGCCTCGGTCACCATCCCGGAGAGCTTGCAGTACACGTTGGGGCGCGCGGCGAGAGGCTCGAGGGCAGCGGCCCACGCGTCGATGGCGCCTGATGCGATCGGCGGCTTCGCGATGTGGTCGACGACGAATCGCATGCCCGGGAGGTCGCGAACGGCCGCCAGCGCGGCCGGCAGCTCCCGGGTCCGGACCAGCAGGTCGTACGCGAGGCCCGCCGCGCCCACAGCCGCGAGCCCGCGGCGCACGTCGGAGCGCCCGAGCCATTCGGGGTCGGCTTCGTCGTGCACCTGGTGCCGGATCCCGACGAGCTTCACCCCACCGGGTCCGCCGTGGAGCGCCTCGAGCTGGGCGGCGACATCCGGCGCCGTGAGATCGACCCAGCCGACGACGCCGGCGATGAACTCGTGCTGCGCCGCGGTCGCCAGCAGCTCGCGCGTCTCATCGAGGCTCGAGCGCGTCTGCACGACGACCGTCCGGTCGACGCCGTTGGCCGCGAGCAGCGGGCCGAGATCCTCGGGGCCGAACCGCCGCCGGATGGCCGCGAGATCGTCCGTCATCCACGGATACTCCGCGCGCGCCGGGTCCCAGAGGTGATGGTGCGCGTCGACGGTCTGCGTCACCTCGACGTCTTCCACGCCGAGCCACCGGGGAACTCGTACGCATCGATCGACTCGGGTTTCAGCGTGATGCTGTAGCCCGGGGCGAGGGGCGGCAGGTAGCGGCCGCCGCGGATGGTCACCGGATCGACGAAGTGCTCGTGCAGGTGGTCGACGTACTCGAGCACGCGGTCCTCGAGCGACCCGGAGACCGCGATGTAGTCGAACAGCGAGATGTGCTGCACGTACTCGCACAGCCCCACGCCGCCGGCGTGCGGGCACACCGGGACCCCGAACTTCGCCGCCATGAGGAGCACCGCGAGGACCTCGTTCACCCCGCCGAGCCGGCAGGCGTCGACCTGGCAGAAGCCGATCGCGTCCGCCTGCAGCAGCTGCTTGAAGATGACGCGGTTCTGGCAGTGCTCGCCGGTCGCGACGCGGATCGGCGCGACCGCCCGCGCGATCGCGGCGTGGCCGAGCACGTCGTC
>DASWFN010000116.1:0-28522 GCA_036394215.1 Candidatus Limnocylindria bacterium
CTCGATGAACTTCACGTGCCGCCAGTTCGTCGCCGAGAGGTGGCTCGTGTTGTCGTAGCTGTTGCCGGTGAACGCGCGATGCTCGCGGACGGCGGCCTCGTCCTCCATCGGGAGCGGGACGCCGGGCGCCATCTCGTTCCATTGCTTGCACGCCACTTGGCAGGCCTTGCACCCGGTGCAGATCGAGGTGTCGACGAACATCCCACGCAGATCGCTCATGCCCGGGCCCGTCCCTTCTCGATCCGGCAGGTGAATGCCTTGCCCTCGTGGATCGACACGTTCGGATCGGCGACGAACGCGGTGACGTTGTTCACGATGTCGCCCGTCGCGATGCCCTGATAGCCCCAGTGCCACGGCATCCCGACCTGGTGGAGCGTCTGCCCGTTCACGGTGAGCGGCCGCAGGCGCTTCGTGACGAGCGCGCGGGCCTCGGTGGTGCCGCGCTCGGTGATGACGCGAACGTAGTCACCGCTCGCGATGCTCTTCTCTTTCGCGAACTCGGGTGAGATCTCGATGAAGAGCTCGGGCATCAGCTCGGCGAGCCACGGGAGCCAGCGGCTCATCGTGCCCGAGAGGTGATGCTCGGTGACGCGGTACGTCGTGATGACGGTCGGGAACTGCGTGCCGGCGAACTCGTTGTATTTGTTGTTCGGGACGTCGTAGATCTTCGCGACCGGGTTCCGGTCCTGCTTGTAGAGCAGGTTCTTGACCGGCGATTCCCACGGCTCGTAGTGCGTCGGCATCGGCCCTTCGACCGTGCCCTCGTACGCGAACAGCCAGCCCTTCCCGTCCTTCTTGAGCAGGAACGGCGACGCGCCGTCGTGGAACGCGACACCGATGCCGTTCGGGTTGGCCGCGGTGGCGGGGTCCTTCGTCGCGGTGAAGTCGATGCCGTCGCCCGGGTCGTTCTTCCAGGTCTTCGCGGCGGCGTCCCAGTACGTGTACTTCTTCTTGTCGGACCACGGGGCGCCCTTGGCATCGGCCGAGGCGCGGTTGTAGAGCTGATGGCGGTTCGCCGGCCAGGCCCAGCCCCAGTTCGGGCTGACCCAACCGTCGTTCTTGCCGGGGTTCATCTCGCCGCGGTTCACCGTCACGCCGTTCACCACCTGCAGCATCCCGGTGTAGATCCAGGCACCGCAGGCGGTCGAGCCGTCGGCGGCAAGGTTCGCGAAGCTGCTGAGCGGCGTCTTCGTCTTGACGTCGTAGCCGTTGATCTCCTTGAAGATCTTGAGCGCCGACGGCTCGTCCTTGTGGACCCAATCCGCGACCTCGGCCGGATCCGGGGCATAGTCGAGGGTCATGTTCTTGATGCCGTCGAGGTTCTTCGCGCCCGCGCGACCCGCGGCGTACAGCTTCTTGAGCCGCAGGCCGAGGTCGTACCAGAAGAAGAGGTCGCTACGGCTGTCGCCCGGCGGGTCGGCTGCCTTCTTGTGGAACTGGATCGTCCGCTGGGTCTGGGTCATCGACCCGTCCTTCTCCGCGACGTGGGCCGCCGGGAGGAAGAAGACCTCGGTCTGGACGTCCTTCGGATCGGAGTCGGTGTGCTTCCAGAAGACCGCGGACTCGGTCTCGTAGAAGTCGAGGACGACGAGCCACTTGAGCTGGCTCATCGCCTTCCGCTGGAAGCCGGCGTTCAGGCTCGTCGCGGGATTCTGGCCGGTGAGGACCATCCCCTGGATCTTTCCCTGGCTCATCTCGATCATCACCGGAAGGTGGCTGTGGTCGCCGGTGATCTTCGGCAGCGTGTCGTAGAAGTAGTCGTTGTCCGCGGTGGCGTTGTCGCCGAACCACGCCTTCAGCTGGCTGACGACGTACGCCGGCGTGTTTGACCAGAACGACGTCGGCTGCGTCTCGGTGAGGATGTAGTTGAGCAGCGTGTCGTGGACCTTCGACGCGTCCGGGGTGTTGAGGTAGCCCGGGTGGAGGTTGTAGAGGCTCGCGATGTCGGTCGAGCCCTGGATCGAGGCGTGGCCGCGGAGGGCCATGATCCCGCCGCCCGGCCGGCCGATGTTGCCGAGGAGGAGCTGCACGAGTCCGGCGGTGCGAATGAGCTGCACGCCGGTGGTGTGCTGGGTCCAGCCGACCGCGTAGACGAACGCGCTCGTCTTGTCGCGGCCGGAGTTCGCGATGAGCGTGTCCGCGACCTTCGTGAACAGCTCCTTCGGCGTGCCGCAGACCTTCTCGACCATGTCCGGGGTGTACCGCGAGTAGTGGCGCTTGAGGATCTGGAACACCGTGTTCGGATCGGTGAGCGTCTTGTCCTGGAGCGGCGGGCCCGGAAGCCGGTTGGCGATGAGCGCCGCGAAGTTCGCGCCCTTCACCGAGCTGCCGGCGGGCCCGATCGGCGCCTCGGGGGCGCGGTCAGGTGCCTTGCTGGTCTGGTACTGCCAGGTCGCGCGGTCGTAGGCGCGTGTCTGCGGGTTGTAGCCCGAGAAGAACCCGTCGTTGTCATCGGTGTCCTTGTACCCCGAGTTGATCAGCGTCGCCGCGTTCGTGAAGCTCTGGACGTAGTCCTCGAAGTACTTCTTGTTGCTGATGATGTAGTTGACGAGGCCGCCGAGGAACACGATGTCGGTGCCGGAGCGGATCGGCACGTACTGGTCGCACATCGCGCTCGTGCGGGTGAACCGCGGGTCGACGTGGATGAGCGTCGCGCCCTTCGCCTTGGCCTTCATCGGCCACTTGAAGCCGCAGGGGTGGCACTCGGCCATGTTCGAGCCCATGAACACGACGCAGTCGGAGTTCTGCAAGTCCATCTGGAAGGTGGTGCTGCCGCCGCGACCGAAGGAGACCCCCAGACCGGGGACCGTGGCGGAGTGTCATATCCGAGCTTGGTTCTCGATCCGGACGACGCCCATCATCCGGTTCACCTTCGCGATGAGGTAGTTCTCCTCGTTGTCGTTCGTCGCGCCGCCGAGGGCGAAGATGCCGGTCGTCTGGTTGATGAGCTTTCCGTTCGCGTCCTTCTCGACGAAGGTCGCGTCGCGGGAGTCGGCGTACAGCTGCGCGATGCGGGTCATCGCCTGATCGCGCGTCATCGGATCGGTGTCCCAGTCCGCGGCGCCGGGCTTGCGGTGCAGGACCTTCGTCGTGCGCAGCGGGTTCACCGCGAGCTGGAACGTCGCGGCGCCCTTCGGGCACAGGCTGCCGACGTTGATCGGGCTGTCCGGGTTCCCCTCGATGTTCACGATGGACGTCCGGCCGTTCGCGGTCTTCGCGCTGACGAGCGTCCCGCAGCCGACGGCGCAGTACGGACAGATGCTGGCGGTCTGCTTGGTGCCCTCGAGCTTCTTGCGCGCGGCGCGCTGGCCGGCGAAGGCGAGATCGAAGCCGAGCCCGCCGAGCTCGGCGGCCGCGAGCCCCGCGGTGCCGATCCCCGTCAGCTTGAGGAACTGACGACGAGAGGTCACGGTTTCCATCGCCATCGCACGCCTCCAACACCTCGCGTGATGCCGCTGGCGGAGAGGATAGTCCCGCGCTAGCCGGTCTTCGCGGCGATCTCGCGCACGAGGGCGAGCAGCCGCTCCCGCTCGTTGAGGTCGGGGTCGTCGAGTACGCGCTCGAACACAGCCCGGATCACTCGGCCGACCTCCGGCCCGGGCGGGATGCCGAGCTCCCGCATGACGTCGGTCCCGTCGATGGCGAGGTCGCTGGGGGAGAACGCGGTGCTCCGCTCGATCTCCTCCTGGACCCGGGCCCATAGGTCGTCGAGGGCATACATCCGCGGAGAACGGGCGCCGCTGCCGATGTTGTCGGCCCGCCGGAGCTCGAACAGGTCCTGGATGTTCTCGAGCCCGACCTTCCGGATGAACCGCCGGACGGCCGAGCCGGTCCAGTCGGTCTGATACCAGAACATGTGATGGCGGATCAGGTGGGCGACGGCGCCGACGACGTCCTTCGGGTACTTCCACCGCCGCAGGACCCGCCGGGCGATCGCCTCGCCGACGAACTCGTGCTGGTGGAAATGCCCGTCGGCGAAGGTCTCGGGCTTTCCCACGTCGTGGAACAGGCCCGCGAGCCGGAGGATGAGGTTCGGCGGCGTGGCGTCCACCGTGATGAGCGAGTGTTCGAACACGTCCTGGGCGACGGCCTTGTCCTGCGGGATCGTCTTGCAGATCTCGAGCTCGGGGCAGAGCACCGCGAGCAGCCCGAGGTCCGACAACAGCCGGATGCCGGTCGAGGGACGCTCCGCGAGGAGGATCTTGTTCAGCTCCTGCTGGATGCGCTCGCCGGAGAGCGCGGCGGCCAGGCTGGCGTTGGCCTGGATGGCGTCCGCCGTCCGCGGATCGATGCGCATGCGCAGCACCGTCGCGAACCGGACCGCGCGGAGCATCCGCAGGGCGTCCTCGGAGAAGCGCTCAGCCGGCTCGCCGACGGCCCGCACGATCTTCGCCTCGAGATCCGCGCGGCCGTTGAACGGATCGACCAGCTCGCCGCCGGATGGCGTCGGCCGCCAGGCCATCGCGTTCATCGTGAAGTCGCGCCGCGCGAGATCCTCGTGCAGAGACTCGGTGAATGCGACCTCGTCGGGCCGCCGATGATCGGCATAGCCGGCCTCGGTGCGGTACGTCGTGACCTCGATCTCGTGGGCGCCGCTGGAGACGACCACCGTGCCGAAGCGGTTCGTGTAGAGCGAGCGCTTGAACAGCTTCTGGATCTCCTCGGGCTTGGCGCTCGTCGCGACGTCCCAGTCCTGCGGGTCGACCCCGCGGAGGGCGTCGCGGACGCAGCCGCCCACGACGAAGGCCTCGTGGCCATTCGTGATGAGGGTGTCGACGACGCGCTCAACGTCCTTCGGGACGGCGAGCGCCAGCGCGGCGGAGGTCACCTGAGGGAGTCTAGGAACCGCCCGGCTGAGGTCATCTAGATGCCGAGGTAGGCGCGCTGCACGTCGGGTGAGTCGAGGAGCTCGCGGCCGGTGCCGGTCTTCACGATGGAGCCGGTCTCGAGGACGTACGCGCGGTGCGCGACCTCGAGGGCCTTGTGCGCGTTCTGCTCGACGAGGAGGATCGGGATGCCCTGGGCGTTGATCTCGCGCACGATCTGGAAGATGGTCTCGACGAGGATCGGCGCGAGGCCGAGCGATGGCTCGTCGAGCATGAGCAGCTTCGGCTTCGACATGAGCGCGCGGCCGATCGCGAGCATCTGCTGCTCGCCCCCGGAGAGCGTGCCAGCGAGCTGGGTGGTGCGCTCCTTGAGGCGGGGGAAGAGCTCGTACACGCGCTCCATGTCCTTCTGGATGCCGTCCTTGTCCTTGCGGAGGAAGGCGCCCATGCGCAGGTTGTCGATGACCTGCATGCGCGGGAAGAGGCGCCGGCCCTCGGGCGACTGGCAGATCCCGAGGCCGACGATCTCGTGCGCCGGCGTCTTGCTGATGTCCTTCCCGCCGAAGGAGATCGTGCCGCTCGGCGGATGCATCAGGCCGGAGATCGTGCGGAGCGTCGTCGTCTTGCCTGCGCCGTTGCTGCCGATGAGCGCCACGACCTCGCCCTGGTCGACGTTGAGCGAGACGCCACGGAGCGCGCGCACGCGGCCGTAGAGCGCATCGACGCCGTTCAGCTCGAGGAGCGCCATCAGGCGCTCTTGCCCAGATACGCCTCGATGACCCGCTGGTCCTTGCGGATCTGCTCGGGCGGCCCGAGGGCGATGAGCTCGCCGTGATCGAGCACGGCGATGTTGCGCGAGATGCCCATGACGACCTTCATGTCGTGCTCGATGAGGAAGACGGTGATGCCCTCGCCGAGGATCTTGTCCACCAGGCGCATCAGCTCGACCTTCTCCTGCGGCGTGAATCCGGCGGCTGGCTCGTCGAGCAGGAGCAGGTGCGGCTGCGTCGCGAGCGCACGCGCGATCTCGAGCCGGCGCTGCTGGCCGTACGCGAGGTTGCGCGCGTAGTTCTCGGCGTGCTCGCCGATGCCGACGAAGCTCAGCAGCTCCCGGGCCCGCTCGGTTATTGCTCGCTCCTCGCGGCGCTCGTAGGGCGTCTTGAACAGCGAGTCCCAGAGCTTGCTGTGCGAGCGGCAGTGCTGGCCGACGCGCACGTTGTCGAGCGCGCTCATGTACTCGAACAGCCGGATGTTCTGGAAGGTCCGCGCGATCCCGACCTTCGCGGCCTGGTGCGGCTTCGCGCCGGCGATGTCGTCTCCTTCGAAGACGACGCGGCCTTCGGATGGCGGGAAGATACCGGTGATCGAGTTGAAGAGCGTCGTCTTTCCCGCGCCGTTCGGGCCGATGAGCGCGAACACCTCGCCACGCTTCACGTCGAACGACACGTCATCGACCGCGACGAGGCCACCGAAGCGCTTCGTCACGTGCTCGATCCGCAGGATGAGATCCGGCTCTGCCGGCGTGGTCGTGGGAGCCGCCGCCGTCACGGTCATGCCGTCGTCTCCGCGTTCACGTCCTCGATCGTGGTGTCCTCGTGGACGCCCTTGATCAGCTCCTGAGCCCGCACCCGGCTCGGGATGAGCCCCTGCGGCCGCAACAGCATCGTCGTGACCAGGATGATCCCGAACAGCAGGAACTTCAGCCGCTGCACCTCCTGGCCGATGCCGGGCCATTCGCCGTTCGGCGGAACGAGCGACGAGAAGCCGAGCTGGGCCGCCCAGCCCTCGGCGAGCGGCGGCAGCTCCGGGAGGAAGATGAAGATCACGTAGTAGATGAGGAGCGACCCGACGATCACCCCGGGGATGTTCCCCATGCCGCCGAGCACGATCATGACGAGGATCGTGATCGAGACGGCGAACCCGAAGTTCTCGGGGCTGACGAGCGAGAGCTTCGCGCCGTAGTAGGCCCCGGCGAAGCCGCTGAACGCCGCGCCGATCGCGAACGCCAGCAGCTTGATCCGGACCGTGTTCACGCCCATGGCCGCCGCCGCGACCTCGTCCTCGCGGACGGCCATCCACGCGCGGCCGACCCGCGACTTCCGCAGGTTGTTCACGAGCACGATGCTGACCCCGAGGAGCAGGACCATGATCACGTAGAACCCGAGGGGCGCGACGATCTTCAGGTCCCGCACGAACTGCAGCGGCTCACCGACCCACGGGCCGCTGACCCAGTACGGCAGCTGCGGTTTGTCGAGGGCCGAGACGCCGTTCACACCGCTCGTCCACACCGCCGCGTTCTTGAAGACGCGTGGCACGATCTCGCCGAAGCCGAGGGTCACGATCGCGAGGTAATCCCCGCGCAGCCGGAGCGTCGGCGCGCCGAGGATCAGGCCGAACCCGGCGGCGACGAACATGCCGATCAGCAGCACGATCCAGAAGGGCAGGTGGAGCGTCGTCGCGAGCGGCGTTACCAGGAGGTGGTCGGACGCGAGGAACGCGTACGTGTAGGCGCCGATCGCGAAGAACGCGGCGTAGCCGAGGTCCAGCAGGCCGGCGAACCCCACCACCACGTTGAGGCCGATGGCGAGGAGCACGTAGACCCCTGCGTCGGCGACGACGCTCAGGAGGAAGTCGCCCTGACCGCCGGTGCTGATCTGGGCCCAGAACGGATACGCGATCGCGAAGAGCGTGAGGATCCCGTACACGAGCGGGTTGGGGTCCTTCCGCGGATCGGTCTCCCAGACGAGCCGGATCTTCTTGAAGAGACCCATCGCTACTTTTCCGGGACCCGCATCCCGAGGATCCCGGTCGGACGGAAGACGAGCACGAGGATGAGGATCGCGAAGATGATGACCTGGGTCCAGGCAGAGTCGAAGTAGCCGTCGGACAGGGATTGGATCATCCCGATGACGAGCCCGCCGAGGGCGGCGCCCTGGATGTTGCCGATGCCGCCGAACACGGCCGCGGTGAACGCCACGAGCCCCGCCGAGAAGCCGAGGTCGAAGGCGATGTTGTTGAAGTACAGGCCGTAGATCATCCCGCCGGCCCCCGCGAGGATCGCGCCGATGAAGAACGTCGCCGCGATCGTGCGATTGATGTCGATCCCCATGAGCCCGGCGGCGTCGCGGTCCTGCGCGGTCGCGCGCATCGCCTTGCCGAGCTTCGAGCGCTCGACGAACAGGCTGAGCCCGGTCATGAGCACGATCGCGATCACGACGACCGCGATGTCCTTGTACGCGATCGTCGCGCCGCTGGCGCCCAGCGGGATCGCGTCGCCGGGGAGCACGCTCGGGTAGTGCAGGTTGAACGGGCCGCGCCACAGGAACATCAGACCCTCGAGCACGAACGACATGCCGACCGCGGTGATGAGCGGTGCGAGGCGCGGCGCGTGCCGCAGCGGCCGGTAGGCGACGCGCTCGATCGTGACGTTGACGACGCCGCAGAACAGCATCGAGATCACCATGATCGCAAGCAGCGGCAGGATGATCCCGGGGCCCGCCGATTCACCTTCGATGAGCCCGAACGCTGGCAGCAGCGAGAGCGACAGGAATCCGCCGAGCGTGAACACGTCGCCGTGGGCGAAGTTGATGAGCTCGACGATGCCGTAGACCATCGTGTAGCCGAGCGCGATGAGCGCGTAGATCGATCCGTCGGCTAGGCCGTAGACGATGATCTGGATGAAGTACGCCGGCCCGAGCGCGACGACCTTCGTCGCGAGGACGATGAACGCGAGACCGATGAGGATGAAGAGGGCCGCGTTCATGAGGCGCCCGCGCGTTCCGGCGAGCAGATTCGTGCGCGCCCTGCCGATGCTGGAGACCACTAGGAGACCACTCTGCCTTCCTCCGCTGCGCGAAGAAGGAGGGGGCGTTTCCGCCCCCTCCTTCGGTCAGTCCCTACTGGACGCTGAACTGCTTGACGAAGGCCCAGTCGAGTGGTGTACCTGTCGTCTTGTAGAAGGCCATGGTCGCGGTCTTCGGGTCTCCGTTGGCGTCGAAGGCATACGTGCCGACGGTGCCCTTGAGGCCGCTGGTCGCCTGGACCGCGTCGATCACCTGCTGGCGGGACGGCACCTTGCCGCCGTTCGCGTCGATCGCGCGCTTGACCGCGTCAACGAGGATCAGGGCGCAGTCGTACCCCGGGAAGGTGTACGAGCCGAGGTCCTCTTTCTTCGGGTAGGCCTGCTTGAACGCGGCGATGGTCGCGGCGGCGTCCGGGTTCTGGGAAGCTTCGCCGGCCGCGTTGGTGAAGTACATGTTGGCTGCCTGGTCGCCCGCGTTCTTGATGCACTCCGCGTCACCGATACCGTCCGGTCCGGTGAAGGGGGTGCCCGCGGCGTCCATGATCCCCTTCATCTGGCTGCGGACGATGCAACCCTTGGTGGCCGAGGTGGCGCCGGCGTAGATCGCCTGCGCACCAGCGGCCTTGGCCGCGTTGATGAACGCCTTGAAGTCGCTGGTCGACTTCATGTCGAAGTCCTGGCGGTTCGTCACGCTGCCGCCCTTGGACGTCAGACGCTTCGCGAAGTTGTCGGCCACGCCCTTACCGAACGTCTCGTTGTCGGAGAAGACCGCGACCTTCGTGAGCTTGAGGGTGTCGATGATGAAGTCCGCCATCGCCGGGCCCTGCACGGTGTCAGGAGCCGCGATGCGGAAGTAGTTGTTCTTGCCGCTCGGCCGGAGCTTGGCCGGGGTCGGGTCGCAGTACGGGAACGTCTGGGTGAGGCACTCGTTCGTGTTCGAGGGGCTCATCATCGCGAGGGGCCCTCCGTTCGCGATCGGGATCTCAGCCCGGGCGACGTTCGAGTTGAACGGTCCGACCATCGCAAGGACCTTGGGGTCGGAGAGCATCTGCTGGACGTTCTGCGCGCCCTTCTGCGGGTCGTGCACGCCGTTGACCGCGTCGTCGAACGGCTTGAACGTGATCTTGATGCCCTTGTAGCTCGGGGTCTGCGAGACCGCGAACGCCGCGCCGTTCTGCGTCGGGAGGCCGCTCGAGGCCTCCGAGCCCGAGGTGGGCAGGTCGCTCGCGATGATGATCTCGCCGGCCGCCGCCGCGGTGGTCGCCGCCGCCGCGGTGGTCGCCGGTGCCGTGGTCGCCGCGCCGGTCCCGCCTCCGCCACACGCCGCCGCGACGAGCGCGACCGCCGTGAGGACGGAAGGAATGGAAAGCCAGCGTTTCTGCATAGGTCCTCCCTCGCTTTTGGGTGCGCCGCTACCCGGCTCCCCATCCCGGGACCCGATGGGCCCCATGGCCGGTGAGCCTACGAGTACCCCCTAGGCTCGTCAACGAAATGACCGTCCGCCTGCTCCGTGCGGCCGACCTCGCAGCGGTGTGCTCGATGGAGGACGCCATCGGCGCCGTTGGGGCGGGTTTCGCGGACCTTTCCTCGGGCCGGGCGACCGTTCCACTGCGGCCGGCGGTGCCGCTGCGGGATGGGACCGTCCTGGTCATGCCGGCGTCGGTCGCCGGCGCCTCCTGTTATTCGGTGAAGGTCGTGAGCGTGGCTCCGGGGAACGCCGCCGCCGGCCGGCCGGTGGTCCAGGCCACCATGCTGGTGGGGGATGCGGCCACCGGGGAGGTCCTGGCGCTGATCGACGGGACGGCGCTGACCGCGCTGCGGACCGGCGCGGCCGGCGGCCTCGCCGCGCGGCTGCTCAGCCGGGCGGGTGCGACGCGCGCGGCCCTCTTCGGGGCCGGGCCGCAGGCCCGGACCCAGCTCCTCGGCCTGGTGGCGGTCCGTCCGATCGTCGACGTACGGGTGGTCGCGCGCGAGCCGGCGCACGCCGCGGCGTTCCGTGACTGGGCCGCCGGCCGGCCGGAGCTCCGCGGGGTGGCGGTCCGGGTCGCCTCCGCTCGAGAGGCCGTCGCGGGCGCCGACATCGTCGTGACCGCGACGAGCAGCCGCACCCCGGTGTTCGACGGCCGCTGGCTCGGCGAGGGCGTCCATGTCACCGCCGTTGGCTCCTACACCACGGAGATGCGCGAGCTCGACGACGACGCGCTCCGCGGCGCCCGCCTGGTGGTCGACCAGCGTGCCGCCGCGCTGGCGGAGTGCGGCGAGCTCCAGGGCCGCGCTGCCGACGAGCTGGTCGAGATCGGCGAGATCGTCGCGGGTCGCGCGCCGGGACGGTCCAGCGACGGGGAGCGCACCGTATTCAAGAGCGTCGGCAATGCCGTGCAGGATCTCGCCGTCGCGACGCTCGCGTTCGAGCGCGCGCGCTCGCTCGGCAGCGGCGATGAGATCGCGTTCCCGTGAAGCCGCGGGCCATCGGGATCGCCGGCATCGTCGTATGCGTCGCCCTGCTCGCCTGGTACCTCGGCTCGCCGCTGTTCATCCGCACGACGGTGGATGAGGCGTTCCCGACCGCGGCGCCGGGGGCCGCTGTGAGTGCCGCGCCGGCGAGCGCGGCGCCGACGGTTGCCGCGCCGGTCACGCTCGCGTCGGGAGAGCTCGGCTACGTCGATGCCCTGCACAACGGCACCGGCCGCGTCCTGCTCCTGCGCACCGGCGACGGCGTCGTGCTCCGCTTCGAGGGTGTCGCGATCACGAACGCGCCGGACGTGCATGTGTACCTCTCGCGCGAGACGGGCGGGAAATGGACCGAGTCGACGAGCGTCTACCTCGGTCCGCTGAAGGCGACGAACGGCTCGTTCAACTACAGCGTGCCGGCGGAGGCGAACATCTCGTTGAACAAGAGCGTCGTCGTCTGGTGCCGTCAGTTCTCCGTACTCGTCACGTGGGCGGACCTCCACTGATGCCGGTGGCGAAGACGGTCGCGCCGAAGCGGACTCCGAAGAAGCCCTACGTCCCGAAAGTGACGCCGGAGCTCCGCGCGCGGGCCCGGAAGATCCTTGCCCGGCTCGAAAAGGCCTACCCGGACTGGGGCCCGACGCTCGAGTTCGCGGACCCGCTCCAGCTCCTCGTCGCGACGATCCTCGCGGCGCAGGCCCAGGACGAGCGGATCAACGAGGTCACCCGGACGGTCATCTTCCCGAAGTACCGGACCGCCGCCGATTACGCCGGCGTCGACATGGCGATCCTCCAGCGGGACCTGAAGCCGACCGGCTTCTTCCGCCAGAAGGCCAAGGCGGTGAAGGCGGCCGCGCTGGGGATCGTGGAGCGGTTCGGCGGCCAGGTCCCGCGCGACATGGAGGGCCTCACCTCGCTCCACGGCGTCGGCCGGAAGACCGCCTCGATCGTCCTCGCGAACGCCTTCGGCGTCCCAGCGATCGCCGTCGATCGGCACGTCGCGCGGGTGGCCGGCCGGCTCGGGCTCACCCGCCAGGGCGACCCGGACAAGATCGAGCAGGACCTTCGGCGGGTCTTCCAGGAGAAGGATTGGGTCAAGGCGACCTGGAATTTGATCCTCCATGGACGCCGGATCTGCAATCCGACCCCCAAGTGCCCGGTGTGCCCGGTGCTCGACCTCTGCCCCTATCCGCGGAAGACGAAGGCGGTCAGGTCCGCGTCGAAAGCCATCCGCCCGCGGACCCGAGCAGCAGCAACAGCACGTCGCTGACGACGATCGTCAGCGTGTCGGCGAGGATGTTGGTCACGGTCTCTTGCCCCGCGCTCGCGACGATGTTGACCGCGACGATCGTGAGCGCCGCGACGATGACGCCGTGGAAGAGCCCGTCGCGCCGGGCCATCCGTCCAGCGAGGTAGCCTCCGGCCGCGACGCCGCACAGCGTCGCAATGGCCGGAAAACCGAGGAAAAGGCCGCCGATCGCGACCACAATTGAGAGCGCGACGCCGGACGCCGTCGCGACCGTATCGAGCTCGGGCACGGCGTTCCGGTGCATCGCGCCCAGCGTATGCCGCGCAAAAAGAAACCGATCCGCTCAGGCCTAGAGCGGATCGGCGAGATCGCGAAAGGTGCCGGATCGTGATGATGAAAGAGCGACGACTCGCGTCGTCGCTAACGGGTCAAAGAACTACTTCTTCTTCGAGGACTTCTTCTTGGCCGTCTTCTTGGCGGCCTTCTTCTTCGCTGGCATTGGAGATCACCCCCTTCTGGCCACGAATGTCAGTTATCTAGACACATTCGTGAGCACGCTGTCAATAGCTAGCGGGGTGCGTCGTGATCCATCCGGAGTCGGGCGACGATGCGCGAGCGGAGCTGCGTCGGCGCCACATCCTCCTGACAGCAGTCCCGAACGCGCGCCAGGAACCGCTCCGAGACGACGAACTCGTCCTCGCAGGGGCCGCAGTCGGCGAGGTGGACCTTGACCGCGGTGACCTCGGCGGCCGAGAGCTCGCGGTCGAGATACGTGTAGAGACGCTCGAGGCAGTCGTTGCAGTCCACTGACTCCTCCTAGTCCGCCGGCCGCGGCATCGCGCGCGCGGCGACGATCCCGCGATCGCGCGCGAGGTCATAGAGGCGCTTCTGGAGGAACTTGCGGCCGCGGTGAAGGCGGCTCATGACGGTCCCGATCGGGATGTCGAGCATCTGGGCGATCTCTTTGTAGGAGAAGCCCTCGACATCGAGCAGGACCGTGGTCCGGAACTTCTCGGGCAGCGCTTCGAGCGCCTCCTTCACCTCGCTGGAGAGCGTGCTGTCGATGAGCTCGGCCTCCGGATCGGGCGACGACGAGCCGGGGCTGACGTCGCGCATGTGGCGATAGAGGATCGACTCGTCGACGTCGTCGAGCTCGGTGGTCTCCGGCCGCGCCGCCTTCCGGCGGTATTGGTTGATGAAGGTGTTCGTCAGGATCCGGAACAGCCACGCCTTCAGGTTCGTGCCCGGGGTGAACTGCTCACGGAAGCGGAAGGCGCGGATGTACGTCTCCTGGACCAGGTCCTCCGCCTCCGCCTCGGAGCGGGTCATGCGCAGGCCAGTCCGGTACAGCGCGTCCAGGTACGACAGCGCTTGGGTCTCGAAGGGGTCGGCCGACACCCGCTCACTCTAGGGGAACGTTCCGGCCGTTCCCGCGCATTCCCTCCGATAGGTGGGGACTAGCATCCGGCCGAATTGAGCACGCGGAACGTCGACCTGGAGCGCAGCCAGCGCCTTCGCAGCGTGGACCTCACGTCGGGCCTCGACCGCGTCGCGCTCGCCCGCTTGGCCGCATACATGGATCCGATCGAGGTACGCGCGGGCGCTGTGATCATCCGTGAGGGCGAGATCGGCGATGCGCTCTACATCATCGTGAACGGCACGTTCGCGGTGCTCGCCGGCCCGGACGAGGAACGGCTCAATACGATCGGTCCCGGTCACTACGTCGGCGAGCTCGCGCTCCTCATCGATGAGCCGCGGACGGCGACGATCCGCGCCGACACCGACGGCGAGGTGCTCCGGCTCGCGCGCCCGCAGTTCGTGGATCTTCTCGGCCGCGATGCCGCGGCGGCGAAGGCCGTCGCGACGACGCTGGCCCGGCGGCTGCGGCATCGTGACGGCGCGCAGGCCGACGAGGCCGCCGCCGCCCTCGTCCCGCTGCGACCGCCGCGGACGGAGCGCCATCCGGTCACGAAGCTCGCCGGCGTGTTCGTGGCGCTGGCCCTCGTGGCCGCCGCCTTCTCGCCGCTCGTCGATCTCGCGCAGTTCAAGTTCTCGCTCCTGCTGGGCGCGGCCATCGCCCTCTGGGTCACCGAGCCCGTCCCGAACGTCGTCGTGTCGCTCGGCCTGGTCGCGTCATGGATCCTGAGCGGGATCGTGCCGCCGTTCGCGACGCTCACGGGCTTTGCCTCGATGAGCTGGGTGTTCGTGCTGTCGGTCCTCGGCGTCGCGGCGGCGGTCACGCGATCCGGCCTGCTCCTGCGGCTCGGGCTGTTCTTCATCGACCGGGTGCCCGCGCGGCTCGGGTGGCAATCAGCGGCGTTCCTCGGTACGGGCATCCTGCTGACCCCGCTCCTGCCGAGCGCGATGGCCCGCGCGGCGATCACCGCGCCGCTCGCCGAGGGCGTGGCCGACGCCATGAAGCTGTCGGAGCGCTCCGCGGCGAGCGCGACGATCGGGCTGTCGGCCTGGATCGGCGCGGGGCCGTTCATGTTCCTGTTCCTCAACGGCTCGTCGGTGTGCCTCCTCGCGTGGGGGCTCATGCCGCCGAAGGACCAGCTGCAGTTCACCTGGCTGCAGTGGTTCATCTCGGCCGCGCCGGCGGCCGCGATCATCGCGATCGGTACGTTCGTCGCGATGCGGCTGCTCTTCCGCGCCGGCCCGGTGGCGGCGCCGGCACGCGCGCCGCTGCGCCTCCAGCGCGCGGTCCTCGGGCCACCGACGCGCCGCGAGCTCGCGATCGGCGCGATCGTCGTCGCCATGTTGATCGGCTGGATCATCGGTCCGAGATTCCTCTGGGAGCCTGGGCGCGTCGCGCTCGTCGCGTTCATCGCGATGATGGTCGTGACGGGCGTCTCCGATCTGCGGAACCTCGACTGGGACTATCTGATCTTCTTCGGCGTCGCCCTCACTGCCGGGAATCTCGTCGAGGGCCTCCGGCTCGACAAGATCGTCGGTGATTACGCCGCCCTGTTCCTGGCGCAGCTCGGGATCGGCGGCGCCGCGTTCGTCATCCTCGCCGGCGTGCTCACCATCATCGTGAAGTCGCTCCTCGCCGCGGACCAGGCGATCCTCCTGCTGTCGCTCGGGCTCATTCCCGTCGCCGGCGGCGTGCATATCAGTCCCTGGCTCGCGGTCGTGGCCATCCTCGCGCTCGGCATCAGCTGGCACATGCCCGCGCAGTCACCCGAGTACCTCGTGGCGTACGGCGCGACCCACGGGCGCCTGTACTCGCACCTGCAGGCGCGCAGGATGGCCTTCGCGTACGAGGCGATCGCGCTCGCGGCCCTCGGCCTCTCGCTGCCGTACTGGCACGTGCTCGGCTACCTCTAGCGCGTGCCGGTCACGCTGCGCGCGCGCCTCCGCCGGATCGCCCGGCGCCTCCGCAAGGCCTACGGCGAGCCGCCGGCGCCACGACGGCTCCCGCCGCTGGACGAGCTCGTGCTGACGATCCTCTCCCAGAACACGAACGACACGAACCGCGACCGCGCGTACGCGGATCTTCGTCGCGTGCTGCCGGACTGGGAAGACGTCGCCGGCGCACCCCTTCCGGTCATCGAGCGGGCCATTCGGAGCGGCGGGCTCGCGCCGACGAAGGCGCCACGGATCCGCGCGGTGCTCCGCGCGCTCCGCGATCGCGGCATCGCGCTCGACGAGCGCGCGCTCCGCGGCATCCGCCATGACCGGCTGTTCGCCCTGCTCGTCGGCCTGCCGGGCGTCGGGCCGAAGACCGCGGCCTGCGTCCTGCTCTTCTCGCTCGATCGGCCGTATTTCCCGGTGGACACCCACGTCCATCGGGTCGCGATCCGGCTCGGCCTCGTGCCGCCGAACGCGACCGCGGCCCGCACCCAGGAGCTGCTCCAGGCCGCGCTCGATCCCGCGGAGATGTACGAGGTGCACATGAACCTCATCCGTCATGGGCGCCACGTGTGCGTCGCGCTGCGTCCGATCTGCTCGCAATGTGTGTTGAACGACATGTGCCCGAAGGTCGGGGTCACGCGGTCGCGCTGACGGGCCTGGCAGTTCCGACACATCGCGTGATCGACGCGATGCGCGGCACGGAACTGGCTGCGCTCGGTGGCCGTGCCGCTCCACCCGCGAGGCTCGGTCGTGCGCTTCGTCTGCGTCGCGGTCGACCACCCGCCGCGGCTCACCAGCCTTGGCTTCGGCCTCACCGTGCACCTGCGCGCGTGGGCATTCTGCCCGGCGGGCGAGCCGCGCGGCCACGACTGGCGCCGCATCGAAGGGATCCCGCTCGACGCGCTGACCGCGCCGCTCGCCGGAGACGCCGTGATCGCGGCGGACTGACGGCCGGGACCGGCCGACGGCTCGCGATCGCTACCGCCGGACCGGCCAATCGCTCCAATGGGTGAGGAACGGGCGTGCGATCCGCGGCAGCATTCGGAGCGGTGATCACCGAGATCGAGACGCTGCAGAGCGCCGGAGGGCAAAGCCTGTTGCGCGACCGGCCGCGCGCGCCGCTGGCCGAGTTCCGCGAGGACGAGGACTTCGTCGCTCCCGCACTGGCGCCCCTGGACGATCGCGCCGCGGACCGCTCCGCGCTCATGGATCGACTCGAGCAGGAGGCGGCGGCCGGACGATCCCGCGAGCTCGACCGTCGCGTCGAAGAGCTGGCCGCGGAGCAGCAGCGCGTCTTCGCGCAGCGCCTCGACACCGCGATCGCCGCCGAGCTCGGCGTCTTGCGGCAGCGCCGGCAGGACGCGGAGACCCGGCTGGACGCGTGGGAGCAGACCGAGCGCGCTCGGATCACCGCGGAGCTCGCCGCGGAGGAGCAGCGCTTCGGCGAGCGACTGATGAAGCAGCTGCGCGAGTTCGAAGCGGAGCTCGGCGCGCGCGTGCGCGAGCAGGAGCTCAAGCTCGACGGCTGGTGGCGCGAGGCCGAGCGCCTCGCCGACCAGCGCATGCGCGCCGCGATCCAGGAGCTCGACGCCGTCCCGCGGGTCTGACCGAGTCGCGACAATGGCGCCATGCGCAGGATCGGACACCGCGGCGCGATGGGCCACGCACCCGAGAACACCCCGGCGTCCTTCGAGGCCGCCATCGCGCTCGGCTGTGACGAGGTCGAGACCGATGTCTGGCTCGCGTCCGACGGCCGGCTCGTCATCGCGCACGATCCACCGGCTCCCGACGTCACTCACCTCTCTCTGGACGAGGTCCTGGACCTCTGCCGCGGCCGCGTCGCGGTGAACGTCGAGCTGAAGTGCGAGGGCGACGAGGCGCGCGCGCGGGCGACCGGGGCCGCCGCCGCCTCGCGGATCACGCGGCGGGAGGATCCGAGCGTGTACGTGTCGAGCTTCTGGTGGGCCGCCCTCGAGGCGGCGCGCGACGCCGCGCCCGCGGTGCGGCGGGCGTTCATCTTCAGTGACGCCCCCGAGCGGGCCGCGCTCATCGCCGGTGCGCGCGCGCTCGGGCTCTGGGCGCTGCATCCGAACCGCGCGTACGTGACGCGCGAGCTGGTCGAGGCCGCGCACGCCGCGTCGCTGCAGGTCAATGTCTGGACGGCGAACGACCCCGCGGACATCGCGCGGATCGCGGCGCTGGGCGTCGACGGGATCGTGTCGAACTGGCCGGAGCGCGTGCCTAGGTAGCGCGGCTCCAGTCGCGCGCCCGGTCGACCGCGCGCAGCCACTCGCCGTACCGCGCGTCCCGCTCGCTCGCGGCCATCGCCGGCTCGTAGCGCGCCGCGGCGCCACGCCGGCGCGCGAGCGCAGCGGTGTCCTTCCAGACGCCGGCGCCGAGCCCGGCGAGGAACGCGGCACCGAGAGCGGTCGTCTCCCGGACCGTCGCGACCTCGACCGGCACACCGAGCAGATCGGCTTGGAGCTGCATGAGGAACGCGTTCGCCGTGCCGCCGCCGTCGGCGCGAAGGACCTCGATCGGCCGGCCGGCCGCGCGCATGGCCTCGACGAGATCACGGGTCTGGAACGCGATGCTCTCGAGCGTGGCGCGCACGAGGTCCGCGCGCGACGTGCTCCGCTCGATGCCGATCAGCAGCCCGCGCGCGCGGGGATCCCAGTGCGGCGCGCCGAGGCCGGTGAACGCCGGCACGAGGTAGAGGCCCGCGTCGGCGTTCGCCGCGCGCGCGAGCGCCTCCGTCTCGGCGGCGTCGCTGATGATGCCGAGCCCGTCGCGCAGCCACTGCACCGCGGCGCCGGTGATGAACGCGCTGCCCTCGAGGGCGTAGCGGACGCCGTCGCCGATGTCCCACGCGATCGTGGTGAGCAGGCCGCCCTCGCTCGTCGCGGGCGCCGTCCCGGTGTTCGCGAGCAGGAAGCATCCCGTGCCGTAGGTGTTCTTCGCTTCGCCGACGGCGAAGCAGCCGTGCCCGAAGAGCGCGGCCTGCTGATCTCCGGCGAGACCGGTGATCGGGAGCGCGGCGCCGAAGTGCGACGTCTCCGTCTCGGCGATCGCGCCGCTGTTCGCGATGGGCCGGGGGAGGAGCGCGCGCGGGAGCGCGAGGCGCGCCAGGAGCTCGCCGTCCCACTCGCGGCGGTGGATGTCGAACACGAGCGTGCGCGAGGCATTCGACACGTCGGTGACGTGGGCGCGACCGCCGCTCAGCTTCCACACCAGCCAGCTCTCGATCGTGCCGCAGAGCAGCTCGCCCGCCTCTGCGCGGGCCTGCGCGCCGGCGACCCGATCGAGGATCCAGCGGACCTTCGGGCCCGAGAAGTACGCGTCGATCACGAGGCCGGTGCGCGCGCGGACCAGCGGTCCGAGCCCGTCGGCTCGCAGCCGGTCGCAGATCTCCGCGCTCGCGCGGCTCTGCCACACGACCGCGCGATGGATCGGGCGGCCGGTCGCGCGCTCCCACACGACAACCGTCTCGCGCTGGTTGGTGATCCCGATCGCCGTCACGTCGCGCGCCGTCGCGCCGGCGGCCGCGAGCGCCTCCCGTCCGACGGCGACCGTGGCGGCGAAGATCTCGTCGGCGTCGTGCTCGACGTGCCCGGAGGCGGGGTAGTGCTGCGCGATCTCCCGGTCGGCGTGCCCGCGCACGCGACCCTCGTCGTCGAACACGAGCGCGGCCGATCCGGTCGTGCCCTGATCGAGCGCCAGGATGAGGCTCACGCGGTCGTGAAGACCCGCATCGGCGCGATCTCGCGACGGTACTCGGCGATCTGCGCGGCCCGGCGCTCCGCCGTCCAGCCGAGCACCTGGGCCATCAGGTCCGCGACCGCCTCCAGGCAGTCGAGACCCTGACACGCCGAGAGGCCGATCGCGGTGCGGCGCAGCAGCACGTCGGCGAGCGTCGCGGCCCACTCGTGCCGCGCCGCGTGGATGACGTCGGCGCCGGTCGCTTCGCTGTGCTCGCAGAGCGACACCGCGAGGGCGGGATCCGCCGCGGCGAGCGCGTCCCGCTCGGGAGCCCGACCACCCGCGCCCGGCAGGGGCCGCCCGCCCGTCGCGCACGAGGCCGTGACGCCGAGCACGCGTCCGACGCGGTCGGTGACCTCCTCCGCGATCGCGCGGTATGCGGTGATCTTGCCGCCGATGACGGAGAGCACACCCGCGATCCCGTCGCGCCGGAGGTGGTCGTATAGCGCGTGCTTGCGCGAGACCTCGCCCTCGGCGACCCCCTCGATGCGCACGAGCGCGCGCACCCCGGCCCAGGTGAAGAGGATGCGGTCGAAGGGGGCCTGCGGGAACGCGCGGCGTGCGGCGTCCTGGAGGTAGCGGACGTCGTCAGCGGTCGCGGCGGCGTCCGCGGGATCGCCGCGGTGGTCGGTGTCGGTCGTGCCGACGATCGTGTACTCGCGCCACGGCAGCACGAAGAACAGCCGGCCGTCCGCGGCGAAGAGGACGTGCGCCTGCTCCGTCGCGTGCGGCGTGACGAGGTGGATGCCCTTCGTGAGGCGGAGCAGCGGCCGCGCGCCCCCGCGCAGCGACGCGATGGTCTCGTCGAGCCACGGTCCGGTCGCGTTGACGGTGAACCGCGCGCGTAGCTCGAGCTCGCCGCCGGAGATGGCGTCGCGCACCCGCGCTCCGGTGACGGCGTCGCCATCGCGCAGGTAGCCGGTCGCGACCGCGTGGTTGAGCACGAGCGCGCCGTGAGCCGCGGCATCGAGCGCGTTCTCGACCACCAGCCGCTCGACGAGCGGGACCTGCGCGTCGTAGAAACGCCACGCACCGGTGAGACCCTCGGGATCGAGGCTCGGCTCGACCGCGAGGGTCTCCGCGCGGCTCAGCCAGCGGCGCTTCGGCAGGCTCTTGTCCAGCGACAGGAGGTCGTAGAGGAGCATGCCGAGCCGCAGCTTCGCCCGATAGACCGGGCTCGGCCGGTAGAGCGGCAGGAGGAACGGGAGCGGGAACACGAGGTGCGGGGCGATGCGCAGCAGCGTCTCGCGCTCGCGCATGTCGCTTCGCACCAGTCCGAAGTCGAAGAGCTCGAGGTAGCGGAGTCCGCCATGGATCAGTCGCGTGGGCCGCGAGCTGGTGCCTGAGGCGAGGTCGTCGCGCTCGATGAGCGCCACCGAGAGGCCGCGGAGCGCGGCGTCGCGGGCGATCCCTGCGCCGATGATCCCGCCGCCGATGACGAGAAGGTCGACGGTGCGGTCGCGAAGCGACCGCACCGTCTCCTCACGCTGCGCTATTTGTTCGCCTTGTTGTACTTGTCGATCTGCGCGTTCATCTCCGTGACGGCCGCATCCAGCGCGTCCTTGCTGGAGGCCTGGCCGAGGAGCACCGACTCGATCATCTTCTGGCTGCGCGCGCGAGCCTGGGCGAAGACGCCGAGCACCGCGCCGTTGGACTTCCGGTTCTGCGGCGCGCTGCGGATCTGATCCACCGCCACGAGGAACTGCGGGTACTTCGTCGCCCATTCCTTGCTCGGGCCCTCGTTGTACGCCGCCTTGCGGATCGGGTAGTAGCCCGTGTCGGACTGCCATTGCGCCTGGACCGCGGGGCTCATCGCGTACTTGATGAAGTCCCACGCGGCCTGCTGCTCTTCGGCGGGACGGCTCTTCATGATGTAGAGCGACGCACCGCCGATGATGTTCCCGCCGTCGTTCGGCGCGTTGTCGGGCTTCGGGAACCGCCCGACGCCCACCTGGAACTTCGCGTTGTTGATGAAGCCGCGAAGCGAAGCGGTGCTCTCGAGGATCATCGCGGACTTGCCGGACTGGAACGCCGCTTTGGCGCCGTCGTTGTCGATGCCGACGTTCGTGAAATAGCCGCCATCGACGCCGGCCTTCCACCAGTCGAGGATGGCCTTGCCTTCGGCGTTGTTGTAGACGAGCTTCGTCGCCCGGTCGTCACGGCCGTTGCCGTTGTCGGCGTAGAGCGAGCCCGAGACCGCGAGGGCCTGTTCGAAGAGCCAGCCGTAGATCGACGGCGCGAAGCCGGCGCGGACGGCGGCGCCGCCGTCCTTCTTGACGAGCTTCTTCGCGTAGTCGTTGACCTCGCTGAACGTCTTCGGCGCCTTCTCCGGGTCGAGGCCGACCTCTTTGAACGCGTCCTTGTTGTAGAAGAGGACGGCCGACGACGCGTTGAACGGCATGCTCTGGAGCTTGTCCTGGTACTTGTAGTAGTTGAGGACCGCCGGCTCGAAGTCCGAGGTGTCGAACTTGTCGCGGTCGATGAAGGCCTGCATCGGCAGGACCTCGCCGCTGTCGTACATGTAGCGCTGCCCGATGTCGAAGACCTGCGCGATCGCCGGCGCCGACTTCGACGCGAGCGCCGTGTTCAGCTTGCTGAGCAGGTCGTCGTAGGTGCCCTGGAAGACGGCCTCGACCTGGATCGCGCTCTGGCTCTGGTTGTATCCAGCCACGATCCGGTTGATCGCGTCGCCGTTGACGCCGGACATCGCGTGCCACCAGACGATCTTCGCCGCGGGCTTCACGTCCTTGCCCGGAGCCTGCGCGGACAGATCCGAGGCCCCTCCGCCGCTGGCTCCGCATGCGGAGGCCACCACTGCTGCAACAAGCGCGAGTGCTGCGAACTGACGCATGTTCCCTCCCAACGCGATCTAGCCCTTGACCGCACCGGCGGTCAACCCGCGGATCAGCTGACGCTGACCGAGCACGAGCAACGCGAGTGTCGGTACCGCGACCATCATGACACCGGCCATGATCAGGCCCCAGCGGACGCTCTCCTCGAACCGCAGCTGCGCGACGCCGACCTGGGTCGTGCGCATGAGCGTCTGGTTCGTCACGAGCAGCGGCCAGAAGTACTGGTTGTACGTCGACAGGAAGCCGTAGATCGCGACCGTCCCCAATGCTGGACGTGAGAGCGGGATGACCATGGTGCGCAGGAAGTGAAAGGAGCTCGAGCCGTCGATGCGCGATGCGTCCCAGAGCTCCCGCGGAATCTGCATGAACGCCTGGCGCAACAGGAACGTCCCGAACGCGGTCGCCATGAACGGCACGGCGAGCCCCTGATATGTGTCGAGCCAGCCGATATCGCGGATGGTCAGGTAGTTCGGGATGATCGTGGCCTCCCACGGGATCATCAGAGTGCTGAGGAACACGAAGAAGAGCACGGTCCGCCCGCGGAAGGCGAGGAATGCGAAGGCGTACGCCGCCAGGCTCGCGGTGATGAGCTGACCGATCACGACGGCCGTGGACACGGCGAAGCTGTTGAGCAGGTACCGCCCGATCGGGATCGTCGCGAGGACCTTGCCGTAGTTGTCGAACGTCGGATCCAGCGGCAGGAGCGGCGGCGGGAACGTCGCGATCTCCGACTCGCTCATGAACGAGTACGACAGCGCCAGCAGCAGCGGGAAGGCGACGACGATCGATGCGGCCAGCAGCAGCGCGTAGGTCGCGATCCTCGACGCTCTCACTGATAGTGCACGCGGCTCTCGACGAAGCGGAACTGCAGCAGCGTGAGCGTCAGGACGAGCAGGAAGAGCACGACGGCCTGCGCGCTCGCGTAGCCGAACTGGAAGTTCTGGAATGCGTCCAGATAGATGCTGTAGACGAGCACCCGCGTCGCATCGACGGGCCCGCCACGGGTCAGCAGGTGGATCTGAGTGAACGCCTGGAGGACCGCGACCGTGTCCACCACGAGGAGGAAGAAGAGCGACGGAGAGACCATCGGCACGGTGATCCGCGTGAAGAGGCGCACGCCTTTGGCGCCGTCGAGATGCGCGGCCTCGTAGATCTCCTCGGGCACGCTCTGGAGACCGGCGAGGAGCACGATCACGTTCGTCCCCAGGACCAGCCAGATGCTCGTGATCGCCACGGCGATGATCGCGGTATTCGGCTGGATGAGCCATTCCGGTCCGGAGATCGCGATCTTCGACAGCACGTAGTTCAGGATCCCGATGCTCGGGTTGAACAGGAGCAGCCAGATGATCGAGCCGACGGCGGCCGAGACCGCGATCGTGCTCGCCATCATCGTGCGGAAGAAGCCGATCCCCCGGAGCTTCTGGTTCAGGATCACCGCGAGCACGAGGCCGATGCCGATGCTGGCGGGGACCGTGTACAGGGCGAAGAGGCCCGTCGCGACGAGACCCGATCGGAAGATGCCGGACGTGACGAGCTCGATGTACTGATCGAGCCCGGCGAACGTGCTGATCGCGCCGGTCGAGCGGGTATTGAAGAAGCTGAGGTAGATCGTCCGGCCGAGCGGGATGAACACGAAGACCGCGAACAGCACGAACGACGGTGCCAGGTACGCGAGACCGGTCCCCAGCGAGCGCGCGTCCCGCGCGGTCCACCGCATCACGTCCGCGGCATCGTACCGGCGGACGGTATCGCCGGGCCTGTTGGGCGGGCTAGGTGCGCCTCGGCGCGGGGACGCACTCCCGGATCGCCGCGAAGAGCAGCTCCATCGGCTGCTCCTTCCCGACACAGCGATCGGCGCCGGCGGCGAGCGCGCGCTCGCAGACGCCGGGCTCGCTCGTGTACATGACGACGCGGCTGGCGACGCCGCGCTCGCGCAGCTGGGCGACGACCGCCGAACCGGGCATCACCGGCATGCTCTCGTCCAGGACGACGACGTCCGGCTCGAGCGCGATCGTCGTGGCGAGGGCCTCGCCCCCGTCCCGCGCGACCCCGACGACCTCGAAGTCGTCCTCGTCATTCAGGAGGTAGCGGAGGTTCTCGCGAATGGATGGGTGGTCGTCGGCCACGAGGATCCGGACGCGGCGCGGGGCAGACGCGACCATCGCATTCGACGCTAGATTCCGGGGTCGCCCAGCGGTATGGCCCATTCGGTATGACTAAAAGCCTACTAAACCGCAGGGTAAGAAGATTGACCGCCTGCACCCCCGGACAGCCGGCGGCCGAACGGCCGCCAGCGGGTTCGCTAGACGGCGGCGACGAACCGGATGCTGAGCATCGTGCGGCAGCGCGGGCAGTTGACCGTCGCGAGCGACGACTCGACTTGGCCGAGCGCGGGTACGAACTTCAGCCCGTCGGCATCCGTGACGCTGCGCCGGCACTCCGGGCAGCGGACCTCTCCCCGGCCAAGCTCCTCGTGGGTGGCCCGCACGTCCGCGAAGCCGACCCGCTTCTTACGTCCCATGGCAGCGCTCCTATCAGCTGGCGGCGCGCCGAGAGCGCTCCCCAGACGCTCAATCCTATTTCACCGCACCTAGCCCCGTGCGGCCTCGCCGAGGGCGCACCACTCCTTGACCATCGCCCGGAGCTCGGCCGCACGGGCGTTCGCCTGCGGCAGATCGGCGATGCGCATTCGCCGCGCCACCGCCCCTTCGAGGTGCGGATAGCGGCCATGCAGGCGCCTGCCACGGTGCAGCCGCAGGTTCACGCCCGGCTCGCTGTACCGGACGAACGCGCCGAAGTCGCCGCTCTTGGTCGACGAGAAGGTGATCCCGTACTGGATGCGCTCGCGCATGCTCGGGTCCGCGCCGAGGATGATGTCCCGGACGCGTCGGAGCGCGGCCTCCGACGGAGGCTTCGTCGACGCGAACCAGCGCTCGACCGCGGCCGACGTCGCCATCATCCGATGCTAGGTTCTGCCACGTGCCTCGGATCGGCTACAGCGGGCAGGGGACCAACTTGCGCCGGCTGCTCAACAACGCGCCCGAGGTGTCCGCCGCGTACTGGGAGCTGCGGAAGGCGCTGAACGAAGGAGCGCTCTCGCCGAAGCTGCGGATGCTGTCGTTCCTCTCCTCGGACATCGTCAACGGCTGCCGCTACTGACTGAGGGCCCACACCGTCGCCGGCCGTGCGCTCGGCATCACCCACGAGATGATCGACGCGATCCCGAGCGCCGACGCGAGCCCGCTGTTCACGGCCGAAGAGAAGGCGGTGATCGCCGCCTCGGGCGAGCTGACCCGCACCGCGACGCTGTCGGACGCGACGTTCCAGCGGGTCCGCCCGTTCTTCGACGATCGTGCGCTCCTCGAGCTCGTCCTGAACACGTCGATCGCGAACCTCAACAACCGCGTGACGGACGCGTTCGCCGCTGATCTGGAGCCGGAGTAGCTCTACCCCTGCAGCGTGACGGACCTGCCCGTCGTCGCCGATCCATGCAGGGCTTCCAGGGCCCGCGCCTGCCCGATCGCATCGGCCCGTCCGAGGAGCAACTCGCCGTCGCCACGGATCGCGTCACTGAGGTTCTCGAGCTCGAGCTGGTAGGAGTCGACCTGCTCGAGCTCGATCCGTTCGACCCTGCCGTCGCGACGGATCTCGATCCCCGGGATCAGGCAATGCCATGGGTCGTCGATGAAGAGCGAGGCGTCGCTGCCGATCGCCTCGAGCTCGTCACGCTTCGGCATCGCGGTGCCGCAGTCGAACGTCGCGACGATGCTGCCCGGGAAACGGAGCGTGCCGGCGAACACCCAGTCGGTCCCCGACGGCCCGAACCACGCCTCGCCGTGCACTCGCTCGGGCTCGCCCCCAAAGAGGCGCGATCCGCTCACGGCGTAGCACCCGACATCCATCAACGCGCCGCCATCCAGCGCCGTGCTCATGCGGATGTCGTTCCTGTCGTAGAGCGGGTAGCTGAACGCGGAGCGGATGAGCCGCAGCTCGCCGATCGCTCCCTCGTCGACGAGCTGCTTGGCACGCTTCGTCTGCGGGTTGTGGCGCCACATGAACGCCTCGCTCAGCAGCTTGCCGGCGCGGTCGGCAGCGTCGAACGCCGCCTCGACGTCGCCGACGTGGCGCGACAGCGGTTTCTCGCACAGCACATGCTTGCCGGCCTCGAGCGCTCTGATCGACCATTCGCAGTGCAGCGAGTTCGGAAGCGAGATGTAGACGGCCTCGATCTCCGGATCCGCCAGCAGTGCGTCGTACGAGCCGTACGCGCGCGCGATCTCCCACGTCTTCGCATAGTCGTCGGCACGGGCCTGATCGCGGCTCGCCACCGCCACCAGCTCGACCTTGGCCGACGCGTGCGCACCGGGGATCACCTTGCGGTTGATGTTGCCGGTCGACAGGATGCCCCACTTGACCGCGTGCGCCATCGGGGGGCTCACGCTGCCGGCCCACGGTCGTGCCACGCCAGTACCCGCATTGCCCGGAGGGTATTCCAGCGGCTGGGCTTGCCCTCGCGGTCGTCCATGTCGAAGTAGACCGCCCCAGGGTGCGGATTCTCCAGGGGCCAGTGTCCGTCCGTAGATCGCTTGCTCTTCACCAGCTCGATCGCCTCTGCGACCCGCTCGTCCGGCTCGACGTCCGCGCTCCGCAGGTGGTCGAGCCCGCGGAGCACGTCGTAGAAGTAGCGGGGCGGGAAGGAGAACCGCAGCCACTGCGGATCCACCACCGCACCCGTCGAGAGCCGGCGGAACATCCGACGGTCGAGCAGGTACGCCTCGCCCTTGCGGCGCGCGGTCGTCACGTCCGGCGCGGCACTCACGGATCGCTCGTATTGCAGCAGGCCCTCCAGCACGTCGATGGTCGTGTTGAACGACGATCGGGTGGAGCCCCGCTCCGCTTCGCAGTTCCATCCACCATCACCGAGCTGTTCGCCGAGGAGGCGATCGACGATGCCACTCACGTCCTCGCCGAAGTACGCGCCGATGGCCACGGCCTTCCCGTTGATGCAGGGCTCGACCTCTCCCGCGAAGTACGCCTGGCCGGCGTGCTCCCACTTCGCGTTGTCCCGCACCAGAGCCACCGCGCGGCGCGCCTGCGCGCTCAGCGGGTCGAGCCCCATGTAACGGAGCACCAGGAGCGTGTGCGTGGTCGAAGTCCACTCGGGGAAGAGCGTGCCGCCGCCCCACAGCCCATCCGGCGCCTGCAGGGCGAGCAGGCGCGCGCCCCAGCCGTCCGAGGCGATCCTCGCGCGCTCCGCGGCGACGACAGCGGCGGGCTCGTGCGTGATGTCGCGCATGACCTGCCAGCGGATGGACGGGTCCGAGTCGAGCAGCCATTCCACAACCGTCACCAGTCCCCACCCCCTCTCGGCTCGATCCAAGTGTCGCTGTCATGGGCGGCCGGGTCGCGCGAGCGTGTGCTTGCTGTTCGTTCCGGGCTCGACTAGCTTGCCAGCCAGGCAAGGGAACGAGTAAGCCGCTCGCAGCCGAAGCCAGGCATGGAGACCGCCGATGCGCCGGATCCTGACGCGCGTTTCTCTGGGCTGCTTCTTCGGGATCATCGCGATCGTCGCCGTCGGGAACATCCTGCCGAAGCCGGACCCGCCGCAGGTGCTCACCTACGCCACGGTCGACGACGTCTACGCGGCGCTGTCCCGTCAGCTGGGCGGGGCCACGCCGGACTTCGACACGCAGGTGAAGCCGACCCTGGCGCTGCACCTGACCTACGACGAGCTGCAACGGTTCGTCGACGCAGGGAAGCACGCCGCCGTGCCGACGCCTCTGCCCACTGCCGTGGTCGTGCGGACCGACACACCCACGGCACCGCCGTTCGTGCCCACCCCGACGCCCGTCGTTCCCACGGCGCCGCCGGTCGTGCTCCCGATGGTCACGGTGACGCGTGTCGCCTGGGGACCGTGCACCACGCCGGCAAAGGGTGGAGTGCCGGGCTGGATCAACTGTCCGGGAACGGTCTTTCTGCAGATCAACCGTGTGGTCCCGAGCGGAGATCTCCGCGTGGGCTTCGATTGGCCGAGCCTCGGCTCGTTCTTCCATGGATCGGCGCACGTCGGCACGAGCACGGGGCCCTTTCCGGTGCCGGTCGTGAACACCTACATCGGTAGCTGCGCGAGCCCCTACCTGTCGACCGTCGAGGTCTATGACGGCGCGTTCACCGGGCCGCTCATCGCGCGGCAGCAACTGACGCTGACAACGACCTGCCAGTAGCC
>DASWFN010000117.1:0-6941 GCA_036394215.1 Candidatus Limnocylindria bacterium
CTGACCGCGATCGCGTGGGGCAGCTACGCCCTGGGCGGGGCGATCCTCATCATCGGCGTGGCGATCGTCGTCCCGGCGCTCGCGCCCCTCGTCGGCACGGTCATCCAGATCGGCGTGCTCGTCTCCGCCGTCGCGTTCGCCGTGGGCTTCATCCCGCCGGGCCCGCTTCGCCGGGTCTGGCAGATGTCCGAGCTCCGCGGGTTCCTGCGTCACGCCGGCGAGCTGTCGGAGAGCGGCGACACGGCCCAGGCGATCCGGGAGATCGAGCTCGCGGCGACGGCGGCGCTGGGTGGCCAGGCGCAGCTCGGCATCTACAACCCCGAGAAGCGGACCCTCATCTTCGACGATCGGTACGGACGTGACGAGCTGCCCGTCGATCAGGGGATCTCCGGACGGGCGTTCATCGAGCAGCGCACCGTTTATACCGAGAGCGCCGACAAGGCGGACCCGGCGAACGTCGAGGTCCATCGCCGGCGCGGCGTGGGCTCGGTGCTGTCGGCGCCGGTGACGTCGGGCGCCAGCCGCATCGGCGTGATCGCGTCGACGCAGCGCCGGGCGCTCGCGTTCGACGAGGACGACGCGCCGCTGCTCGAGCTCATCGCGACCGTGGCCGCGGTGATCCTCCAGAACCGCCACCTCAGTGACGAGGCCGCCGCGGGCCGCGACGCGGCCGAATCGGCCACGCGCGCGAAGTCGGAGTTCCTCGCGTCGATGTCGCACGAGCTGCGGACCCCGCTGAACGCGATCCTCGGATTCTCCGCGCTCCTCGGCGAGCAGCTCGGCGCGTCGCTGTCGGACCGTCAGAACCGCTACCTCGCGAACATCCGCGACGCCGGCGAGCACCTCCTCGAGCTCATCAACGACGTGCTCGATCTCTCGAAGGTCGAGGCCGGGCGGATCGAGCTGCGGCCCGAGACCGTGTCGCTGCAGGCGCTCGTCGAGCCGGTGCTCGCCTCGACGTCGAACGCGAGCAAGCTCCGCGGGGTGACCTTCGATTCGCGGATCCACGATGGCGTCGCGGTCAACGTCGACCCGGCCCGGGTGCGGCAAGTCCTGTACAACCTCACGTCCAACGCGGTGAAGTTCACCCCGCCCCAGGGACGGGTCGCGCTGCTGGCCGAGGTCCGCGGCGACGAGCTGCACTTCGAGGTCTCGGACACCGGGATCGGTATCCCTGCGGAGAAGCGCGACCGCGTGTTCGGGGCCTTCGAGCGGCTGCACGAGGGCATCTCCGACGCGCCGGGGACCGGCCTCGGCCTCGCGCTCACCCGGCGCCTCGTCGAGCTGCACGGCGGCTCGATCGACTTCACGAGCACCGAGGGACACGGGTCGACATTCTTCGTCGACCTTCCCGTCGCGGTGAGCGACGTCATCGCCACGGAGCGCGTGCTCGTCGTCGAGGACGACGCCCGCGACGCGGACCTCATCGTCGCGCTCGTGGCGCAGATCGGCCTCGGCGTGGAGATCGCGCGAACGGTCGACACCGCGCTCGCGGCGGTCCGGCGGGCGCCGCCCATCGCCGTCGTGCTCGATCTGCGTCTGCCGGATGGCCGCGGCGAGGCGGTCCTGCGCGCCGTGCGCGCGCTGCCCGAGCACATCCCGGTGATAGTCGTGACCGTGGAGGACGACGAGGGGAAGAGCCGGCCGCTCGGCGCGGACGAGCACCTCACGAAGCCGATCGACGGCGTCCGGCTGGTCAAGTGGCTGACCGATGTCGTGTCGAGGGAGGCCACCCTTGCGGATCTTGCTGGTTGAGGACGAGGCGATGAATGCGGATCTGTTCGTCGACGCCCTCGAGCCGGAGGGGTACGACATCACCGTCGAGCGCGACGGCACGAAGGGCCGCGACCGGGCGTTGATCGAGGCCTTCGACCTCATCGTCCTCGACATGAACCTGCCGGGATTGAACGGTGCCCAGATCTGCCAGGCGCTGCGCGCGGGAGGGATCGCCACACCGATCGTCGCACTCAGCGCCTCGGTCCTCCCGACCGAGCTGGCGGCCGGCCTCCGCGCCGGCTTCGACGCCTACCTGACGAAGCCGATCCGGCCGGCGGACCTCCGCGCCGCCGTGCTCGAGCACACCGGCCGGCCGTGACGATCCAGGCGGCCACGCCCGTGGTCCTGGTGGTCGATGACATCAAGGCCAATCGCGAGCTGATCGAGGGGCTGCTCGAGGGCCGCGGCTACGACATCCGGCAGGCGTCGAACGGCGCCGACGCCCTCGCCCAGATCCGCCGGTCGCAGCCGGACGCCGTGCTGCTCGACATCGACATGCCGGTCATGGACGGGATCACGCTGTGCAAGGCGATCAAGAGCGATCCGATCACGCGCCTGATCCCAGTGGTGCTCATCACCGCGGCGAGCGACCGCGAGACGCGGATCCGCGGGCTCGACGCGGGGGCGGACGACTTCCTGACGAAGCCGTTCGACGGGGCCGAGCTGCTCGCGCGCACGCGGGCGCTGCTGCGCGATCGTTCGCTGAACAAGCGGCTCGACGCCACGGAGACGGTACTCCTCGCGGTCGGTCGCGCCGTCGAGGCGCGGGACCGCTACACCATCGACCACGCCGAGCGCGTCGGCCAGTTCGCCCGCGCTCTCGGCCGTCAGATCGGACTCGACACCGAGGAGCTCGACCAGATCTACATGGGTGGCGTGCTCCACGACGTCGGGAAGATCGCCATCCGCGACGCGATCCTGCTGAAACCCGGCCCGCTCGACCCGGCGGAGTGGGAGACGATGCGTTCGCACCCGGTCGAGGGAGAGCGCATCTGCCAGCCGCTGCGAAGCACGAGCGCGGTCCTGCCGACGATCCGCCATCACCACGAGCGGTTCGATGGCGGTGGCTACCCCGATGGCCTTTCCGGCGAGGACATTCCCCTTCACGCGCGCCTCGTCGCGATCGCCGACGCGTGGGACGCGATGACGAGCAACCGCGTCTATCGCAACAGCCTCGGCGAGGCCGAGGCGCTGCGCCGGCTCGAGGAGAGCGCCGGCAAGCAGTGGGACGACGCGCTGATCGCCGAATTCATCGAGCTCGTGCGCACCGGGAGGCTGGCTCCGCCCGTCGCGTCCTAGGCTCGGGCTCATGAGCGGCCTGCGCGAGCACTTCATCCGCAAGGCCACCGCCGCGGGCGCGGCGGTGTCCAGCGCTCCGGACGCCGCGACCGTCCGCCGGCTGCACCCGCCGGGCGCGGGCGACCACGTCGCGGACGGCCTGTTCGCGGTCGCGGAGACCGGGTCGATCGCGGTCGCGTGGTCGCGCGAAGAGCGCGGCAGGGCGCTGCTTTCAGATCGCCTCTTCGTCGTCGTGCCGGGCGATCAGCTCGTGGGCTCATTGGATGAGGCGCTCGCTCGCATCGACGGCCTCGTCCGCGAGGGCCGCCCGTACGTCACGCTCATGACCGGGCCGAGCCGCACCGCGGACATCGAGCGCGCCCTGACGGTCGGCGTGCACGGGCCGCGCGAGCTGCACGTGATGCTCACCTCGTGATCGCGCCGTTCGGCGAGCGCTACCGCAAGGCCCTCGCGGATCCGCGGCTGAAGCGCAACCTGCTCGCGTTCCAGCGCGCGTGGCGACTGACGCGCGACGCCGCGTTCCAGCGCCTCGCCGACGAGGCGCCGCAGCTCGGCGCGAGCACCACGACGTTCGGAGCCGCGAAGGCCAGCCTCGTTGCCGCGAAGGACCGGATCCTCGACGATCCGGCGTCCGCGCGCGAGCGCTTCACGCGCGCCTTCACCGCCCGCGGCGGCGTCGTCCACGACGCGCCGACGGCCGGTGATGCCCGCGACATCGTGCTGCGGCTCCTGCGCGAGCGCGGCGTCACGCTCTTCGCCAAGGGCAAGTCGATGGTCGGTGAGGAGGTCTTCCTCAATCACCATCTCGAGGACGCGGGGATCCGCGTCGTCGAGACCGACCTCGGCGAATGGATCGTCCAGCTCGCCCACGAGACACCGAGCCACATGGTCATGCCGGCGATCCACAAGAGCCGCCAGCAGGTCGCCGCGCTGCTCGGGGCCGAGGCGAAGCGCGACGTCGACCCCGACGACATCGGCGCGATGGTCCGCCTGGCGCGCGAGGAGCTGCGGCGCGTGTTCCTCAGCGCCGGCGCCGGGATGATCGGTGCGAACGCCCTGATCGCGGACACCGGGACCATCATGCTGGTGACGAACGAGGGCAACGGCGATCTGGTGAGCACGCTCCCGAACGCGCTCATCGTCATCGCGGGGTGGGAGAAGCTGGTGCCCACGTTCGCCGATGCCGCGTCGCAGCTGCGGCTCCTCGCGCGGAGCGCGACCGCGCAGGAGATCACGACGTACACCAGCTTCATCACCGGCACGGATGGCGGTCGCGAGATCCACCTGGTCCTCGTGGACAACGGCCGCGGCGAGCTGCACGCGGATCCCGCGTTCCGCGACGCCCTGCGCTGCATCCGCTGCGCGGCCTGCGCGGACGTGTGCCCCTCCTATCAGGTGGTCGGCGGGCACGTGTTCGGGCACGTGTACTCCGGTCCGATCGGCCTCGTGAACACGGCGGCGCACCACGGGCTGGACGCGGCGGCCGGGCCGCAGAGCCTCTGCGTGAGCTGCAACGCATGCGCGACGATCTGCCCCGTCGACATTCCGCTCCCGCAGCAGATCCTCCGCGTCCGGGCGCGGGTCGTCGAGGCGAACGGCCTGCCGCTCGCGAAGCGCATCGCGTTCGCGGTGTGGTCGCGGCCGCGGGCCTTTGACCTCGCGATGCGTGCCGCGGCCATCGCGACCCGCCCGCTCCGGCGGGGTGCCTCGCTCCGGGTCCCGGTGCCGCCGGCGCAGCGGTGGCGCAGCGTGCCGGCCCTCGCGCGGGCGCCGGCGCGCGATAGGACCCTTGGCCGTACGTTCGAGCCGCTCGACGGGCCGTGGTCCCGGAGCGGCGCGCGCGGGCTGACGGTCGCGTACTTCCTCCAATGCATCGCGGACCGCTTCGCGCCGGAGCAGATCGGCGCGGCGATCGAGGTGCTTCGCGCGTGCGGGGCGCGCGTCATCGTGCCGGCGGGCCAGCACTGCTGCGGCCTGCCACCGCTCGATGCCGGCGACCGCGCGACCGCGCGGCGCATGGCGAAGCAGACGATCGGGGCGCTGGAGTCGGTCGAAGCGGACTGGATCGTGAGCGCGGGCGCGAGCTGCGCGATCGCGATCGCCCACGATTACGCCGAGCTCTTCGAGGACGACCCGGAGTGGCGGGCACGCGCCGAACGCGTCGCGGCACGGACGCTCGATCTGCTCACGTTCCTCGAGCGCGTCGCCGATCCAGCGCAGCTCCCGGCCCGGCCGGACGCGCCGTCGGTGACGGTCCACTCCTTCTGTCAGACGACGAACGTGATGGGATCGGGCGACGCGGGCACGCGTCTGTTGGAGCGCGCAGGCATCACCGTGAGCGAGCTCGCCGAGCGCGGGGTGTGCTGCGGGTTCGGGGGCTCGACATCGATCGACCATCCGGCGATGGCGAGAGAGATCGCCCAGCGCAAGCTCGACAACGTGCGGGCCACGGGTGCCGCGATCCTCGCCACCGACAACCCCGGCTGCCTGCTGCATCTGCGCGGGGCGGCCGACGTGGCACACGACCCGTTCGTCGTGCGCCACGTCGTGGAAGTGCTCGCTGAGGGGATCCGGCGGTAGCACGTGACGCGACCGCCCCAGCGGAGTTGACCGTGGTGATGCGGGTCACGCTCGCGGCCGTCCTGTTCATCGCGACGCTGTCGTCGTTCGCCCGCCCGGCAGGCGCGGCCACGTGCGCGTCGTCGGTCGGTCCGGGGGTGCCAGCACCGGCATCCACGCCGAGCGGCATCGCGGGATTCCACGCCGCCTGGTACGGGCAGTCCGGCTACATGTCGCTCTGTGCCGGCGATCGAATGACCGCGACCGTCGCGTACTACAACTCCGGCTCGCTCGGGTGGGTGGCCGGACGGATGGGCGAGGTCGCGTACCTCGGGACCGCCGACAGCGATCCCGGTCAGGATGCCCCATCGATCGTCGGCGGCGACGGCGCGTTCGGCTCGCCGGCCACCGGCTGGCCGCGGTACAACCGGCCGGCGCTGCAGCCCGCGCCGTACGTCGGGCCGGGACAGGTCGCGTGGTTCCGGTTCACGGTCCAGGCGCCCGCGACGGCGGGCACGTATCGCGTCGCGATCCGCCCGCTCATCGAGGGCGCGCAATGGCTGGAGGACTACGGGGTCTTCTGGCAGGTGACCGTCCTCAACGCCGATGGCAGCGCGCCGGTCGCGACGCCGGGGGATCCGCGCGGGATGTACTTCAGCGTCGGTCCCGGTGTGTTCGCGCCGTCGATCGCCGACCTGCACGAGGGGATCGACCGCGTCGCCGCGTACCTCGCGCGCGCGGCCGGCGGCGATCGCTCGCGGATCGCGACCGCGCGCATCGTCGTCGGCAGCGGCGCCGAGCAGTACTGCTGCCTCGCGCATCTTGACGGGATCGACATCGTCACGAGCAACGCGGCGTGGGCGATGCCGCCCGCGGCGGCTCCCGACACGTGGACCGTCGACACGGAGCGCACGGAGCTCGCGGCGCACGAGTACGTGCACGTCTGGCAGGGCGAGCGCGGCGGGAACGCCTGCATGCTCGGGCCGCGCTGGCTGTCGGAAGGGATGGCCGAGTCGCTCGCGTACCGCGCGCTCGTGGCGGATGGCCTCATCCCACAGGCGAACATGGACACCTTCACGAAGCGTCAGCTCATGACCGCGACCACGCATCCGGCGCTCCAGCAGCTCGAGACGCAGTGGCCGGGCAACGCGAACCCGTACAGCGTCGCCTACCTCGCGGTCGACCGGCTGCTCGCGGCGAACGGCCCGCTGCCGCTGCGCGCGTGGTGTGAGGCCGTCGGCGCGGGCGTCGAGTGGCGCACCGCATTCGCCGCGGCGTTCGGCGAGTCGGCAGACGCCTTCTACGCG
>DASWFN010000118.1:0-3058 GCA_036394215.1 Candidatus Limnocylindria bacterium
CGACACGTTCGTGCTGACCACGAGCCCGACGAACGCGAGGCTGAGAGCCGCGACGGTGCGCTGAACGATGACGAGTACCGGCGCGCGAGCGGCCATGCGCCCCGAGCGTACCGGTCGAAGTTGTTAGCCTCGCCGCGATGATCGATGCCGGGGCCTACCCGTTCGCGCACCGTCAACGGGTCCGATTCGGTGAGACCGACCTGCAGGGCGTCGTGTATTACGCGAACTACCTTCTCTTCGCGGAGGTCGGACGGATCGCGTACCTGCGCGAGCTCGGCGTCGACTACCAGCGCGACCTGCTCGACAACGGCATCGACTTCACCATCGGCGAGGCGACGGTCCGCTACCAGGCGCCGCTCCGCTTCGACGACGAGTACGACATCCGGGTCCGGGTGGGGGAGCTTCGCAACTCGTCGTGGACCTTCGAGTACGCCTTCGACCGGGCCGATGGGCGGCGCTGCGCGATCGGATCGACGGTCCAGGTGATCCTCGACCACGCGACGTCGAAACCGACCCGCATCCCGGCGGACCTGCGCCGGATCCTCGAGCGCGCGAAAGACAACGGACGGATCTGATGGACCCGACCCTTCCCGAGGAGCTGCAGCTCCTCCAGCGCAGCGTCCGTGCGTTCGTCGACGAGCGCCTCGTGCCGCGCTCGGACGAGATCGAGAAGGCCGACCGCATTCCCCGCGACATCATCGACGCGATGGCCGAGATGGGCCTCTTCGGCATCGGCTTCCGCGAGGAGGTGGGCGGGCAGGGGTTCGGCAAGCTCGGCTACTGCGTCGCGGTGGAGCAGCTCGCGCGCGCGAACGCGTCGCTGTGGAACGTCATCGGCGGGTCGGCGGGCCTGTGCGGCACCGCGATCGATCTCGGCGGACCGGACGAGCTCCGGCAGCGCTACCTGCCGGACCTGCTCGCCGCGAGGAAGATCGGCGCGTATGGATTGTCCGAGCCGGGCGCCGGCAGCGATGCCGGCGGACTGCAGACGACCGCGCGCCGCGACGGCGGCGCATACGTCATCGATGGCGCGAAGACGTTCATCACGAACGCGCCGATCGCGGACCTGTTCACGGTGTTCGCGACGCTCGACCGCGCCGCGGGATCGAAGGCCATCACCGCGTTCGTCGTCGAGCGCGGCACGCCCGGTCTCGAGATCGGCCCGAACGACGAGAAGATGGGGCTGCACGGATCGACGACGGCGCAGCTCTACTTCCACGAGCTGCGAGTGCCCGCGACGCAGCGGATCGGCGCGGACGGCGAGGGCTTCAAGGTCGCGCTCCGCACGCTCGACCTCGGGCGGCTCGGGCTCGCGGCGCACGCCGTGGGCGCGGCCCAGCGGCTGCTGGAGGCGTCCGTCGAGCACGCGAAAGCGCGGGTCCAATTCGGCAAGCCGATCGCGGTGCACCAGGCGATCCAGTGGATGCTCGCGGACGCGGCGGTCGGTATCCACGCCGCGCGGCTGATGGTCTACGACACCGCGTCGCGCGCCGACCGCGGGGAGCGGGTGACCGACCGCGCGGCGATGACGAAGCTGTTCGCCACCGAGCACCTCGGCCGGGTCGCCGACGCCGCCGTCCAGATCCACGGCGGGATGGGGTACATGCGTGAGCTCTGGATCGAGCGGGCCTACCGGGACGCGCGGATCTACCGGATCTACGAGGGGACGAGCGAGATCCAGCGCGTCGTGATCGCCGCCGGACTGCTCGCCGACGCCTGATCTGTGGACGTAACGCGGACAGCCGTGCTCGGCCAAATACGGGACCTTTCGCCTATCGCCTGTGGATAACCCCTCGATTTCCGTGGATAAAGCCCCGTTTCGATGCCAATTGACGGGTTTCCTGTGGAAAAGCCCATGATTATCCCTTGACAGTAGGTACCGTTCCAGATAACGTACAGACATGCCGACGACCAGCCGTACAGCCCGTCCCAAGATGGCCCGTTACACGCGGAAGGACTTTGACCGGGACTTCCCGAACGATGGCGCGTGCCTCGACTGGCTGGTCTCCGTGAACTACCCGGACGGCATCGCGTGTCAGTCCAAGACGTGCGGCGGGAAGGTCCGCAAGCACTACCGCGTCGCCAAGCGCCTGTCGTACTCCTGCGACGTGTGTGGGCACCACGTCCACCCGATGGCCGGGACGATCTACGAGAAGTCGTCCACGCCGCTTCGGACGTGGTTCCTCGCCGTGTATCTCATGAGCACGACGCGAACGGGTCTCTCGGCCAAGTGGCTAGAGCGTCAGATCGGCGTGACCTACAAGACCGCGTGGCGGATGTTCAAGCAGATCCGCTCCATGCTCGATGAGGGGAAGCCAACGCTCGGCGGGAAGGGCGTTCGCGTCGAGATTGACGAGACCTACGTGGGCGGTCGGGTACGCGGTCACGAAAACGCGCTCAGCAATAAGTCAGTCGTGTTCGGCATCCATGAGCGCGGCGGTCGCATGTACGCCGAGGTCGTGCCGAACGTGAAGCGTCGGACCCTGACGCCGCTCATTCAGAACTACGTCATCGAGGGAAGCACGATCTACACGGACGAGCTGCTCACGTACCGGATGCTCAGGAATCAGGGCTACCCGGAACACGTCGCCGTGAATCACAAGCGAGATGTGTTCGTCGTGGGCGAGGCCCACGTCAATAACGTGGAGTCGTTCTGGGGGAACTTCAAGCGCGGCGTGGACGGTGCTCATCATCGCCTTAGCCCGAAGTACCTACAGACCTACGTGGACGAGTGGACCTTCCGCTACAACCATCGGCGGGACGAGATGCCTATGTTCTGGTCGATGCTTCGTCAGGTTTCGGCTTAGAGGCGTCGGGCGTGGAGATCGGCTTCGACACCTTCCGAAGAGTCCGCATGAATGTGTCGCGTCGGATCGGACGCTCAACGGGGGTCTTGGCTTTTCCGGTCATCACGTTCATTCTAGATAGCCGAGAGGCCCCTTACGGGGCCCCTCGGCGCTCTCAGGCGCTATTGCCTGAGTGGGAAAGACCGACCATCACGTGACATCGTGTGGTCCCTTCCGAGCGGCGGGGTTGCCTTGGGTCTCCGGCCCGTCAA
>DASWFN010000119.1:0-22188 GCA_036394215.1 Candidatus Limnocylindria bacterium
GCAGCCTCGCCGGCGCTCAGACCCTCGAGCGGCGGGCTGAAGCGCCACTCGCGCGAGATCTCGGCGCGGTCGACCTGCGAGAAGAACGGCACGGCCTGGTGGCCGCCGGCGAACACGAGGTACTTGATGCTCGGGTACGCCGCCCGGTACACGTCGATCACGCCGTGGATCGCGCCCGCGACGATGTTCGCCTCGAGCGCGCAGGCCGCGTGACCGTCCCACTCGGCGAAGGCCGGGCCGAAGGTCGGTGCGAAAGCCGGTGCCGCGAGGTCGGCGACGACGCCCCGCACCTCCGGCCGCGCCGCGAGCGTGGCGAGCGCGGAGTCGAACGCGGGCCGGTCGGCGGCCGCGATCGGACCCGGCGTCGGCGTGCCGAGGAGCGTGCCGAGGCGGGCGGTGTTGGTCAGGATGAGCGTGGTCGGGTTGGCCACGGTGCTGGCCGCCGAGCCGGTGAACTGCGCGGCCACGAGCGGCGCGCCCGTGCACGACGCATCGGTCGGCACGATGCCGCTCAGCGTCAGGGTGAAGGCGTTGCCCGTGTCGTACGCGCCGGAGTGGCCGGCAACGCGGAAGTACACGTCGCCGTTGTAGCCGCGGGTATTGAGCGTGATCGACTCGGGCGCGAGGCCGCCGTGAGCGGAGAACGCGCGACGGCCGAGCCGCTGCGCCGTGCCGTAGACACCGGCGGCCGAGTCGAGATCGCCTGAGTCCAGGTCACCTGAATCCAGGTCGCCCGAATCGAGGTCACCTGAGTCCAGGTCACCCGAGTCCAGGTCGCCCGAATCGAGGTCGCCCGAGTCCAGGTCACCGGAATCGAGGTCACCCGAGTCCAGGTCGCCTGAGTCCAAGTCGCCCGAGTCGAGGTCACCTGAGTCCAGATCACCGGCCGAGATGTCGCCCTGGGAATGGATCGCGGCGACTCCAGCGAGCGTCGCGGCGCGATTCTTCAGGTTCGTGGCGAGCATCCGGAGGTTCACGTAGGCGGTCAGGGTGTAGTTGCGCGTCAGGTGGTCGAGCGTGACCGTCACGCGCTGATGCGGCGTGACCGTGACCTTGTACCAGGTCTTCTGGAACGGACCGGTCAGGACGTCGTTCACCGCCCCGGCGAGCGGGAGCGGGTGCAGCCAGGTGTGGTTGCCGTAGTTCGGCAACGCTGACGGCGCCGGCACGATCGCGCCGCCGGAGGCGTTCGTCGTGAACGACGTGTGGCAGGTCACCAGCCGATTTCCCAGCGGGCCTGGCACGGTCGCCGAGTACTCGACGGTGTACGCCGTCGAAGCCGTCAGCCCTCTCAGCAGGTACGCGCCCGCCGCATCCGCGGGGATCGGCACGCTGAGCGCCGGCGTGAACGTCAAGGTCGCGTTCGGCAGCAGCGTCGTGGTGATCGTCCCGGGGTTCTTGGCCGGAGCGATCTTCACGGTGAGACATGCGGCGATCCCCGCCACCTGGTCTACCGCTACCCACGAAAGGGAGAGGGGCTTGGTGGAGCGCGTCGCGCCCGCGGTATCGGTGAAGCTCGCGACGACCGTGTCCGCGCCGTCGACCGTCCCGGTGTAGCTGAAAGTGACGGCTCCACCGGTGTCGGTGGTCGCGGAGAGCGAGCGCGTGTTCGCGCCGCTCACGGCAAGCGTGACCGGCCGCGCGGCGACCGACGTGTCGGCCTCGGTGACGGTGGCGGTGAACGAGACCGTCGTGCCGACGAGGTTCGTCGCGCCGCTGCCGGTCGACAGCGTGATGCCGCCGTTCCGCACCGGGAAGATGTACCGGCCGAGCTGGTCCGTGCCTCGGGAACGCTTGACGAGACCGGTCGCGTTGCCGTCGAGGAGCGCGCCGTTCACGGCCGAGCCGGCGATCTCGAGCGCGGCGGTCGAGCCGTTCGAGTAGCCGACCCGCGCTGAATAGCCCCCGAGACCGTTCATCCCAAGGCTCGCGTCGCCCGTCTCCCACTGGACCTGGTCGTAATTGAAGATGATGTCGAAGTTGCCGCGACCGATGTCCGAACGGTCGACCAGCAGCAGCTGGAAGCTGTTCAGCTTATCGGCGTGCGTGTCGTAGTACCCGACGTTCACCCAATCGACGCAGAATGCGGGACGTCCCAGATATGTCGCGGCTCCGTACGAGTAGGTCAGCGGGCTCGAGCCCGCGGCCCGCGTGTCCACGTCGCCGAAGAATGGGGCGACGATGGCGCGGCTCTGTCCCACCAGCGCGAATGGCGTGTAGTCCTGGAGCGCGGCGTCGAACGTGATGTTGCCGTTGTTGTTCACGTAGGCCGAGCTGTAGCTCTTGCCGAAGAAGTCGATCGTGAAGCCCAGTGAGACCGCCGCCGTTGATCCGTCATCGTTCGCCGGCAGAACGTTCGCCTTGCACAGATCCCGCTCCCCGGAGATCAGCTGGACGATGGCGTTCGGGCCGGCCGCGTGGGCGGCCTGGGGGCCCACCGGGAACTGGGCAAAGACCATCGACGCGCCGAGCGCGACGATGACGGGTATCCGCGCGCGTCCCTTGCCCACTACCTTCCCAGAACTCCCCAAAAGCGCATGCGCGTCGCCGGTTTGGCCCACTCGGCTGGGCGGGACTATATGCCTAGTACCGGAGTACTAATAGGAGCGGCGATACCCAAAAAACGGCCGAATGGCGATTCGATCCGGTGTTGATAGACGAAGACCGCTCCAGCCAAGAGCGTTCCGCGTGACGCAATGGTTACCCGCGCGGTCCGGAGAACGTCCGCCCCAGCGTGGACCCCGCTGCATCCAAGATCGGTCGCAACAGGACCGCCGGGGGATCGCGCTCGGTGTCGTGCCGCGAGCGGTCGACCAAGCAGAAAGGGCATGCGCGCGTTGGGCACGTCGCGATCGAGCGTTGCATGACACACTTGAATGCAGATGGCGGTCAAAGACAGCTACCGCGCGGACAACGATCCTTTGACACAGAACGAGGCCGAGCCGCCGTTCTCGTGGCGCGCCGCCCTGGAGATCATCCAGGCGCTGGCGCTCGCGGTCATCATCTCCGTGGTCCTGAACCTGTTCGTCGTGCAGGTCACCGAGGTGCGGCAGAAGAGCATGGAATCGACGCTCCTGCAAGGTGATCGCGTGCTCGTGAGCAAGGTCGACTACCGCTTCGGGACGCCGCAGAAGGGCGACATCGTCGTGTTCCAGCCCACCACCGACTCGTCGATCCCCTATGTGAAGCGCGTGGCGGCCGTCGCGGGCGACACCATCGAGCTGCGCGACGGCAACCTGTACGTCAACGGGGTGAAGACCGACTACCCCGGCGCGCACGGGGCCACGACGCCGCAGTCACCCGCGGTCATCTATCCATTGAAGGTCCCGGCCGACTCGTTCTTCGCGCTCGGCGACAACCGTCTCGCCTCGAGCGACTCGCGCTCGTTCGGGCCGCAGCCGGACGGCAACATCATCGGCAAGGTGATCCTGCGGTTCTGGCCGTTCGACCGGCTGCGCTTCTTCGAGTGGTGAGCTAGCGCCACCACACCTCCTCGAGCACGCGCATGATGTTCCCGCCGATCGCCTTCCCGATATCGCCGTCCGAGTACGAATGCTTCACCATCCAGCGGACGATGTTCGGGAATGCCTCCGCCGGATTCTCGATCCCGTCGACGAACTCGACCTCTTCGAAGGCCTGCTGCCCGTGCGCGGCCCTGATCGAGAGCTGCTTCGCGAAGTAGTGGTGGAGGCCGACATGGTCGCCGAACAACGTGTCCGGACCGAAGGCGACGTGCTCGATCCCAACGAGCTGAACGCAATACTCGAAGTGCTCCATGAATCCGTCGATGTTGTGCTTGGGATGCCTCTTGGTGAGGGTCGTATGCGGTGCGGCCTCGATCGCGATGATCCCACCTTTCGCCGCGCAGGCCTTGATCACGTCGTCGGGCTTCATCCGTTTTGTGTTCCAGAGGGCTCGCGCGCCCGCATGCGTGATGAAGATCGGCTTCTCGCTGGCTTCGATGGTGTCCAGGGATGTTTGATCGCCGGAATGCGAGATGTCGATCGCGATACCGAGCTTGTTCATCCGCCGCACCGCTTGTCGACCGAACTCCGTCAGGCCGCCGTCGCGCGATTCGCGGAGCCCGGAGCCGAGCGTGTTCGCCTCGCTGTACGCGATGCCCGACGATCGGATGCCGAGGCCGTAGAGGATGTCGAGGCGGTCGACCTCGTTCTCAATGGGCGTCGCGGCCTCGAGTGACGCGATGAACGCGATCTGCCCGTTCGCCTTGGCTCGCTTGATATCCATCACGGTCTCGCCGCGGATGATGAAGTCCTGGTGTGCGATGTCCGACAGCCGCATCCCGAGGTCGTAGATGATGTCGTCCCACTTCCAGCCGGCCTTCGACGTGATCGTCGCCGTCCCGTCCATCAGACAATCAAAGACGGCATCGAGTCCGGAGCGGGCCATCCCGGCGTAGCCGGTCCAGTCGCGCCCCTGGCGGCGATAGTCCGCCAGATCACCGAAGTCCTTCGGCACGATGAAGCAGTGATCATGCAACGAGATCGCGAAATGCTCGGTAAGGAGCCGCTGGACCCGCTCTTCTTGGTCCTTGCTGACCTCGACGGGCCTGGACCTCACCCGATCGATCTCCGCCGCGAGCTCGAAGCTCCGATAGTCCACACCGGACTCGAGGTAGTTGAACGACTGGTAGCCCTTGTACGCGGTGCTCTTCATTGCGTCCTCCCGATGCTCCGCCCGATGCTATCGGCGTAGCTGCGATCGCGGGTCGAGGGCGTCACGCAAGCCATCCCCCAAGAAATTGAAAGCAAGGACGACGACCGTGATCGAGATGCCGGGGTAGAGCGCGAGCGACGGTGCGGTGAACACGTACTGCTGGGCACGCTGCAGCATGTTGCCCCATGACGGCGTCGGAGGCTGGATGCCGAGGCCGAGATAGCTGACGGCTGATTCGGTGAGGATCGCGTACGCCACGCCGAGCGTCGCCGCCACCACCAACGACGGGATCGTTTGCGGGAGCACATGCCGAGCGAGGATCCGCGCCGGAGCGACTCCGAGCGACTCGGCCGCCTGCACGAACTCGGCGGTCTTCCAGCGCAGGGTCTCCCCGTATACGACGCGCGCGACCGGCATCCACGAGAGCCCGCCGATCACCAGCACGAGCGTGGCGACGCTGCTGCCGGCGACCGTCACAACGACGAGGATGAGGAAGAACGCGGGCACCGCGAGCATGGCGTCGGTGAGCCGCATGAGGAGTGCGTCGAGCCAGCCGCCGTAGAACCCGGCGAGCCCGCCGACGAGCACGCCGAGGACGAGCGCCGCGAGCATGGAGGCCACACCGACGAGGAGCGTGACCTGGGCGCCATGCATGAGCCTGCTCAGGACGTCGCGGCCGAGCTCGTCGGTGCCGAATGGATGCGCGCCGGACGGTCCGGCCAGTGCGCGTGCGGGATCGGTCGCGCTCGCGTCGATGGCCCAGATCACCGGACCGAACACCGCCGCCCCGCCGACCAACAGCAGTGTGACCAACGCGAGCGTGCTGATGCGCGTCAGGTCAGCCGCACCCGGGGATCGAGTCGCGCGTACAGAACATCGACAACGATGCTGCTGATCACGGCGATCGCCGCGACAACGACCGCGATGCCGACGACGAGGGGGTAGTCGCGGCCGTTCGCTGCGTCAAGGGCCAGCCGGCCCATTCCGGGCCAACCGAACACCGCCTCGGTCACGACGGTGCCGCCGAGCAGCCGCGGGACGAGTGCGCCGACCGCGCTGCTGACGGGGATGAGAGCGTTCCGCAGCGCGTGCACATATACGACGATCCGGGGAGCGAGGCCCTTGGCTCTCGCGGTCCTGATGAAGTCCTGCGTGAGGACCTCGACCATCGCCGATCGTGTGAAGCGGACGATCGTCGGCAGGACGGTCGAGGCAAGCACGACACACGGAAGGATCAGGTGCGCGAGTCGGTCGCCGATCGATTCGCGTCCGACCGACACGAGGCCGGCCGACGGGAGGAGGCGCAGGTTCACGGCGAATACGAGGATCAGGACGATGCCGAGCCAAAACACCGGCACCGATAACCCCACGGCGGTCGCGAAGCTCAACACGTGATCGAGCCAGGAGTTCCGCCTGAGCGCCTGGACGACCCCGATCGGGATGCCGAGGAGCAGCGAAAGGCCGAGCGCCGACCCGGCGAGCAGCAGCGTATTGGGCAGGCGGTCGCCGACGCGCGCGGCAACCGGCTCGTCGGTGAGCAACGATGTCCCGAAGTCCCCGCGGACCGCGCCACTGAGCCAGCTGACGTACCGCTCCGGCACCGGCCGATCGAGCCCCATGTTGCGGATGAGCGTCGCGCGCTGCTCGGCGGTCACGTCGAATCGCATGACGGACGACGGACCGCCCGGAGCGAGGTTCACGAAGAAGAATGTGAGGGCGCTCACGAATAGGACGACCAGCGCCCCCGCCACGACACGCTGGGCGAGAAAGCGAGCTACTTCTTCGCCAGCCACCATTCGCCGATGTAGTGCATCGCGTCGCGGAGGCCGAGCTCCGGCACGCCCTGCAGCGAGGAGCTCAGCACGTCCACCTCGTCCGGATACCAGAGGAAGAGGTACGGCAGCGTGTCGGCCATGTACGCCTGAACCTGCTTGTACACCGCCTTGCGCGCCTCAAGGTCGCTCGCGCCTTGTCCCTGGACGAGCAGATCGTCGAGCTTCGCATCCTTGTAGCCGGGGATATTGAAGCCCTTTCCCGCAGCGCTCGAGGCGTAATACGGGAAGACGTCGGGGTCGCTCGGATACGTCCACCAGTTCACGCTGGCGGTGTACTCGCGCCGCACCACGACCTTTTGGATGTACGAGTTCCATTCCATCGTATTCAGGTCGGCCACGACCCCGACCTTCTTCAGGTCCTGTTGGATGAGCGCGTTCACCGGTTCGAGGACGCCCTTCTGTCCGACATCCATCGTGAATTGGAACGGCTTGCCCTCCTTCATGAGCACGCCGCCGGCGCCCGGGGTCCAGCCGGCTGCCGCAAGGAGATCTTTCGCCTTCTGCGGGTCGTACGGATAGCGCGAGCTGAGCGACGGATCGAAGTACGCCTTCAAGGCCGGCGTGATGGCCGAGTTCGCGACCGACCCGTAGCCGAGCTCGACCGACTTGATGATCGCCTGCCGGTCGATCGCCTGAACGAACGCCTGTCGGACACGGACGTCCGTGAAACGGGGATCGGTCTGGTTGAGCGCCAGCCAGTAGTACTGCACCAGCGGTCGGGAGACGACGGCAAGGTTGCCGGCGCTCTTGACGCGGGCCACCGCGGCTTTGTCGTCGAGGATCATGATCCCGATCTCACCGGACAGCGCTTGCGCGATCTGGGTGTTCGCATCCGGGACGACCGTGAAAACGACCTTGTCGAGATACGGTTTGGCGCCGAAGTAGCTGTCGTTGCGCACGAGCGTCACGCTTTGGCCGGAGGTGTACTTCTCGACCTTGAACGGACCCGTGCTGACCGGCACGCCCTTATTGAAGGAATTCGTCTTAAGCGGATCCGCCGACAGCACGTGCTTCGGGACGATCCCCGAGTTATACGCGAGGTACGAGGTCAGCGCGCTGAACTTGCGGCTGAGGTCGAAGCGGACCGTCGTGGCGTCGACCGCAGTCACGCTCTTCACCGCCGAGAAATTGTTCCGGTTCTGCGCCGCGAGCTCGGGCCTCAGCACGATGTCGTTGAAGGTGAAGGCGACATCGTCGGCCGTGAACGGCTGCCCGTCGCTCCACTTCACGCCTTCGCGGAGCTTGAATGTCCACGAAAGGCCGTCGGCAGACGTCGACCAGCTCGCCGCGAGGTCGGGTGCGGGCGCGAGGTCCTTGCCAGGCTTCGTGAGCCCGTCGAAGAGCACGCGGTTGACGAATAGTGACTCGATGAACGCGTTCGGGCTCCAGGGATTCAGGGTCGGGTCCGCGACGATGGGGATCGTCACGGTCCCGCCCGCGACGGGCGTGCCCGACGCCTGCGCCGCCGGGCCGGCGGGCTGCTGCGTGCATGCGGCGACGACGAGCGTCGCAGGGAAGATCGCCGCAACAAGTGCGCGCCGCAGAGCCCCTGATCGCCCACTCATCGGAAATCTCCCTCACACCCTGTGCGCCGGCAGCATACCCGGGCCGCAGAGCGGGCGAGCTAGCCGATCCGGCTCCCGAGCTCGCACTCCGCGTCGGGCTCGAGCAGCGTGACCCGCTTCGCCGCGTCGATCGCGCCCAGCGTGAGGACCTCGGAGTCGAATGTCGCGATGCGCCGTGGCGGGAAGTTGGTCACGCAGACCACGAGCCGGCCCTCGAGCTGATCCTTCGCGTACCACGGGCGCACCGCGACGGACGAGCGGCGGGTACCGAATGGGCCGAAGTCGATCGTGAGCTTGTACGACGGATTCCGCGCCGCCGGGAAGTCCTCGACCGCGACGATGCGGCCGACGCGCATCTCGATCCGCTCGAAGTCCTCCATGGTCGCCATCGTCCGTATCATCAGGCTGGTGGCCGACGTGTTCCACCGGCCGAGCGGCTGGCGGATCCTCCCCGAGCGGCGCGTCTTCGAGGTCAGCTGGGACGACGGGCAGGTCGCCGAGTACGCGTGGGAGCCATTCCGGCGGGCCTGCCCCTGCGCGTACTGCGCCGGCGAGGGCGGATATCGAGGGAATGTTTCCGCGGAGACGACGTTCACGCAGATGCAGACCGAGCTGAAGGAGGTGTACGCGGTGGGGCGGTACGGGCTCACCCCGGAATGGGGCGACGGCCACGACACCGGCATCTACACGTTCAAGATGCTGCGCCGCGCCGCGGGACTCGAATGAAGTTCTTCACCAAGAAGGCGGACCTTCCGGCGGACAAGGCCGAGCGCGTGCCGCCGGGCCAGTACCTCACCGAGAAGTGGCCGGTGCTGCACTACGGCCCGGTCCCGACGTTCAACCCGAAGACCTGGGACCTGCGCGTCTTCGGCAAGGTGAAGAACGAGCTGCGCTGGACCTGGGACGAATTCCAGGCGCTCGACAAGGAGCTCAACACCCAGGTCACCGCGGACATGCACTGCGTCACGACGTGGTCGCGGCTCGACCAGAAGTGGGAAGGCATCTCCTTCGCGAAGATCGTCGAGCTCGCCCAGCCGACCGACGAGGCGAAGTTCGTCATCGCCCATTCCGAGCATGGCTTCACCGCGAACATCCCGATCGAGTACTGCCTCCGCGACGATTGCCTCGTCGCGCTCCGCGCGAACGGCGAGCCGCTCACCGCGGAGCATGGGCAGCCCGCGCGCCTGGTGGTGCCGCGCCTGTACGCGTGGAAGAGCGCGAAGTGGCTGCGCGGCATCGAGTTCTCGGCGTCGGACAAGCCCGGCTTCTGGGAGCGCAACGGATATCACAACACCGGTGACCCTTGGAAAGAGGAGCGCTACTGGGGCGATTAGCCCCGACTACCAGCTGGCGCCGGGCTCCGGAGCGTCCGTCGAGTTGTAGTGCACCTGGATGAACTTCTGGATCGCCGTCGTGTCGACGGTCTGCAGGTCGAGGTGCCAGCGCCATGCGGTGACCACGACCTTCGCGCGCGTCAGGCCCGCGTACGGCTCGTCGAGGACCTTCTTGTATTGCCCAGCGATCGCCGACTTCACGAAGTCGTTGAGCTTCGTGACCTCGTCCGCCGAGAGGCCGTTGTAGACGATGACGATCCCGCCGTGCTCCAGGTTGTGCACGGTCGCCTCGAACGGGACCTGCTGGGTGTACACGCCGGCCTTCACCGGCGCGGCCGGCTGCGGCCAGTGGCTGCCCGAGGTCGGCGGGAGCTGCGCGTAGTCGACCGGCGTGCCCTGACTCACGTGGGCGTTGCTGTAATCGGGATCCTGGATCCCGCGCGCGGGGTCATCCGCCGCGACGGGACTCGCCGAGGGCAGCGCCGATGGCGTCGGCGTCGGCGAGGGGACGGGCGCGGTCGTGAGGATCCCGGCCTGACGCAGGCCAAGGAGCGCAACGATGAAGAGGACGATGATGCCGACGCCGATGATGACGCCGCGGCCGCCTCCGCCGCGGGGGCTGGGCGTATGCCCACCGTGCTTCTCGCGCTGGCGCCGGCGCAGCTCTCGTTCGCGCCGTTCGCGGCGCGTCGTCACGCTCATCACCATCAAGTTTACGGTCTCTAGACTAAGAAGTGGATGAGCGTGCGGGTGCGATTCGCACCATCTCCCACCGGTTCGTTGCACATCGGCAGCGTGCGCACGACGCTCTACAACTACTTCATGGCCCGCCAGCACGCCGGCGGGCAGCTCATCCTCCGCATCGAGGACACCGATCAGGACCGGCTCGTGCCCGGCGCGATCGACAGCATCTACGACGGGCTGCACTGGCTCGGCATCGAATGGGATGAGGGTCCGCGCGAGGGCGGGGCGTACGGCCCCTACGTGCAGTCCGAGCGGCTGCCGCTCTACCAAGCGAAGGCGCTGGCGCTCGTGGACAGCGGTGCCGCGTACTTCTGCTTCTGCACGAAGGAGCGCCTCGAGCAGATGCGCGCCGCGCAGCGCGCGCGCGGCGAGATCACGCGCTACGACCGTCATTGCCGCAACATCCCGGCGGCCGACGCGGCCGAGCGAGCGAAGCGTGAGTCGCACGTCGTCCGGCTGAAGGTGCCCGAGGACGGCACGATCGCGATCGACGACCTCGTCTACGGACACATCGAGTGGCCGCTGCAGTCGATCGAAGACCAGGTGCTCCTCAAGTCCGACGGCTTCCCCACCTACCAGCTCGCGGTCGTCATCGACGATCACGAGATGGAGATCAGCCACGTGTTCCGCGGCGAGGACTGGCTGCCGTCGACGCCGAAGCACCTGCTCGTCTATCGCGCGTTCGGCTGGGACCCGCCGCCGCACGCGCACCTGCCGAACGTGCTCGGTCCCGATGGCAAGAAGCTCGCGAAGCGGCACGGCGCGACGAAGGTCGAGGAGTTCCGCAAGGAGGGCTATCTGCCGGAGGCGATGATCAACTACCTCGCGCTCATCGGCTGGTCACCCGGCACCGAGGAGGAGATCTTCACGCTCGGCGAGCTCGTCGAGCGGTGGAGGATCGGGTCCGTCCAGCGCGCCGGCGGCAAGTGGGACCGGGACCGGCTGAACTACTTCAACGGTGTCTGGATCCGGCGGCTCACCGACAGCGAGCTCCTGGAGCGGCTCGATCCGTTCCTTCCCGCGGAATGGGACCGCGCGGTCGTCCGGCAGGTCGTCCCACTGATCAAGGAGCGCATGACGACCCTCGCCGAGGCGAAGGACCTCATCGGCTTCCTGTTCACCGATCCGCTCGAGTACGACCGCGCGCTGCTCGTGCCCAAGAAGCGCGAGCCCCACGACGCGGTGACGGCGCTGAGCCGCGTCACCGTCGCGCTACGGTTCCTCGAACCGTTCACCGCCGAGACCATCGAACAGGCGATCGCCGCGGTGGCGAATGACGTGGGCTGGACCGTGCGCGACCTCACGATCGCGATCCGTGCGGCGGTCACCGGGCGGAAGGTCGGTCCACCGCTGTACGGATCGATCGCGCTGCTCGGGAAGGATCGCGCGCTCGCGCGGCTCGAGGCCGCACAGGAGCTGCTCGAAGCGGCCTAGTCCCAGAAGCTCGACGACGGAGCGCGCTGCAGTCGCTGCCGCGGCGGCCGTCCGAGGAGCGGCAGCGAGAGCGTGAATGTCGCGCCGAGCCCGCGGCCCGGGCTCGAGGCGGTGAGCTCGCCACCGTGCGCCTCGGCGATGAGCCGGGCGATGTAGAGCCCAAGGCCCATGCCGGCTACGTTCGCGGTGCGCGCGTCGCGGATCCGCCCGTAGCGCGTGAACAGGACCTTGTGGTCATCGATGTTGAGCCCGACGCCGTGGTCGCGGACCGAGACCCGCGCCTCATCCGGGGTGGTCGTCACGTTGACCATGATCCCGGCGCTCGGCGGCGAGAACTTCAGCGCGTTCTGCAGCAGGTGGTCGAGCAGCTGGCGGAGGCGCTCCGGGTCCGCGTTCACCTGGACCGGCGTCGACGGCGCGACGATCGTCGCGCGGTCGCGCGGCACGCGCTGCTCGGTGATCTCGAGGACGAACGCGGCGAGGTCGACCGGCACCGTGGTCAGCGACATCCGGCGCATGTCCACCTGGTCGACCGTCAGCAGGTCGGCGGCGAGCCGGGTGAGGTTCCGAGCGTGACGCCGCACCTGGTCATAGGCGGCGCCCTGGGCGCGATCGAGCTTCATCGGGTCCGCGAGGAGCGGGACCGCGACGTCGATGCTGACGACCGACTCGCGGAGCTGCACCGCGAGGATCATGCGGGCCTGGTCGCGACGCAGCTCTTCGATCTTGATCGCGCGCTCGCGCCCGCGAGCGCCGGCGACGAAGAGCGTCGTCGCGACGAGGCCCGCTGTGAGCGCGACCGCGTTGATGGACATCGCGATGCCGGGCGAGACGAGGAACGCCGCGGCCGTCCAACCGATCCCGCCGGCGATGGCGATCACGAGAGCGGCCTGCCGATCGAGCCACCAGGCCGCGGCGGCCGCCGCGACGAAGAGGAGCGGGGCCGTCTCGATCGTCCCGGCGGACAGCCACTTCGCCGCCGCGGCGACCGCGATCGCCGCGAGCAGCGCGACCGCGAGACCGATCCCCCGGCTCGGGGGCAGCCCCGGAGGCTCGATCGCCGGGACCGTCGGGAAGTCGGCCGGCGATGGTGCTTCGGGGGGCGCCGGGAGCTTGGTCTCGCCGGAGGTCGCGGGGTAGGCCATCACTCCCAAGTGATGCCGAGCTGGCACGCCGGGAGCTTGGTGGACGCGCACTTCACGGTGAGCGTGTTGGCGCTCGCGTCCGAGCCGGCGGCGGCCAGGCTCACGGCGATGATGGCGGCGACGACGAAGACGCGAAGTGAACGGAACATGTCTCTCTCCCCCTATTTCGCTAGCGCGCGGTGAAGCGCACGGCGTCGACCGCACGCTGGTAGACGGTGAGGTGATCGAGCTCGCTGGACGGCGCGAGGTTGAGCTCGGCGATGAAGGCGTCGACCACGGCCGGGTCGAACTGGCTGCCGGCGCAGGCGCGGAGCTCCGCGATGGCGAGCTCCGGCGTGACGGCCCGGCGGTACGGCCGGACGGTGGTCATGGCCTCGTACGCGTCGGCCACGGCGATGATCTGGGCGGCGCGCGGGATCGACTCGCCCTTCAGGCGGTTCGGGTAGCCGCGCCCGTCGAAGCGCTCGTGGTGAGCGAGGATCAGCGGACGGATGTGGTCGAGCTCGGGCATCTGCGCGAGCAGGCTCGCGCCGATGATCGGGTGCGCGCGGATCTCGGACCACTCCTCGTCCGTCAGCCGGTCCGGCTTCTGGAGGATCGTGTCGGAGATCGCGATCTTGCCGAGGTCGTGGAACAGCGCGCCGAGCTGAACGGCCTCGACGCCGATGTGGTCGAGCCCGAGCCGCTTCGCGACCGCCACCGAGCGGTAGATCGTCGCGGCGATGTGCGCCGTGCCACTGGTCTTCGCCTCGAGCGAGCCAAGGAGCGCGCCGACGATGCTGATGTGGGCATCGGTCAGCTGCATGCTCGACTGCTGGAAGAGCCGGTTGAGCTCGTTGAGCTTGGCGCCCTCGGCGCGGATGCTGTTGGCGTGCGAGACGTACAGCTTGAAGGAGTACCAGGCGACACCGAGCGGGAGGACGAACACCGCCGCCCCGAAGATCCCGAGAGCCTGGTAGGCGAGGGCGAGCGCAGCGCCGTTCACGGCGGTCGCGAGGAAGTTCACCGGCATCCAGCTGAAGTTCTGGCGCCAGACCGCGACGAACTTCGCGTCGGAGGTCAGGGCGATGACGCCGGCGGTGAAGGTCGAGTTGGCGAGGAAGTACACGGCCGCCGCCGCGGCGACGCCGATGATCGCGGAGGGAATGTCCGTCGGCGGCGTGTGCGCGCCGACGGCGGCGTAGACGGTGGCGGCGAGGGCCGTCGAGATCGACAGCTGGCCGAAGTTGAAGAGCGCCTTGCGGACGGGCTTCGGCTTCGGCGTGAAGGCGTTGACGGCGGCGATGACCACGTTGACCCAGAGCGCGACCCCGAGCCCGAAGAGCACGAAGGCCGCGATCTCGATCGCGAAGGACATCGAGATGGCACTCGAGCGGAACAGCATGATGGGATTGCGCTGGGCGACCGCGGCCAGGCCGAGCAACAGGACGAACATGAGCGGGTCCAGCTTCGTCACCTGCACGGTGAACGTCGAGGCGACCAGGCACGCCGCGCCGACGGCGACGACCGACCAGATGTACGCATCCGCAGCGAGCTTCTTCATACGCATCCCGTCCTTGTTCATTACTGCACCGCCAGCGAGGTCGGCGACGAGGTTTCCCAGGTGAGGCCTTCCCAGGTCACCGACTCCCATGTGAGGCCGGTCAGGGTGATGTCGGCGAAGCTGATCGCGTCCCAGGTGAAGCCTTCCCAGGTGATGTTCTCCCACGTGATCGCGTCCCAGGTGATGCTCTCCCACGTGATCGCCTCCCAGGTGATGCCGTGGGAGTCGACGCCACCGTTGAACGTGAGGTCGCGCCACACGATCGGCTGGCCCTTGAGCTTCGCGAACATCTGGTCCGCGAAGGCGTGGCTTGCCGGGTACCGGGTGTAGTCCATCGGGACCGGATTCGCGGTCAGCGCGGCCAGTGCGTCGACGACGCCGCTTCCCTGGTCCGTCGCGGGAACGCCCGGCAGCGCGTGCGCGGTCGCCGTGAGCTGCTGCTTGACGGCGCGCGGCCGCGCGTTGGGGTTGCGCTCGATGTACAGGGCGGCGATGCCCGCGACGATCGGCGCGGACATCGAGGTGCCGGACATCATGAAGTAGCTCGGCACGGTCGCGCCCGGTGCCGTCACTTGACGTTCCGGCATGAGCACGTCGAGCGTGCTGCCCGGGACGCGCAGGCTGACCATGTGGCGTCCGGGTGCGATGAGGTCCGGCTTGGCGATGGCGTCGAACGCCGTTGGCCCGCGCGACGACCAGACCGGAATGCTGTCGTCGGCGAGCGCCGCCGTACCCGCGTCGTCATCCGCCCCGACCGTGATCACGAACGGATCGTTGGCCGGGGAGGTGATGGTGCTGGCGCCGGGACCGGCGTTGCCGGCCGACACGACGGTGACCATTCCGGCGAAGTTCAGGAGCTCGGCGGCCGATGCGAGGAGGTCGTCCGCGTAGCTCGAGCGGACCGTGCCGCCGAACGAGATGTTGACGACCCGGATGTTGTACGTGCTCTGGTGACCGAGGATCCACTGCATGCCGGCGAAGATCGTCGAGAGCTTCGCGTAGCCATTCGAGTCGATGACGCGGACGCTCACGATGTTGGCCTGCGGCGCGACGCCGGTGAAGGCGCCGTTGGACGCGGTCCCATCGCCGGCGATGAGCCCGGCGACGTGCGTGCCGTGACCGCCCGGGTCTCCGGTCGATCCTTCGCCGGTCAGGTCGACGCGGGCGACGATGCGGCCCGCGAGGTCGGGGTGATCGGCGACACCGCTGTCGATGACCGCGACGCCGATCCCGCGCCCCGAGGCGCCGGTCTGGGTCCAGGTCTGCGGTGCGTTGACCGCCTGGATGCCCGCGCTCGCCGCGGCGGTCGCCGCGTCGGACGCGGTCCACGTGATGGCGAAACGCTCGTCCCAGACGATCCGCTCGACGAGGCCGGAGCGCGAGAGCTCGAGGATCTGCTTGCCGCGGAGCGGGCCGGCGACGCTGCCGACGATACCGAGCGAGCGCCCGACCGACGCGCCCAGGCCCTTGAACACGCCCTCGGCGTGCGCCACCCGGGCACCCAGGTCGTCGGAACGGCCGGCGCTCTTGGGCTCGTTCGCCTGACGCTTCGCGCCGCGCACGATGACCGAGAAGATCGCGTCGGGCCGGCTCGTGGCGGCCGCGAGGAGGGCCGGATCGACCTTCGATGGCGCGCTCTTCGAGTCCGCGACGAGCGGCGTCGCGGACAGGATCATCGCGATCGCCACGATCCCCGCGAGCCAGCGCGTGATGTGCTTCGAGACCACCGGCATCACCCTCCGCGACCTCCCCCGGTCGACGAGGTGTTTTGTACCGGGCGGGCTAGGCCGGGGGACACCCCGATCGGGGGATACGTGTAGTCCGACACCGCCCTGCGACCGCATTCCATGCGGGCTGATGAGCGGTCCTCATCAATTCGAATGAGGCCTCTCATCACGGGTGATGGAGCTAGCGGTTCCGCTCCGACCGCACGAAGAAGAACGTGCCGATGACGAGGAAGACGAGGAACGCCGGCACGATGACCGCGAGGTTGGATGCGGGGTCCTGGAGCACGACGTGCTCGTAGTCCGGGGAGCCCACGTAGTACACGCCACGGATGAAGTCGACGGCGTACCGCAGCGGCGCGATGCGCGACGCGATCTCGAGGTACCAGGGCATGACATGGATCGGCGTGAACACGCCCGCGAGGAAGAACTGCGGCAGGAAGATGAACGGGAACACCTGGTTCGCGGCGCGCTGGCTGGTCATGAACGCGAGCACGAGGACGCCGAACGCGCCGCCGAAGAACGCCACGATGATGCCGGTGCCGATGAGCGCGAGGAGCTGCCCCGGTGAGATGTGGATCCCGATGACGAGGCCGAACGCGATGATCGCCAGCGCCTGCGGCAGCGCGACCAGGGTCTCGCCGATGATCCGCCCGGCGATGATCGTGTAGCGGGACACCGGCGAGATGAAGAGCTCCTGGCTGAAGTCGTTCTCGCGATCGATGACGAGCGAGATCATCCCCATGGCGGTGCTCTGGAACAGGGTCTGGGCGTAGATGCCCGTGAAGGTGAGCGTGAGGAAGTCGAAGCCCGGCGTGTTGCCGAAGTTCGCCGACAATGTTCCGCCGAGGGCGCCGATGAAGATGAACGGGAAGATGAACGTCGTGATGAGCCGCGGCCGGTCACGCACCAGCTTGGTGAGGTCGCGCTGCGCGAGCGCCAGGACCGAGTGGAGCTCCGCCGGCGCGATCACGAGCGCGCCAGCACTTTCAGGTAGGCGTCCTCGAGCGACGGGGCGACGGTCCGCACGGCCGTGAGCGGCGTCTCGATGGACCGCAGGAGCGCGTGCACGCCCGCGCTGCCGGCGGGGATCTCGAACAGCGGCGTCTCGCGATGCTCGATCCCGCGCGAAACGAGCTCGCGCCGCAACGCGTCCCGGTCGGCGGCATCGACCACGACGTACTCGTGCGTGAGGTCCTGCTTCACGCTCGCGGGCGAGCCCTCTGCGACGATCCTCCCCTTATCGAGGATGCAGATCCGATCGGCGTCCTCGGCCTCGTCGAGGTAGTGCGTGGTGAGGAAGACCGTCGCCCGGGTCTCGGCGCGGACCTCGCGCAGGTAGTCCCAGAGCGCGCGGCGGCTCGCCGCGTCGAGACCGGCCGTCGGCTCGTCGAGGAACAGCACCCGAGGCCGGTGCATGAGGCTCCGGACGATCTCGAGCTTGCGCTTCATCCCGCCCGAGAATGTCTTCACCGGCTTGAACATCTCGCGCTCGATGCCGAGGATCGCCGAGAGCTCGCGCACGCGGTCGCGGTACGCGACGGGCATGAGAGCGAAGAACGGCCGGTACGGGAAGAGCCCGTAGAGGATCGCGTGGAGCCGAACGTTCTCCTCGGCGGTCAGATTCAGGTCGAGGCTGGGCTTCTGGAAGATGATGCCGACGGCACGGCGCACCGCGCTCGGGTCGCTCGCGAGATCGTGGCCGCCGATGATCGCCGACCCGGAGGTCGGCGCGAGCGTCGTGGTGAGGATCGAGATCGTCGTCGTCTTCCCCGCTCCGTTCGGCCCGAGGAGCGCGAAGAGCTCGCCGGCCTTCACGCTGAAGCTGATGCCGTCGACCGCATTCAGCTCGGCGCCCTTGTAGCGCTTCAGCAGATCGGTCACGACGATCGTGTTCGGGTCGAGTGGCAGGTCGACCGTGAGCGGCGCGCGCGTCGCGAGCATCAGGCCCGGGCCGCGGCGATGGCCTGGGCGAGCGTGAACCGGCCGAGGTAGATCGCGCGCCCGACGATGACGCCGCGTAGACCGCGGTGCCTGAGCTTCGCGAGCGAGGTGACGTCGTCGACGGAGCCGACGCCGCCGGAGTAGATGAGGTCGCCGCCGAAGGCGCGGGCCACGGTCTCCGTCGACTCGAGGTCCACGCCCTGCAGCGTGCCGTCGACCGAGACGTTCGTGTAGATGATCGTCGGCACCCCCTGGATCGCGAGATCGCGCGCGAGGTCGGCCGCCGCGACGTCGGTCGTCTCGGTCCAGCCTTGCGCGGCGACCATGCCGTTGCGCGCGTCGACCGCGACCGCCATGCCGTCCGCGTGACGGTCGACGAGCCGGCCGATGAGCTCCTTGTCGCGGACGGCCGCGGTGCCGACGACGATGCGCGACACACCGGCCTCGGCGAAGGCTTCCGCGGTGTCGAAGTCCCGGATCCCGCCACCGGCCTGCAGCTGCACGGTGTAGCGGCTCGCGATGGCCCGGATGTGCTGGAGATTCGCGGGGGTCCCGGTGCGGGCGCCATCGAGGTCGACGATGTGGATCCACTCCGCGCCCTCGGCGACGAACCGCTTCGCGGCTTCCAGCGGCGACTTCGCGACCTCTTCGACGGTCGCGAAGTCGCCGCGGGTCATGCGGACGACCTGGCCATCGAGGATGTCGATCGCGGGATAGACGATCACCACCTCATGGTACGGACGGGAGCGCCGCGATCAGCCGCTCGACACTGCCGCGCAGGTTGTACCGCTCGCCGAGCGCGCGCACACGCTCGACGTCGCGCGGCCTCGACGGCACCGAGCCGTCCCCGCCGCGAACGGGCGCGTCCTCGACGGGCGCCACGACGCGGCGCGCGGCCTCGAGGTATGCCGCCGAGCGGTCGAGCTTCAGGCGGATCGCCGGGCTCAGGTCGGGCGACGCGATCGCGGCGTCGAGCGATCCGTACCGGCGCAGCACCTCGCTCGCGGTCTTCTCGCCGATGCCGGCGACGCCCGGCAAACCGTCCGACGGGTCACCGCGCATGAGGGCGTAGTCGAGGTACCGGTCACCGGGGATGCCGTACTTCCCGGCGATCCAGCCCTCGTCGACCTCCGCGAGCTCGCTCACGCCGCGCAGCGTGTAGAGCACCTTGACCCGCGGGTCGCGCACGATCGCGAAGAGGTCCCGGTCTCCGGTCACGACCTCGACGCGCTCGTCGGTGGTCGCGGCGATCGTCGCGATCACGTCCTCGGCCTCGAACCCATCGGCCTCCGCGTAGGACAGGCCGATCGCGTCGAAGATCTCGAGCAGGATCGGGAACTGCAGCCCGACCTCATCGGGCTCGTCGTCGGGGCCCGCGAGCCGGTGGGTCTTGTACGTGGGCAGCGCGTCTACGCGGAACGCCGGGCGCCAATCGTTGTCGAGCGCCGCGAAGAACCGTCCGGGCCTGCGGTCCGGCAGGAGCCGACTGACGAAGTTCAGGAATCCCATCGCCGCGTGCACCTTCGTGCCGTCGGCCGCCTTGAGCTCCGGCACCGCGTGATACGCGCGATAGAGGAGGCTCGCCGCATCGAGCAGGAGGAGCGGGCCGTCGTCGCTCATTCCCCTAGCCTGACACAGATGCATCGGATCGCCGTCCTCTGCGGCGGGGTGGGCGCGGCGCGATTCCTCTCCGGCCTCGTGGACGTCGTCGACCCGGCCGGCGTGACCGCGATCGTCAACGTCGCGGACGACGAGGACTTCTACGGCCTGCACGTGAGCCCGGACATCGACACCGTGCTCTACACGCTCGCCGGGGTCGTCGAGGAGTCGCAGGGCTGGGGCCGCCGCGGTGAGACGTACAACGCGCAAGCCGAGCTCGCTCGGTTCGGCGAGGACACGTGGTTCCGGCTGGGCGATCGCGATCTCGGCGCGCACATCCATCGCAGCGGCCGCCTCCGCGATGGCGACGCGCTCACCGAGATCACCGACGGCATGCGCAGGGCCCTCGGGATCGGCGCGACGGTCTTGCCCGCGACCGACGCGCGGCAGCGCACGATGGTCCGGGCCGCGGACGGCGGCTGGCTGACGTTCCAGGAGTACTTCGTGAAGCGGCGGACGGCCGACATCGTGCGCGAGCTGCGCTTCGAGACCGACGGTCCGGCCACCCCGCGCGTGCTCGAAGCGATCGCGGCCGCAGATGCGATCGTCGTCGCGCCGAGCAATCCGTTCGTGAGCATCGGCCCGATCCTCGAGCTCGCCGGGATGCGCGACGCCATCGGCGCGGCGCGCGTGACGGTCGTCGCGGTCAGCCCGATCGTCGGCGGCGCCGCGATCAAGGGCCCGGCCGCGGCGATGCTGGCCGCGCTCGGGCACGACGTATCGGCCCTCGGCGTCGCTCGGCTCTACCGCGATCTCGCGGACGCCTTCGTCCTCGACGAGGCGGATCGCGCCCTCGCCCCCGCGGTCGAAGCGCTCGGCCTGCGCGTGACGGTGGCCCCGACGATCATGCGCGACACGGCCTCACGGGCCGCGCTCGCTCGAACGGTCGTGGCGGCCGCGGGCCTGGCGTGAGCGAGCTCGTGGTGATCGTCCTCGCGCGCGACCCGCGGCAGGCGAAGACGCGGCTGCGCACCGTGCTCTCGCCGCAGGAGCGCAGAGCGCTCGCCACGGCGATGCTCGACGACGTCCTCGCGGCAGCCACGGCGACGCGGTGGCCGGTGCTCGTCGTGACCGACGCGCGATCGATCGCGACGCGGGCGCGTGCCGCGGGGGCCCGAGCGATGGTCGTGCCGGCACGCGGCACCCGCGATGGCGCCGGGCGCGGGCTGGCCCGCGCCGCGCGCGACGGGGCGACGGCGGCGCTCATCGTCGCCGCGGACGTCCCGCTCGTACGGACCGCGGACCTGCGGCGCATCGGCGCCGCCGGGAGGCGCGCGCCGACGGTGGTCGTTCCGGACCGCCGCCGGTCGGGGACGAACGCGCTCTACGTCCGGCCGCCGACACGCATCGCGCCGCGCTTCGGCCGCGGCAGCTTCGCCGCCCATCGCGCGGCGGGTGGGCGCGAAGGGCGCGTCCTGTCCATCGCTCGGGTGGCGCTCGACGTGGACACGCCGGCGGACCTGCGGGCCCTTCGGCGCTCGGCGCGGCGCGCTGGGCCGAGCACCCGCGCGGCGCTCGCGCGATGACGCGGGCCGCGGCGTGGGGCTCCGCCGTCGTCGCGCTGCTGCTCGGCCTCGCACTGGGTACGTCGCTCGCGAGCCAGGGCCTGGGCGGTCCGCTCGTCGCGCTCTGGTCCGGGGCCCCGCTCGTCGTGCCGTTCGCCATCCGGGCGCGGGAGCGCGGCTCGATGCGCGCGCCGGGGCTCGTCGCGCTCGTGATGGGGGTCGAGGCGACATCGATCGTGAGCTCGACCGCGATCGGGTACGCATTGTTCGTCGCGCCGGTCCTGCTGCTGTGCTTCATGACCGCGTCGGCGATCGAGCCGCCTAGTCGGTGATCTTGACCTCGACGTTCGCGGGCTTGATGAGGAGCAGCAGGCCGCGAGCGTTCGGGCTCACGTCGAAGACGAGCATGGCCGGCGTGGCCGAATTGAGGGGGTAGCGCGTCGGCCACACGAGACCGGTGTTGGCGTACAAGTCGCTCGTCGCGGGAAGCGCGAACACCGTCGCGCCGGACGCATCGACGAGCGTGAACTGGCTCGTGTCGAGCGGCGCGGCGTCCGCCTTGCGCATGACGGTGAGATGGACGATCAGGTACGACCCCTGCGCCGGCGGCGTCGGACCGAGCCGGTTCAGCCGGTCGACCGATTGGACGACGAAGCTCCAGCTGTCCGCCTGGACCCGCTCGTTCATGGCGGCGAACGCGAGCGGCTTCGGTCCGGCCAGTGGCGAGGACGGCGTCTGCAGGTAGCCGTACGCCGCGATGAGCGCGATGACCACCAGACCGGTGACGAGGAACAGGCGGGCGGCCCAGAGGAACGCGAGCAGCCGCTCGGTGAACGTCTCGTCCTCGTATTCGACTTCGTTCTCGGCCGTCTCCGCGGCCACGCGCTCCTTGACCGGTGGCTGGAAACGCATCGGCAGCGACTCGACCGCCTGCGCGCGGAGGGCGGCCGCTGGGTCGATGTGCTGCTCGCGGCGAAGGCGCTCGACCATGAGCTGCTGCGCGAGCTCCTGCTGCTTCAGCTTGTCGACGCGCAGGATGAGGTTCACGTCCGCGGGCGTGAGCTGCTCGTCCGGCTGCG
>DASWFN010000120.1:0-18963 GCA_036394215.1 Candidatus Limnocylindria bacterium
GCGAGGAACTGCTGGAAGTCGAACCGCTCGTCGTACGCGGCGAGCTGGTCGTCGCGCGCGAAGCCCTTCTCGCCGCCGTAGCGGTCGAGCCAGTCCAGGAGCGCGTCGTGGCGCGCCCAATTGCGGAGCGCGCCGGCCGACACCCAGTCGTCCCAGTCCGCGTCCGTGGTCGGCAGCACCGTGTTGCCGTCGTCGCGCGTGACGAGCGCGTTGGCGCCGCGGACCGGCCGTCCGATCGAGAACGAGAGCGTGAGCTGCGTGGGGTCCCGGTCAGCCATCGAGGAGCGCGGCCAGCCGGCCGAGATCCGGCGCGTGGACCATCGGCGACGCGTCGTCCGGCGGGGCAGCCCCATGGCGGTTCGCCCAGTACACGTCCATCCCGATCCGCTTCGCGCCGCCCACGTCATGCGCGGACCCGGCGACGAACAGGACGCGCTTCGCCTGGAGCCCGAGACCGGCCAGCGCCGCGCGGTAGGGCCGTGGGTCCGGCTTGTACGCTCCGGCCTCCTCCGCGGTCATCACGAGCGCGAATTCTCCGGCTCGCTTGGCCGCGAGCAGCCCGAGCTTCTTGGAGCAGTTGGTGACGATGAACCGCGGACGGTCCCCGACCGCGGCGAGCGCCGCGGCGGTGTCCGGCCACGGATCCACCTCGGCCCAGCGCTTCAGCAGCTCGCGCGCCTGGGCCGGCGTGGCGCCGACCTCCGTCGCGCTCTCGCGCACGAGGTCCTCGAACGGCCGGTACGGCTTCCCGCGCAAGAGGCGCTGATTCGCGGCGTGCCATCTGGTCCCGCGGTCGTGATCGCCGGCGACCTCTCGCCAGAGCGGCAGCGTGTCGAGCAGCGCCGTGAGCAGGTCGAAGCCCACCGCGTCGTATCGGGGCATCCGTCTAGGCTACGCGGCGATGGCGCGCTTCATCGTCGAAGGCGGCACCCCGCTTCGCGGCGAGATCACCGCGAAGGGCAACAAGAACTCGGCATTGCCGCTCATCGCCGCGAGTCTGCTCACGAACGAGCCGGTCATCCTCCGCAACTTGCCACGGATCCGAGACGTGACCGCGATGCTCGAGATCGTCGCGGGCCTCGGCGCGACCGTCGATCGGCTCGATCCGCAGGCGGTCACGATCTGCGCCGCGAACGTCAACAAGACCGCCATCGATCCGAAGCTCTCGCGCGAGATCCGGACGTCGCTGCTCGTGGCCGGGCCGATGCTCGCCCGGTTCAAGAAGGTGACCCTTGGCCCTCCTGGGGGTGACGTCATCGGACGGCGGCGTTCGGACACGCACTGGCTCGCGCTCCAGGCGCTCGGCGCGAAGGTCACCGCGGATCGGGTCGGCTTCGGCCTCGAAGCGACCGAGCTCGCCGGCGCCGACGTGCTGCTCGACGAGCAGTCCGTCACCGCGACCGAGAATGCGCTGCTGTGCGCCGTACTCGCTCCGGGGCGCACGGTCATCCGCAACGCCGCGAGCGAGCCCCATGTGCAAGAGGTCGCGATGGTGCTCGTGCAGATGGGCGCGCGGGTCCACGGGATCGGCACGAACACGCTCGAGATCCGCGGCGTCCCCGAGCTCCACGGCGTGGACCACGAGGTCTGGAGCGACCACATGGAGGTCGGGTCCTTCATGGGGCTCGCCGCGATGACCCACGGCGAGCTCACCGTTCACCGGTGCGCGCCCCAGCACCTCGCGATGACGCGGGCGGTCTTCAAGCGGCTCGGCGTCGATTCGAGCATCGACGGCGACGATCTGCATGTGCCGGCGAAGGAGCGCTACGTCATCCAGCAGGACCTCGGCGGCAAGATCCCGACGATCAAGTCGCAGCTCTGGCCCGGCTTTCCATCCGATCTGACGAGCATCGCCGCCGCGTTCGCGACGCAGGCCGAAGGCATCGTCCTGATCCACGAGTGGATGTACGAGAACCGGATGTTCTGGCTCGGCGCGCTCGAATCGTTCGGGGCACGTGTCGTGCTCGCCGACCCACACCGCGCGATCATCGTCGGCCCCTCGCAGCTCTACGGGACGGAGCTCCAGAGCCCGGACATCCGCGCCGGCTTCGCGCTCCTCGGCGCCGCGCTCGCGGCGAAGGGGACCAGCGTCATCAACAACATCGAGCAGATCGACCGCGGCTACGAGGATGTCGACGGGCGGCTGCGCGGGCTCGGCGCGAAGATCGAACGGGTGGCGTGAGCATCCAGCCCGCCCACGTCCCGGCCCGCTCCTACGTCACGAACCTCGAATGCGCGAGATGCGGCACGACCGCCGACGCGTCGACGCTCGCGAACCTCTGCCCGAAGGACGGCGGACCGTTCCTCGTGCGCTACGACCTCGAGCGCCTCCGATCGGTGCCGCGCTCGATGCTCGGCGGCCGGCAGGCGTCGATGTGGCGCTACCGCGAGCTGCTGCCGATGGACGATCCGAACAACGTCGTCAGCCTGGGCGAGGGGAACACCCCGATCGTCGAGCCGTTCGCGCTCCGCGAGTCGCTCGGCATGCACCGGCTGTTCATCAAGGACGAGGGGTTGCTGCCGACCGGCACGTTCAAGGCCCGCGGCGCCGCCGTGGGCGTGACCCGCGCCCGCGAGCTCGGCGCGACGACGATCGCGCTCCCGACCGCGGGCAATGCCGGCGCGGCGTGGGCCGCGTACGGTGCGCGCGCGGGCCTCGGGGTCATCGTCGTGATGCCCGCGACCACGCCCGACGTCATCCAGCGCGAGACCGCCGCGTACGGCGCCCGGGTATATCTGGTCGATGGTTCGATCGCCGACGCCGGCGCGGTCGTGAAGCGCGCGTGCGCCGAGTACGGCTGGTTCGACGCGTCGACGCTGAAGGAGCCGTACCGCATCGAGGGCAAGAAGACGATGGGCTTCGAGATCGCCGAGCAGGCCGGATGGACGCTCCCCGACGTCATCGTCTACCCGACCGGCGGCGGCGTCGGGCTCATCGGGATGTGGAAGGCGTTCCGGGAGCTGCGCAGCATCGGCTGGCTCGAGGACGACAAGCTTCCGCGTTTCGTGGCGGTCCAGGCCGAGGGGTGCGCGCCGATCGTGAAGGCGTTCCACGCCGACAAGCTCGAGTCCGAGCCGTGGCCCGACCCGCGGACGTTCGCTGCGGGGATCCGCGTGCCGAAGGCGCTCGGCGACTTCCTCGTCCTGCGGATCCTGCGCGAGTCGAGCGGGATCGCCATCGACGTTCCGGACGAGGCGATCGCCGCGATGATGCGGCTCGTCGGCGTGAGCGAAGGGTTGCTGGTGTGCCCGGAAGGGGCCGCCGCGCTCGAAGGCGCGCGCCAGCTCGCGAAGCAGGGCTTCATCGATCCGCACGAGGACGTGCTCGTCCTGAACACCGGGAGCGGCCTCAAGTACGGCGAGTCCCTGCAGGGCGATCCGCCGGTCCATCTCGCCGCGGGCCAGCCGTTGCCGCGTATCGAGCGGCAGCCCGGCGGCTAGGTAGACTGGCGACCGAGCATGCGAGGGATAACCGGCGGCCGCGGCGTTCTCGGCGGGGCGGTGCTCCTGGCCGTCGGCTTCGCCGTCCTGCTTCCGCCGATGGGCGTGCGCGACGCGGGGGCGTACCTCTTCCTCTTCCTCGGTGTCGCGTTCCTCATCGCGTACGTCGCCGGCACCCAACAGTTCGTGTACCTCGTGCCCGCGGCGACGATGATCGGCTTCGGGCTCGGGCTCATCATCCCGACGGCGTTCAGCCTCCAGGCCGAGGCGTCCGCGATCTTCCTCGCGTCGCTCGCCGCGGCGTTCGTGGTGATCTACCTGCTGTCGCCGTCGCGCAAGATCCCGCTCATCGTCGCGGCGGTGATCGGCGTCGTCGCGCTCGCCGACCTCTTCGCGAAGATCGAGCTCATCCCGGCCGGATTCCAGCCGTACTTCGTGCCGGTCATCCTCATCGTGACCGGGGCGTACCTGATCCTGGAGCCGCGGACGCACTAGCGCCGGGAGGCGTCGCGCGCGACTAGCATCCTCAACATGCCCATCGCCAAGGACGTCCTCGGACTCGTCGGCAACACGCCCCTCGTCGAGCTGAACCGCATCGGGAAGGGCCTCAAGCCGCGCCTCGTAGCGAAGCTCGAGATGCTCAACCCCGGCGGCTCGGTCAAGGACCGGATCGGTCTCGCGATGATCGAGGACGCCGAGAAGCGCGGGCTCCTCAAGCCGGGCGGCACCATCGTCGAGCCGACCAGCGGCAACACCGGCGTCGGCCTCGCGATCGCCGCGGCGCTGAAGGGCTACCGGCTCGTCTGCACCCTGCCGGACAAGCAGAGCCAGGAGAAGCGCGACATCCTCCGCGCGTACGGCGCCGAGGTCGTGATCTGCCCGACCGCCGTCGCGCCGGACTCGCCGCTCTCGTACTACAAGGTCGCCGAGCGGCTCGCGAAGGAGCTCCCCGGTGGCTTCATGCCCGGCCAGTACTGGAACCAGCAGAACGTGCAGGCCCACTACCGGACGACCGGTCCCGAGCTCTGGACGCAGACCGAGGGCAAGATCACGCACTTCGTCCTTGGCATCGGCACCGGCGGCACGGTCACCGGGGCGGGCCGCTACCTCAAGGAGCAGAACCCCAAGATCCAGATCGTCGGCGCCGACCCCGAGGGCTCGATCTACACCGGCGAGGTCCACCCGTACAAGACCGAGGGCATCGGTGAGGACTTCTGGCCGGGCACGTTCGACCCGAAGCTCGTCGACCGGTGGGTCACCGTCTCGGACCGCGACACGTTCCTCACCGCGCGCCGCATCACGCGCGAGGAGGGCATCCTCGCCGGCGTGTCGTCGGGCACCGCGATGCACGCGGCGCTCGAGATCGCGAAGGATCTCGACGAGTCGGCGCTCGTCGTCGTGCTGCTCCCGGACTCCGGCAAGTCGTATCTCTCCAAGCTCTACAACGACGAGTGGATGCGGCAGAACGGATTCCTGCAGCGCTTCGCGAACCTCACGCGCGTCGGCGACATCATCCGCGAGCGCGAGGGCGGCACGCCGCAGCTCGTGGTCGTCTCGCGCAGCGACACGGTGCGCTCGGCGATCGACACCATGCAGCGCTACGGCATCTCCCAGATCCCGGTGGTGTCCAACGGCACGGCGGCCTCGGTGAGCGACATCGTCGGCAGCGTGCAGGAGCGGACGATGCTCGATCGCGTGTTCCGCGAGCCCGCCCTTGTCGACGCGAGCGTCGAGCGCGTGATGGAGGCGCCGTTCCCCGTCGTGAACGCGAACGAGGACGTCGAGCGCCTCTACGCGGAGCTCGCCGGCGGCGTGCCCGCGCTGCTCGCGGTCGAGGACGGCAAGCCGGTCTCGGTCATCACGAAGGCCGATCTCCTCGAGTTCGTCGCCCACCAGCGCCGCGCCTCGCGCTGATCCGGCCGTCGGTCGCCGGATCGGTGGTTGGCATCGAGACTGCAAAACAGGGGGCCACGCGGAGCGCGCGGCGACCCAGTTGCGTGGGCTCGCACAGGCTTGACTGTGTGCCCTACAGGCACGTAGACAGCGCATGTGCGCCCCTCGCGGCGGTCCCGCCGCTCCAGAACGACGAGAGGACGCCTGTATCCCTTGACCGGAGCCAATGGCATCGAGCCCAACGCCGTCTCAGCCGCCCAGAAGGAGCTGCTGCCGGCATCGGTGCAGAAGCATGCCGAGAAGATCCTCGACAGCCTCTGCGATCCGAGCCGCCTGCGGATCGTGCAAGCGCTCCGCGCGACGCCGCTCACGGTGAGCGAGCTCTCGCGGGTCATCTCGAAGACGCGCGCCGCGACGAGCCAGCACCTCAAGGTGCTCCGCGGCGTCGACGCGGTCACCGCTGAGCGCCGCGGACAGTACGTCGTGTATTCGCTCTCGGAGCACGTCAACGCCGACGTGCTCGAGGGCGTCGCCAATGCGTTCGATCAGCTGAGACCGACCGCCTGACCCCGCGGGCGCGCCGCGCCCATACTTGCGTGCGTGGGGAAGGACATCCGCAAGCCGAGCTTCGAGACCCTCGCGATCCACGCCGGCCAGGACCCTGAGGCGACGACCGGCGCGGTCACGGTGCCGATCTTCCAGACGAGCACGTTCGCCCAGGAGGCCGTCGGCAAGGACAAGGGCTTCGACTACGCGCGCACGGCCAATCCCACGCGCAAGGCCCTCGAGACCTGCCTCGCCGCGCTCGAGCAGGGCAGCTGGGGCCTCGCGTTCGCCTCCGGCATGGCCGGCGAGGACGCGGTCGCGCACCTGCTCAACACCGGCGATCACGTCGTGCTCGTCGATGACGTCTACGGCGGCACCTACCGCCTGTTCAAGCGCATCTTCGAGCGGCACGGCATCGGCCTGACCGCCGTCGACATGCGGAACCCCGCCGCGGTGAAGCGTGCGATCACGAAGAAGACGAAGCTCGTATGGACCGAGTCGCCCACCAACCCGCTGCTCAAGGTCATCGACATCGCCGCGATCGCCGAGATCGCGCACAAGGCGAAGGCCCTGCTGGTCGTCGACAACACCTTCGCCAGCCCGTACCTGCAGCAGCCGCTGCTCCTCGGTGCGGACCTCGTGACGCACTCGACGACGAAGTACATCGGCGGCCACTCCGACGTGGTCGGCGGGGCGGTCGTCGGCCGCTCCCCCGAGCTGCTCGAGCGCCTCAAGTTCATCCAGAACGCCGCGGGCGGGGTGCCCGGGCCGTTCGACAGCTGGCTCGTCCTCCGCGGCGCGAAGACCCTCGCGGTGCGGATGGAGCGGCATTCCGAGAACGGCCAGGCGATCGCCGAGTGGCTCTACGAGCACCCTCGGGTCAAGAGCGTGAACTACCCGGGGCTCCCGACCCACCCGCAGCACGCCATCGCGCGCCGGCAGATGCGGAGCTTCGGCGGGATGCTCAGCTTCGAGCTGAAGACCGGAGGCGAGGCCGCCGCGAAGCGGCTCGTCGCGCGCACCCGGATCTTCGCGCTCGCCGAATCGCTGGGCGGCGTCGAGTCGCTCATCGAGGTCCCGCTCGCGATGACCCACGGCTCGGTGCGCGGCACGAAGCTCGCGCCGCCGGCCGGCCTCATCCGGCTCTCGGTCGGCATCGAGAACGTCGACGATCTCATCGCGGACCTCGCGCACGCCATCGGATGAACCTGGCCGTCGCCTTCGGCGCCGGGATCCTCTCGTTCCTATCGCCCTGCGTCCTGCCGCTCGTCCCGGCGTACCTCGTGAACCTGGCCGGCGAGAGCGCGCTGTCCGGCGCCGACCGGCGGCGGACCATCGCCCACGCCGCGGCGTTCGTCGCCGGCTTCAGCCTCGTATTCACGCTCCTGTGGGTCGCGATCGCGCTCCTTGGCTCGTTCGGCGGTGTGTTCGTCGACTGGCTGCAGAAGATCGCGGGGCTCGCGCTCGTCGTGCTCGGGATGCACATGCTCGGGCTCATCACGATCCCGTTCCTCGAGCGCGCGACCGACCTGCGGCTCGAGGGGACAGCCACCGGCTACCGCCGCTCGATCCTCATCGGCATCGCCTTCGGCGCCGGCTGGACGCCGTGCATCGGCCCGTACCTCGCGCTCATCCTCACCATCCTGCTCAACGCCGATCTCGCATCCGGCGCGGTCCTGCTCCTCGCGTATTCGCTCGGGCTCGGCGTGCCGTTCCTCCTCGTCGCGGCCGGCCTCGGCGGCGTGCGCCGCGCGCTCGACTGGGTCCGCCTGCACATCCGGGCGGTGAATGCGGTCGGCGGTACGCTGGTCATCGTCATGGGCCTGCTGCTGCTGTCGGGCCAGCTCACCCGCCTGAACCAGCTGTTCAACTTTCTGCCGCTGCTCGGATGATCTCCCCGGTCGTGCCCTCCACGCGGCTGCAGCTCCCGCGCTGGATCGCGGCCCTGTTCGTCGCGATCATCGCCCTCGCCTCCCTCGCGGCCCTCGTCGCGCCGCAGCTCCAGCCGAAGCCGTTCGTCGGCCAGACGAACGTCGGCGTGATCACGGCCGTCGTCGACGCCCCGGACACCGCCGGGCGGGTCGGGGCGAAGGCGCCCGACTTCGTGTGGGTCAAGCCGGACGGCTCGACCACGCGCCTGGCGGCGCTCAAGGGCACGCCGGTCGTCCTGAACTTCTGGGCCACCTGGTGCAAGCCGTGCCTCGCGGAGATGCCGCGGCTCGAGCAGGCCGCCGCGTCGAACCCGGACATCGCGTTCTACGAGATCGACCTCGACGAGGACGGCGGCAAGGTCCGCGGCTTCTTCGACTCGCTCCAGATCGCGCATCTCGTGCCGCTCATCGACGTGGGCACCGCCGTCGCGCGCCGGTACGGCCTCGGCGACGGCGTGCCGACGACGTACTTCATCGACCGCGACGGCATCATCCGGGCGACGAGCCTCGGCGAGATGGACGCGACGAAGATCGCCGCCGGCCTCTCGACGGTGATGCGATGACCACGGAGCAGGCCCGCCGTATCGAGCGGCCCGCGCCCCCGCGCCTCTACCGCGACGGGAAGCTCACCGCTCTGGACAAGGCCCCGCCCCCGGAGCGCGCGATCTCGCTCATCGTCGACGGCGAGGAGCTCGCGACCATCGCCTGCTCGCCGATCCGGGTCATCGCGCTCGCGCTCGGGTTCCTGCGGGTCGAGGACATCATCCAGCGGGCCGAGGACGTCGTGCTCATGGAGGTCTGCGACGAGGAGACCGTGGTGAAGGTCCGCCTCGCGCCGACCGCGCGCGCCGTCCCGCACGACCGCAAGCGGATCCTCACCTCGGGCTGTGGCCGCGGCGTCACGTTCTCGCTCGACGTCGTCCCGGTTGAGGGCGGCATGACCGTCCGGCCGGAGCAGCTCATGGCCTGGATGGAGGAGCTCCTCGACAAGGCCGCCGGGTACAAGGAGCACGGCGGTACCCACACCGCGGGGCTCTTCGGCGCGAACGGCCTCGAGCTCATCGTCGAGGACATCGGCCGGCACAACACGGTCGACCGCATCGCGGGCGAGGCGATCCTCGCCGACATGGACACGCGCGGCAAGGCGATCCTCACGTCCGGCCGGATCTCCAGCGAGATGCTCGTGAAGACCTCGCGGCTCGGCTGCGGGGTCGTTGCCTCGCGCACGAGCCCGACCGAGCTCGCGGTCTCGCTCGCGATCGAGGCGAACGTCGCGCTCTGCGGCTACGTGCGGCGCGACCAGCTGCGGGTGTTCCACGACGCGGGGCGGCTCGCGCTCTAGCCCGCTCCGAGCTTCGCGATCATCCCGGCGTGCTCGCGCTCGTGCGGCGCGATCCACTCGATCGCGCTCTTCTGCAGGTCCCACGAGTCCGGGCCGAATGGCCCGGCGCCCTCCGGCCAGCTCTCGAGCTGGCGCACGAGCGCCGCGCGGCTCGTCTCGAGCTCGCCGAACACCGCGGAATACGGGCGGTCGCGGCGAGGCCCGACCGACGTCGCGTTCCAGCCGTCGAAGCCCGTGGACGTCCACGGCCACGCGAGCGGCCGCCCGGCGCGGATCCCCTCGATCGCCGTGACGACCGCCCGGTCGTAGCCGATGAGGTGGGCGAGCACGTCCTTCGCGGTCCACTCGAGCCCCGGCACCTTCGTCTCGGCGAGGGTCCGTTCGTCCGAGCGGGCGAGCGCCTCGCGCAGCATCGTGTGCGCCGCGCCCAGGTCGGCGAGGAAGGCGGCCTTGCTCAGGTGAGCGCGGTCTCGAGCTTGGCGAGGTACGCGTCGATCGTCCGGGTGTGCCCCATCAAACGCATCACGGTGCGGAAGAGCGGGTTGTAGATCTCGCCGCGCTCGGTGATGGTGAGCGTCGTCGCCTCGTGGCCCTCCGGCGCCAGCTCGTAGGTCCACGTCCCGCCGAACGCCTTCTCGCCGACGATCTTCGTGGTCAGCAGCCGCGGCTCGTCCTGCTCGACGACCTCGGTCTTCACGTTCCCGCCCCAGCCCTTCGTCGCGACCGGATCGTTGATCAATCCCCAGACGACCTGCGGCTGTGCCGGGAGGCGCTTCGTGCGCGTCGCGACGTGCGCGACCGGGAGCGTCGCGCCGAAGCCGAGCGCTCCGAGCACGAGCGCGACGAGGAGGGCGAGCGGATAGAGGATCCCCACGGGCCGAGAGCGTACGCCCGGCGACGTCACATCGCGTCGCGGCGGGTCGCGGTACCGAGGTACCAATACGGCGTCCCATCGTTCGGCTATGCCCGCGCGAGCAGCCTCCGGCTCGGCAGAGGAGGTGACCAATGGGCGGCGTGGTGCGCGGTCAGGACGAGGGCATGGCGACGATCGAGTACATCATCGGTGCTGCGGTCGTCATCGGCACGCTCGTCGTCGGTGTTCAGGCCTGGAACAACGGGCTCGTGACCAGGTTGCAGGCGCTCGTGACGCAGATGAGTGCCGTTCGCTAGCGGTGCGATCGACCGATGAGGGCCTCGCGACGCTGGAGACCACCCTCATGATCACGATCCTCATTCCACTGCTGTTCGCGGTGATCGAGTTCGGCGACGTCTTCCAGCGGTGGCTCGCGCAGGAGAGCGCGACGGTGCAGGCCGCACGGTTCGCGGCCGAGGTCGGTGGCGATACGCCGGAGGTACGCGCGCTGCTCGACGATTCATTGCGCGCTTCCGGTATCGATCCGGTCAAGGCGCGTCTCGAGATCGTGCCGTCACGTGTCGCGTGGCGCCAGCCGCTCACCGTGACCGTGCGATCGTCGGCGTCGGTCGCGATCCCGTTCCTCTTTTCGACGGACATCCCTCTGCGGACGACGGCGGTCGTGCGCGGCGAGATCAATCGTTGAGCGCCGTCACGACCCTCGCGCTCCTCCCGCTGCTCGCGGTCGTCCTGACCACGACGCTGGAGCTCGGGGCGTTGCGCGTCGTCGCGGCGCGCGCGCGGTCGGCCGCCGACCTTGCGGTGCTCGTCGCCGTGAACGACCAGAGCGACGCCGAGCTCGCCCGCACCGGCAGTCTCGAACCGGCGTCCGATGCCGCCGACGTCGCGCGTGATCTCTTCGCGGCGAACCTCGGATCGATCGCCGACGCGCTTGCGGCCACTCCGGCGGCGATCGCCTCGGCCGCGACGGTGACCGTGGACCGGAGCCCGGCGACCGTTCGGATCACCGCCACGGTGCCCGTGCGCACGCCCGTTTTCGGCGTCCTGTTCTTCCGGCCGGTCACGGATGTCGCGGTCCAGGCGAACGGAGGTGCGCGATGACCCGCTCGATCACGCTTGGGGTGCTCGTGATCCTCTTGCTGGCGACGCCCGCCGCCGCATGGGATCCCGAGGAGGACGACCGATCGGACTGGTGGCCACCCGCGGCGGTGTGGGAACCCGAACCGGCGCCGGTGCCGCCGCCGCCAGGCATCTACCTCGTGACGGACACTTACGCCGGGGACGTCGTCAGCCAGAGCGGGAACGTCACCACCTACGCGACCGAGACGGTCCACGAGACCACCGGCTCGTACGCGCGGGTCCTCGAGACCGTCGACACCGGTGGCTCGAGCGCCTACGACGGGGCGGCGTTCAACGGCCGCACGACCATGACCGACGGACGCTCGGTCGCGGGCACGTACTACGAGAACTACGTCCGCGCGGGAGACACCTTCCTGCCGGTCAGCGTCGTGTTCTTCCAGGACGATGCCGAGATCGCGCGCGCCGCTCGCGTCGCGCCCCCGCCGCCGCCTGCGGCCGCGCCGGCACCGGTCCTCCTCCTGATCGGCCAGCCGCCGGTCGCGGCGGTGCCGGCCGGACCGAACGCGTCCGTCGCACCGATCGTCGAAGGCCCCGCTCCGGCACCCGGCGCACCAGCACGACCCGTATCGCTCACGCCGACCCTGCTGCCTGATCGCGCGATCGAGGTCCTGCGTGGCCGCCGGATCGCAGTGTCGCTGGACGGCACGGCCGTGCGCGCCTGGCGGCTCGTGTCGGGAAACGCGGTCGTCCTCGGTCTGAGCAACGGCAACGCGACCGACGCGTTCGTCGCGCGGTGGGATGCGCTCGCCGCTCCCGGCAGCGTCTGGGTCGTCCGGTTCGCGATCGATCTCACCGATGGAACGTCGCGCGAGCTCGCGCTGCGCGTCAGCGTTCGGGCGCCCGGGCTCGTCGAGTGATCGGGCAGCGCGCGCTCCTCGCCCTCGCCCTCGTCTGCGGGATCGTCGCAGGGACCGTGTACTACGCGAGCATCCAACGGGTGACCGTCGTGGTCGCGGCACACGCCCTCGACGCCGACAAGGTGATCACCATCGATGACGTGGCCAGCCGCGAGCTGCCGCCCGATGCCGTCCCGGCGGGCGCGCTGCGCGGCCTCGAGGACGCGGTCGGTCGCGTCCCACGGGCGCCGCTCTGGCCTGGCCAGATCCTGATCGCTCCAGCTCTGGGCGTCGCTGCCGCCGCGTTCCACAGCGGACTCGTGCCGGCCGCGGGCCAGCGCGCGGTCGCGATCCCGGTCACACCCTCGCAGGCCGTGGGCGGCGCGCTCGTCGCCGGCGCGCACGTCGATGTCATCGCGGTCCCCCTGGCCGGTCGCGCGCCGGCCGGCCGCGTCACCGAGCTCATCGCGGCCAACGTGACGATCCTCGACATCCGCAGCGAGAACGGCGGACCGTTCGGGGCGAACGGGAGCGGCCGCGCGTCATCGGTGACCATCGACCGGCTCGGGAGCGTGGTCGTGGCCCTCGCGCCGAGCGACGAGCTGCGTGTCGCCGATCGCATCGCCACGAGCTCGTTCGTCCTGGTCTTCATCCCGGTCCGCGAGTGACGACGTTGCTCCTCGACCCCGCCGCTCACCGGGCCTTCGACCTCGCATTGCGCGCGCCGCGCTTCACGATGTGGAGGCTCGGCTCGGAAGTTCGACTCGCGGTCGACGACCCGTACGTCGCGGAGCTTCGACGGGCGCTCGCGGTGCATGGTGTTCGCGCGGTGGCGGACGCCGCCGAACGGCCGGAACACCCGGCCCTCGTCCGCGCGATCGGTCTGACGCTCGAGCCTGCTCGGCTCGGCGCCGAGGAGCTCGACGTCGTCGAGGTCCGCGTGCTGTCCCTGGCGGAGGCCACTCGGAGCCTGCTCCGCCGGCGGATCCCGCATTGGCCGTTGGGTGACTGGCGCCGCGCCCGCTGCCGGGCGCTGCTGCGCGAAGACGACACGTTGCTCGAGATCCGCCGGACGGCATGGTGCGGCCGGACCACGCTGCGATCGGCGCGTCGCACGCTGCGGCCCGTGCTGTTCGATCCAACGACCGCCGCACGGCCGATCCGGCGGTACGCGAGCCAGAACGAGCTCTCGCGATGGGTGGCGTCGTGAGCTGGCGGCGGTGGCTCGACGCATCGCCGGTCGCCGAGGTCGCGCTCGCCCTCATGCGTGACGCGACCGGGCGCGATGAGCCGCTCGAAGTGCTGGTGCCGGTCCGTCCGCCTGCGCTTCCCGAGGAACGGTGCATCGGATTCTGGGCCCTCAACGCGGGTGTGGGCACGTCGACGGCCGCGGCGCTCGTCGCCCATCGCTCGGCGGCTGGGGGTCGGCCGCCGGTCCTGATCGACCTCGATCGTCGCGCGCCGACCCTCTCGATCCGCGCGCGCGGCACAGGCGCGACGATCTGCGACGCACTGCTGCGTCCTTCGAGCGAGGTCGCCTTGCTCTCCCGATGGGGCGATATTCGGCTACTCCGCGGTTCGCCGGATCTCGGGCGAACGTTCGACGGCCCGCGCGTCGCGGAGCTCGTCGGACGCCTTCGCGGCGCCGGACCTCTCGTCATCGACCTCGGTTCGGGCGCCGAAGCCCTCGACGGGGACGTCGTCGCCGCGCTGGATCTCCTCTGTGTGGTCGTCGGCCCGTCGGTGTCCCAGCTGCAGGCGGCGTTCTGCTCGGCGGCGTTGCTCGAAGGCATCGGCACTCGTATCGGCGCGGTCGTCGTCAACGCCGCGCCGGAGGATGCCGCTCGGATCGGCTCGCGGCTTCCGTGGCCGGTCCTCGCCTGCGTTCCGCGAGACCCGTTCCTCGCGGGTGACGAGTTCGCGGTCCGCGCGCCGACCGCGCGAGCGCTCGATCCACTGATCCGGAGCGTCGCCTGATCGACGCGGCGCTCGTCGCGCGTGTTCGGAACGAGGTCTCCTCCGGTCTCGATCCGGCGACGCTGCTCGCGCTGTACGCCGACCCGGCGCGCCGTCGGCTCATCCGCGAGCGCGTGCGGAGCGCCGCCGGCACACGGCTCTCGGACCCGGAGCTGGAGCGTCTGTGCGCGGATCTCTTCGGCTTCGGTTGCCTTCAGTCGCTGCTCGACGATCCGCGAGTCACCGACGTTCTGGTGAACGCGCCCGACAGGATCTTCGTCGAGCGTGACGGCCGGCTCGAGCGCGTCACGATCGCCTTTCGCGACGCTGCGGAGCTTTCGGATCTCGTCTACCGAATCGCATCGAGCGTCGGGCGCGAGCTCACGATCGAGCATCCCTTCGTGGACGCGCGAATGCGCGATGGCTCTCGCGCGAACGCGGTCATCGAGCCGGTCGGCGGGCCGTGCTTGTCCATCCGGAAGTTCCGCCCGCTCTCGATGCCGTTGGCCGGCCCATCCTCATGGGTCGCAGCGGGGGCGCTCAGCGGAGAGGCCGCCGCCCTGCTCGTCGACGCCGTCAGGCGCCGGCGCAACATCGTGGTGAGCGGCGCGACCGGCTCGGGCAAGAGCACCCTGCTGCGCTCGCTGGCCGGCGCGATCCCCGCGGACGAGCGCGTCATCGTCATCGAGGACACGAACGAGCTCGTGCTGCCACATCACCATGCAGTCCACCTGGAGTGCGTCCCGTCCCGCGACGGTGGCGTTGGCGTCGCCGACCTGGTGGTCAACTCGCTACGGATGCGACCCGACCGCATCATCGTCGGTGAGGTCCGCTCGCCGCGGGACGCGTCCGCGCTGCTGGAGGCGCTCAGCACCGGCCACGACGGCTCGTTCACGACGCTGCACGCCGGGTCCGCGCGCGACGCACTTGGTCGCCTCGAGCTGCTCCTCGCCCGGGCCGGCGAGCTCTCCGCGGCGGCCATCAGCCGCCACGTTTGCCGGGCGATCGATGTGGTCGTCCATCTCGAGCGCCGAGCCGATGGGAGACGCATCGTGCGGGAGATCGCCCGCGTCGAGGACGAGCTCGCGACGATCGTCTGGACGAACGCGGACCGATGACCCAAGGCTCGATCGGTGCGATCGCGATCGCCGTGACGGTCGCGGCCGCCATCTCGATCCCGCTGGCCGCCGCATGGCGGCCGCGACCACCGGTGCATCCCGACGCGGCGGCGCTCCGCGACACCGGCTGGCGCGTGTCGCTCGCGAAATGGGAAGCATTCCGGCTCGCCGCGGTCATCGCCGGCGTCACCGTGGCGGCCGTGCTCGGTCTGTTCCCGCTGGCCGGCGTGGCGCTCGGAGCAGCGCCATCGATCATCGTTCGCTCCCGTGCGGCCGTGGCGCGCGACCGCGCGCGGCGCGAGCTCCCGCGCCTCCTCGCAGCGACGCACGGAATGCTCCGCTCAGGTGTCGCACTGCCGCAGGCCCTGCGTCGGGCGGTCGCCGCGAGCGGGGACGCGATCGCACGCCGTCCGTTCGAGGCGGCGCTGGCGCAATTCGACCTCGGCGATCCGCTGGACGGGTCGCTGCGTCAGGCGGCGCGTGATGTCACCGACCCGCGCGTCGTCTCGCTGCTGCACACGCTGGCGCTGGGTGTCGCCGAACGTCTGCCCATCGACCGCGCGGCGTCGCTCCTCGAGCTGGTCGCGGAGCGCGCCGACCACGACGATCGCCTCGATGCCGAGGTCCGTGCGCGGGCCGCGGGCGTGCGGATGCAGAGCTACCTGCTGGCGGGGGTCGTCCCGGCCATGGCGCTCTACCTCGCCGCCACGATGCCCGGCCTCGCGGCAACGCTCGGCTCCGGCGTGGGGAAGAGCGTGCTCATCCCGGTCGCGGTCGCACTCGAGCTCGCGGGCATCGTTCTCGGGCGCCGGATCGTGCGGACGGTGTCGCGATGATGCTCATCGGCGTCGCGTGCGCCGCCATCGCGGCCGGAGCGCTCTGCGTCGCCGCGCGACGGGGCACGGCGGTCCAGCGGCGGCTCGCTCTCTTGGCGCCGGTCGTCGGAGGCCGGCTGCGCTGGCGCCCCGTCGACGATCGCGATCTGCGCCAAGCGCGAATGATGCGTACGCACCGCGAGCTCATCGCGGGCAAGGTCATCGGCCTGGCGGCGGGCGCGCTGACCGGCGCGGTCGTCGGCGGGTTCGTCGGCGCCGGCGTGATCGCCTCGTCGGTCTGCGCGTATGCCGGATGGCTCGGACCGTCGCTGGCCGTCGAGCGGCGGGCTGCGGCAAGGCGCCGTGAGGCGCGGCTCGCGCTCGGCCCGTTCCTCGAACGGCTCGATGCGCTGGCCTCGGCCGGCCGGCCGGTGGAGGCCGCCGTGATCGCGTTGGCCGCCACGCCGACGGGAGCACCGATCCTGGATGGCGCGCTCGCCCGCGCGACGAGCGCGTACGCGCTCGGGGCGCCGCTGTTCCCATCCCTCCGCGCGCAGGCGGTCGCCGAGGATCTGCCGCCTTTGGCTGACCTCGCGGCGACCCTGGAGCGCGCTCGCGATCTCGGCCAGGGGTCGCTGACCGCGATCCGCGATGCCAGGGACGCCGCCCGTGCGACGGAGCGTGCGGCATCGCTCGCGGCGGCCGCGACCGTCGAGGGCAAGCTCATGCTGACGTTGGTGCTGTGCTACCTGCCGGCGCTGATGCTCCTGGTGGTCGTTCCGCTGTTCCTGACGCTGCTGGACGGACTGTTCGGGTGACGGCGCTCGTACACTGGTCGTGAGAATCCGCGCGCGTGAGCGCGCCACGAGGAAGTGACCATGCCGTTCAACCTTGGGGGGCCGGAGCTCGTCTTCGTCCTCGTGATCGTGCTCATCGTCTTCGGGGCGGGGAAGCTCCCCACCGTGTTCGGCCAGCTGGGCAAGGGCGTGCGGACGTTCCGCGAGGAGTCCGAGAAGCCCGTCACCTCAGGTGCCTCGGGTGCATCGACCACGACCGGCACGAACAGCGCGATCGCCGGCAAGTTCTGCACGAGCTGCGGCAAGTCGAACAGCGACGGCGCGAAATTCTGCGCGAGCTGCGGAACGCCGCTCGGCGCGTAGCCGCCTAGCGGGTCGCGGTCGGCCGGACGGTCGGCGACGCGGTGTGGGTCAGGGTCGGCAGCGGGGTCTTGGCGGTCGGGAACGGCGTCGGCGCGACGGTGGGCTTCGGCGTCTGCACGATGACCACGGGGATCTCGGTCGTCGCCTGACGCGTCGCGACGTTGAGGATCCCGTTCAGGTCCCCGAGCGCCACCTGCACCAGGGCATTCACGGCGACGACGCTCAGGCTCGGCGACGGCTGCGGCGTGCCCGGTGCCGCGGGGCTGGCCGAGGGCGCGGCGAGCAGCTGATCGATCTGCGACAGCGCGAGGTCGAAGCGCGCCTGCAGCTTCTGGCGGGTCTGCAGGACGAGCGCGTCGGTCGCGCTCTGGCCGAGGATCGAGACCTTCCCCACGTCCTCGACGCCCGTGACGAGCTGATCGAGGGTCGTGCGCAGGCGCTTCTCGGCATCCGACCGCAGGCCGGCCGCGGTGAGCGGCGTCGGGGTCGGCGGCGGCGTCGTCCGCGCGGCGGCGCGCACGGTCGCGGTCGGTGCGGCCTGATCCTTCACGATGTCCTGGCGGACGTTGTTCACGGTCACGGCGCCGCCGATCGCGCTCGAGGCAAGCAGGACGGTCGTGACCGCGCCGCGCACGGTGCCGATGAGGTTGAGGACCTTCGCCGCCTTGAGCGCGCGGCCGGTGTGGGCCGAGCTCTGGAGGGCGGCGACCTTCTCGACGAGCTTCACAACGGAAAAAGGTATCCACCGGGCGGCCTACAGCGGTATCACCCGAGTGGAGGACGTGTGTGCGTTCCGTACACTCCGCCCGCGTGAGGGCACCGCGGATCGCGTTCGTCGGCCGGCACAACAGCGGGAAGACAACGCTCCTCCTCGCGGTGCTCCCGCTGCTCGTGGCCCGCGGCCTCCGGGTCGGCTACGTGAAGCACGCCCACGCCGGGTTCGAGATCGACCGTCCGGAGAAGGACAGCTACCGGGCCCGCCGGACCGGCGTGGTCCAGACGATCGTTACGGGCGGCGGGCAGACCGCCGTCATCGACGACCTCCAGGACGGCGGGCTCGACGAGGTCATCGCGCACTACGGCCGCGACGATCTCGACCTCGTGGTCGTCGAGGGCTTCAAGGCCGAGCCGCTCGCGAAGATCGAGGTCGCGCGAGCGGCCCTCTCGACGGAGCTGCTCTGCCTCAACGATCGCAACCTCGTCGCGACCGCGACCGACTTCGAGGTCAGTCCGGCCGTGCCGCACTTCGGGCTCGGCGACGCCGCCGCGATCGCGGACTTCATCGGCGCGCGGATCGGGCGATGAGCGTCTCCGCGGCGATCATGGCCGGCGGCCGCAGCAAGCGGATGGGCCAGGACAAGGCCTGGATCGAGCTCGACGGCGAGCCGCTGATCAAGCGCGTCGCGGACGTGCTGGCCCAGGTCGCCGACGAGGTCATCGTCGTCGCGAACGATCCGCGGTACGACTCGCTCGGCCTGCGCGTCGTCCGCGATCGCTACCCGGAGGGCGGCGCGCTCGGCGGCATCGCGACCGGGGTCGGTGCCGCGACGCACGACACGGTCCTCGTCGCCGCGTGCGACATGCCATTCCTCGACGCCGCGGTCTGGCGCGTGCTCCTGGGACACGCGGGCGAGGCCGACGTCGTGATCCCCCGCGTCGGCGGCGAGTACGAGACCCTGCACGCGCTGTACACGAAGGCCTGCGTCCCGAACATGGCGCGCTCGCTCGCGGAGAACCGCCTGCGCGTCATCTCGTTCTTCGATCAGGTGCGCGTGCTGGCGGTCGAGGAGCCGGAGCTGCGCGCGGCGGACCCGACGCTTCGCGCGTTCACGAACGTGAACACGCCGGAGGAGCTGGCTACCGCTTTGGGGATGCCCTAGCCGCGACGAGCGGCTCGAGATGCTTGCGGCG
>DASWFN010000121.1:0-17724 GCA_036394215.1 Candidatus Limnocylindria bacterium
CGAGGACGCGGTGGCCAAAACGATCGAGCTCGAGCCCGACGTCCTGATCATCGAGGTCGATCTGCCGCAGCTGTCCGGCATCAAGGCGACGCAGAAGGTGCGACGCGAGCTGCCGCACGTCGCGGTCGTGATCCTCACGGCGCTCGAGGAGGAGCAGACGCTCTTCGACGCGATCCGCGCTGGCGCGGCGGCGTACCTGCACAAGGATTGCGAGCCGAAGGAGCTGGTGGACTCGATCCGCAAGGTGCGGAGCGGTCAGTTCATCATCAACGAGAAGATCTTCGCCAAGCCCGCGGTCGCCACGAAGGTGCTCGCCGAGTTCCGCGAGCTCTCGGTCTACGGACCGGGCAGCTCGCACGTGTTCGCGCCGCTCTCGCCGCGCGAGGTCCAGATCCTCGACAACATCGCGCAGGGCATGACGAACAAGGAGGTCGCGTACACGCTCGCGATCTCCGAGCAGACGGTGAAGAACCACATGTCGAGCATCCTGCGGAAGCTGTCGGTGAACGACCGCACCCAGGCCGTCGTCTACGCGATCCGCCAGGGCTGGATCAAGGGACCGGAGATGGGGAACTAGCGGCATGTCGACGGAGGCGCCTGCGAACATCGTCGCGAATTTCTCCAGCGAACAGGCGAAGATCACCGCGGAGATGCGGGAGCTCGACCTGCTGATCGAGTCGACGCAGACCGAGGTGAACCGGCTCAAGACCCGCGAGGAGTCCGCCCGGACGAAGCTCGATGGCGTCCGCGGCAACCCGGCGGATTTCCAGCGCGAGGAGCTGGTCGGCGCCGGCGACGAGTTCGCCGCCGCGCAGGGCCGCCGCCTCACGATGGAGGGCCAGCTCGGATCCCTGCAGGCGAAGCGCAAGCTTCTCGATCGGGTGCAGACGCTCGTTGCGGGCGCGCGCGACCAGCTCGCCGAGTACAGCGCGCCGCCGATGCCGGCCGGCGCATCGCCGGTGCTGGATGAGAACAAGCTCCTCCAGGCCGTCGTCGACACGCAGGAGGAGGAGCGGCGCCGGATCGCCCGGCAGGTCCACGACGGACCGGCCCAGGCCATGGCGAACGTCGTCCTGCAGTCGGAGATCAGCGAGCGGCTGTACGCCGTCGATCAGGATCGCTCGCGCAAGGAGCTCGCCGCGCTGCGGCAGATGGTCAACAAGACGCTGCAGGAGCTGCGCGGGTTCATCTTCGAGCTGCGGCCGATGATCCTCGACGACCTCGGGCTCGTGCCCACGCTCCGCCGCTACATCCAGACCCTCATGGACAAGCATGGCATCCGCATCGACTTCTCGAGCACCGGCCGCGACCGGCGGCTCCCGTCCGACGACGAGGTCGCGATCTTCCGGCTCGTCCAGGACTCGCTCGTCGAGCGGATCGAGCGAGGTGACGCCAAGGACATCGTCCTCGGCATGAACTGGAAGGACCAGCAGCTGGAGATCCTGCTCCAGAGCGACGGCAAGGATCTTCCCTCGGACGGTGAGCTCGCGTCAGGGCTGCGCCGCAGCGAGCGGCTCGAGCTCCTCAAGGGCGAGTCGACCCACGAGACCCGTCCCGACGGGACGGTCGTGCTCCAGGTCAAGGTCCCGATCCGCGCCGCCGTCGCGATGATCACCTAGGGGCGCGCCCCGCTACTTCGCGGGCACCCCGGCGAGCGCCGTCCCATCGATCAGGGTCGTCTCAGCGAATGCGCCATCGGCGATGCGGTACGCGTACACCGTGAGCGGAACGGTCCCGGCGTAGGCCATGCCGAGGATCCAGCCAGGCTGCTCGAACGACAGTGTCCGGAACGTGAGGAACGTGCCGCGATCCGTGCGCTCGGGCGTTCCGCCGCCGTTCGGATACACGACCATCGATCCGCGCGGACCGTCGCCCTCCGGACGGAACGCCAGCGACCGGCCGTCCGAGAGCATGGTGACGGCGCGCTCGTTCGGCACCTCCGGCGGCGTGACCCGGCTCTCGCTCTGCGATCGGTACACGACATACGAGCAGCACCCGCTGTTGAACGACAGCGTCTCCTCCGACTCGAGGAGCCAGCGCCCCTTGGATCCCGCGACCAGCCGCTGCGCCGAGAAGCGCGTGAGCGTCGTGCCGCGTAGGAGGTACGTGCCGACCTCGGCCTCGGGCCGGGTGTAGGTCGCGGTGACCTTGGCCCGCCAGATCGTCGGGCCCTCAGCGGTGAACTGGAAGTCCGTGACGACGCCGACGCGCTCGTCGATGACGGTCGCCGTGCCGGTCTTCATGTCGCGACGCACGAGCCGTTGCGCGCAGTCCGTCGCCGCGGGCGCGCACGCGCCGCGGGTGACGTAGATGATCGCGTCGCCCGGGTTGGTCGCGTCGGCCCAGATCGCCGGCCCGTCCACGCCTACGACGCGGGCCACCGCGCCGGTGCGGTGGTCATAGGTGAACACGGCGAACGACGAGCCGGCGATGCAGCTGACGAGTGCGCTCGACCCGCCGGCGACCTCGATACGCACGACGAACCCGTCGCAGACGTGGACCTTCGGTCCCGCGGGCTGGCCCCCGCGCAGCTGGGAGTAGACGTCGCCGCTCGACGTCCCGACGAAGACCGCGAGATCGGGGAACGCCACGGTGCGCCCCGGCGCTCCGGATGCGATCGGGGTCGCCGCTGCCGCCGTCGGCGGCGGGGAGATCCCGAGCGGGCCGCTCGGCACCGATCCCTCGACGGCGCGTGAGCCGCACGCCGCGAGCAGGATGATCGCCGCTGCCGCGACGAGCCTCAACCTCCGCCCACCGGCGTGAGCGCGATGCCCTGGTAGTAGTGCGCCAGGATCTGGGCGTACGTCGCGCCGTTGAGGGCCATTCCCTGGGCGCCCCACTGGGACATGCCGACGCCGTGGCCGAAGCCCTTGCCGGTGAAGATGAAGCGGGCCGGCAGCTCGTAGACGTAGCCGGTCGGCCGCAGGCCGAGCTCGTTGCCGTTCGCGTCGAGCAGCAGCTCGAAGCTGGTCTGGATGACGTGCGCGCCGAGTGCGTCCAGCGCCGCGATCCGCGCGTCGTTCGCCGCGGCGACGCGCTCGTTCGCGCCGGTCGGTGTGACGGCGACGGTGAAGAGCGAGCTCAGCAGTCCGAAGTAGTAGCGCGAGCGATCCTTTCCCACGTCGTACGACCCCGCGGTGCCGAAGATCTTCGCCGTGATGACGCGTCCGGTCGATGAGACCGACGTGAGCTGGACGCCGGTCGGCGTGCCGACGGTCACCCCGCGCTTCTGAAGGAAGTCGCGCAGCTGCGTCGCGGAGAGCTCGCGGGTCCACTCCCAGCTCGAGGCGCCCCACGAGCTGTCCCGGGCGACGATGTCGGACGGCGACGCGACGCTCCGGAGATAGGGGAGCGCGTTCGCGAACACGTTCTCCGAATCCTCCGTGATGCCGCCGGCGTTCGCCGAATACAGCGCCTCGATCGGCGAGCCGCGGTACGTCGCGATCACGCCGGCGGTGCGCTCGACGGCCCGCAGCGTGCGCGGATCCTCCTTGACCGTGCCGTCGTACTGCTGGTCGCGGGTGTCCCCCTCGAGGTCATAGCTCTTGTGGCGTCCGAGGTGCGTCTGGAGATAGGTGCGCGCGGCGATCGCCTGCGCGGCGAGCATCTCGTTCTCCCAGCTCGACGGGACCTCGGAGCCGACGACGGACGCGAGGTAGTCATGGGTCGACACGACGTTCACGACGGTCATATCGCCCTCGTCGTCGGCCACGAGCTCGAAGGTCCCGCGGTACGGGTGGCCGTTGACCATCAGGAGCCCGTCGTTCGTGCGGAGCTTGACGGCCTGGATCGTGTCGCTCTGGAGGGCGACGGTCCCCTGCTCGTCGCCGCCGGTCTGCAGCAGCGAGACCTGGAACGGCACCGTCAGCACCGCGCGCGGGCCGGAGTCGGCGACGGCGAGGCGGGCGTCGCGTCGCAGGGCCGCGCGGTCCGCGCGCTCCTCGGGCGACATCGATCCGGCGGACTGCCGCGGCGGAAGCTCGATACCGGAGGCCCGGATCGACCGGACATTGGTCCGCGCGACGACCTTCCCGTCGCCGCGATAGAGGAGCGTGCCGTCGGGCGCGATCGCCGAGAGCGTCCCGGTGGAGGAGAGGACCACGTAGGAGAACCCGAGCCCGCCGATGTTCACCCGGACCTCCGTCGGCAGGGCCGGGAGCGACGCCGCGGAGGCCGGCGCCCCGATGAGGACCGAGGCCATCACGAGCGGTACGGCCAAGCCGAGCCTCATACCGGCTCCGCGTACACCTCGGGCTTCAGGACGCCGATGAACGGAAGGTTGCGGTAGCGCTCGGCGAAGTCGAGGCCGTAGCCCACGACGAACTTGTCCTCGATCTCGAAGCCCTTGTAGTCGACCTGGATGGGGACGACGCGGCGCGCGGGCTTGTCCAGCAGCGCGCACATGCCGAGCGACGCGGGGTGCTGCCCGCGCAAGTGCTCGATGACGTAGCTGAGGGTGTGACCGGTGTCGAGGATGTCTTCGACGACGAGGACGTTGCGGCCCTCGATCGGCTTCGCAAGATCCTTGAGGATGCGGACGACGCCGCTCGACGACGTGCCCGCGCCGTAGGAGGACACCTCGAGGAAGTCGAGCGAGCAATAGATCGGGATCTCGCGCATCAGGTCGGCAAGGAATGGCAGCGCGCCCTTGAGGATGCTGACGAGCACCAGGTCGCGTCCGGCATAGTCCCCGCCGATCCGCGCGCCGAGCTCGCGCACGCGCCGCTTGATCGTGTCGGCGTCGAGGAGGATCTCGGCGATGTCATCGGCGGGGGTCTTCACGGCGGTCGGCATGGGAGGTCATTGTCCCATGTACCGGAGTCGTACGGGTGCTAGCGGCCGGAGACCTTCTCGAAGAGTCCGTGGATGTCGCCGACGTAGTCACGGAGCAGCTCGTGCGCCTCGAGCACGTCATCGACGCGGATGCTGTCGCCGTCGTCCGCGAGCACCTGCGCCTCGGCCGGCGGGGCGTCCTCGACCCGCTTCACGATCACGACCCCGAGGCCCTGGGTGCCACACGACTCGCACGTGCAGCGCACGAACCAGTACTCGTCGCGGTTCCCGACGACGGCGATCGAGTCACGGCCGTAGACCGCGCCACAGTTGGCGCACCGCACCGTGCCGAACACGCCGTCGAGCCACTCGTTCATGCCGACCGACGAATGCATACCCGCTGCCACGGCGTGTAACCGGGTCGTTACCTACCGACGCCGGTAGAGATAGAACGCGAGACCGCCGAGGCCGGCGGCGACTGCGACGCCGCCGATCGCGAGTGCCGTACCCGGACCATTGCCGAGAGCGCCGCCGGGGCCGGGTGCCGCACCGGCGCTCGCGCTCGCGGTGCTCGTCGGCGCCGCGGTCGCGCTGCGGGTCGCGGTCGGGATCGGTGAGGGTGACGCCGTCGGCGAGGGGGATGGGCTGGGTGACGGCGAGGGCGAGGGCGTGATGATCGGCAGCGGCGGCGTCGGCGGTGGTGCGGTCGGGACGGGCGTCGGCGGCGGGGTGGGCTGCGGCGTCGGGGCCGGGGCCACGACGGTGACGCTGCCGCGCATCGACGGATGGATCGCGCAGTGGTACCCGAATGTCCCGGCGAGGGTGAGCTTGATCGTCGCGCTCGCCCCGGGCCCGAGCATGCCGGTGTTGAAGCTACCGTCGTCGGCGGTCGCGGTATGGGTGACGCCGTCGCGATTGTTCCAGGTCACGCTCTCGCCGGCGTTGACCGTCGTCGCCGCGGGCGTGAACGCGAAATCCCGGATCGTGACGAGCTGGCTCGCGGCGATCGCCGCCGATGGCAGCAGCAACCCGAACGCGAGCGCGATGACGCCGGCGCGGGACAGCCGTCTCAGAGCCATACGATAGCCCGCGTGTCCGCGAACGCCGGCCGCGAGTTCGTGTCGCTCGCGGCGCGTGCCGCGGCGCTCGGCGTCGCGCTCACGCGCGCGCAGGTCGCGGTGTGCGAGCGGTATGCGGTCGAGCTCATCGAACGGAATACGCAGGTGAACCTCACGGCGATCACGGATCTCGAGGGCGTCGCGATCCGCCACTTCCTGGACTCGTTCACCGCCGCGGCCGTGCGCGTGTGGACCGGCCGCGAGCGGGTCATCGATGTCGGCAGCGGCGCCGGCTTTCCCGGCCTCGCGCTGCGCATCGCGATGCCGAGCCTGACGGTCACGTGCGTCGAATCCGTCGGGAAGAAGTCCCGGTTCATCGAGGACACCAGCGCGCTCCTGGGCCTCAACGACGTCGAGGTGCGGAACGAGCGGGCCGAGACGCTCGCGCACGCCGCGGATCGGCGCGCCGGCTACGACGTGGGCACCGCGCGCGCGGTCGGCACGCTCGCCGCGTGCGCGGAATACCTGGTGCCGTTCCTCCGCGTCGGCGGCGACGCGATCGTGTGGAAGGGGAAGATCGACGCGGAGCTCCCGGCGGCGCGGAAGGCGCTCACGGCGGTGGGCGGCGAGGTCGCGTCCATCGTGTCGACCGTCCAGCTCGGGGTGGCCGATGTGCTGCCCGGCCGCAACCTCGTCGTGATGCGCAAGGTGCGTGCGACGCCGGAGCGATACCCGCGCACGTCCGCGGAGGCCCGCCGCCGCCCGTGGTGATCGTGCCGTCCGTCGACGTCCGCGCTGGGCGGGTCCGGTTCCGCTCAGGGGCGGGACGCGATACCGAGCCGCGCGCCCTCGCGGCCGAATTCGTGGCCGCCGGCGCCGAGGAGCTGCATCTCGTCGACCTCGACGGCGCCGAACGCGGCGAGTACGCGAACCGGGGGCTCCTGACCGAGATCGCGCGCGCGAGCGGCGTCCCCAGCCGTCTCGCGGGCGGCGTCGCGAGCCTCGACCGCGCGACGACCGCGCTGCGCGACGGCTTCGCCGGCGTGCTGTTCTCGTCGGCGGTCTTCGGGGACGAGGGGCTGCTCCGGTCGATCGCGACGATCGCGGACCGCGCGATGGTGGAGATCGAGTCGCGGAGCGGCGCGCTCGCGCCGCGCGGCGGCGGCGCGGAGCTCGTGGCCCGCGCGCGGGGCCGCGACAGCGTCGACGCGGCGGTGCGTGCGGCCGCGGCCGGGATCACGTCGCTGTACGTCGTCGACCTCGGGACCGAGGGCGTGCTCGGCGGCCCGGCCCTCGCGCTCCTCGCCCGGATCAAGGACGCGTTGGGCGCGCACGCCGGCGCGGTCGCGCTGCACACCGGAGGCGGCATCCGCGACCTCGACGACATCGCGGCGCTCGCGCGCTTCGGCGCCGCCTCGGCCGTCGTCGGCAGCGCGCTCGCGGCGGGGCGGTTCACGATCGCCGAAGCGAAGGCCGCCGCACGGTGATCGCGCTGCTCTCCGACGTGCACGCCAACCTCGTCGCGCTCGAGGCGGTCCTCGCGGACCTCCCGCCGGTCGACGCGCTCTGGGTGATGGGCGACACCGTCGGCTACGGCCCGGACCCGAAGGACACCTTCGCGCTCCTCCGCGAGCGCGGCGCGACGCTCGTCGCCGGCAACCACGATCGCGCGGTCGCGACCGGCGAGGGGCTCGCGCTGTTCAATCCCGCGGCGCGCGCGGCCGCGGACCTCCATCGCACCTGGCTCTCGTCCGAGGACCGCGATCTGCTCGCCGCGCTGCCGGTCACGCTCGAGCCCGCCGGCGGGTACCTCGTCTGCCACGGCAGCCCGCGCGACCCGCTCTGGGAGTACGTATTCGACGCCAGCACCGCGGCACAGGCGATGGCCGCGACCGCGGCGACCCGCTGCTGCGTCGGTCACACTCACGTTCCAGCGGTCTTCCGGACGGGCGATGGGAGGGTGATGGTCAACCCCGGCAGCGTCGGCCAGCCGCGCGACGGCGATCCGCGATCCGCATACGCCCTCCTCGACGTCGCGAGCGGCCGGGTGGATCTCCGGCGGGTCGAGTACGACGTGCGCGAGACGCAGCAGCGGATGCGTGCCCGCGGGCTGCCCGACGTCCTCGCCGACCGGCTGGACTTCGGGCTGTGAGCGACGTGCCGTTCCGGGAGGAGCTCGGCATCGGTCCCGGCGACGCGCCGCTCGAGTACGAGCCGCCGCGCGATGGGCGGGTCCGCCTCAGCGTGCGGCTCGGGGAGCAGCGGACCGGCGGATATCGGATCCGGGTCTCGCGCATCACGCGCGATGGCCCGACCCTGACCGTGCGGTGCGAGATCACCGCGCCGCGCGACGATGCGATCGTGACCCAGGTGCTCACGTATCCGGCCCAGGCGGTCTCGGTGGACGAGGCGCTCGTACGCGGCGTCCGCGCGGCGGTGCTCGTCGATCAGAAGGGCACCGAGCGTGCCCGCGTGACGGCCTAAGATTCGCCGGATTTGAGCGATCAGTCCGGCGGCGGATCGACGGAGCCGCCACGGCCCGATCACCGCCTCGAGCGAGTCGAGCGCGCCAAGGGCCGCCTCCCCGGGGACACCCGCGTGCGCATCGTGCGCAGCAGCGAATTCCGCCGCCGGCGCGGTTTCGTCGTCGCCACGGAGGAGGCCCTCGAGCCGCATACGCCGATGGGCCGCGCCACCGACAGGGTCCGCGGCATCCTGTTCGGCCAGCGCCTGCGCACCGAGGACGAGGCGGAGGAGCGCGTCTCGAACGTCACCGGCCTCGCGATCTTCGCTTCGGACAACATCTCGTCCTCGGCCTACGCGACCGAAGAGCTCATGCGCACGCTGGCCCTCGCCGGGACGGCCGCCGTGCTCGCGCTCACGGTACCGATCACGATCGCGATCCTCGTCGTCCTCGCGATCGTCGTGACCTCGTACCTCCAGGTCATCCGGGCGTATCCGAGCGGCGGCGGCGGCTACATCGTCGCGAAGGAGAACCTCGGCACGATCCCCGGCCTCGTGTCCGCGGCCGCGCTGATCGTCGACTACTTTCTCACCGTCGCCGTGTCAGTCGCGGGCGGCCTGCTCGCGATCACGACGGCCTTCCCTGAGGTCGAGGCCGTCCGCGTGGAGCTCGCGGTCGCGTTCGTCGTGCTGCTCGCGATCGGCAACCTTCGCGGGATCCGTGAGGCGGGTGTCGTGTTCGCGGGCCCGACGTACCTCTACGCGGCCGGCGTCCTCGGGATCATCGGGATCGGCTTCTACCGCGTGCTCACGGGCGACGTCCCGGCCCCGGTCCTTCCGCCGAAGGTGCTCGAGGGCAGTGAGGCGCTCGGCGCGTTCCTCATCCTCCGCGCGTTCGCGTCGGGTTCGGTCGGGTTGAGCGGCACCGAGGCCGTCGCCGACGGCATCACGGCATTCCGGAGACCCGAGGCTCGCAACGGGTCGATCGTGCTCATCGCGATGGCCACGCTCTTCGCGACCCTCTTCTTCGGCATCTCGTTCCTCGCGACGCGGATCGGCATCGAGGTCGATGCGACCGAGACCAAGAGCATCCTCGGCCTCCTGGCGCAGTCGATCGTGGGCGACGGCGCGTACTTCTACGTGCTCCAGGTGGCGACCGCCGTCATCCTCATCCTCGCCGCCAATACGAGCTTCTCCGGATTCCCGCGGCTCGCGTCGATCCTCGCAGGGCACCGGTTCCTGCCGCGGCAATTCGCTCAGCGCGGGGACCGGCTCGCGTTCTCGTTCGGGATCATCGCGCTCGCGATCGTCGCGATCCTGCTGCTCATCGCGTTCAAGGCGAGCGTCAGCGGGCTCATCCCGCTCTACACGATCGGCGTCTTCATCGCGTTCACGCTGTCCCAGGCCGGCCTCGTCCGTCGCTGGCAGCGCGAGCGTGGCCGGAATTGGCGGCTCCGCGCCGCGGTCAACGGCCTCGGCGCGGTGGTCACCGGCGTCGTGACCGTCGTCGTCGCGGTGACGAAGTTCGCGCTCGGCGCGTGGATGGTCCTCGCGATCCTCCCGGTGATCGTCTACCTCATGTGGCAGGTGCACCAGCATTACCGCCACGTCGAGGGCGAGCTTGCGCTCCCACGGACGGGGCGGGTGACGCTCGGTGCGCGTCGCGCGCGGATCATCGTGCCGGTCAGCCGCGTGGACCGGAGCGCGCTCGAGGCACTGAGCCTGGCGACCGGCCTCGTCGGCGACGTCTCGGCGCTCCACATCTCGTTCGACGACGAGGGGGCCGCGTCATTCAAGGAGCGCTGGGCCCGCCTCACGACCGGTGTGCCGCTCGAGGTCATCGTGTCGCCGTACCGCGCGCTCACCCGGCCATTCCTGAAATACCTCGACGCGATCGACGACGGCGATCCGGGACGCCCCGTCGTCGTGGTGCTGGCGGAGTTCGTGCCGCACCACTTCTGGGAGGCCCTCCTTCACAACCAGACCGCCTTCCGCCTGAAGCTCGCGCTGTTCGACCGCCGCAATACCGCGGTGATCGACGTGCCCCACCATCTCGACGACCCTGAGGACTTCACATGAGCGACGACGGCGAGATCCCCGAGGATCCGCAGCGTCCGCCGCAGAGCCCCGAGCGTTTCGAGCGCGCGCAGGGCCGGCGGCTCGGCGACACCCACATGCGCGTCGTGCGGCCACGTGGCTTCCGCCGCGGGCGCGGGGTGATCGTCGCGACGGAGGCGTCGCTCGAGTCGTCGAGCCCGGCCGGCAGGGTCGCGAGCAAGGCCCGCGAGATCCTCTTCGGCAAGCGCATTCCGACCGAACGCGAGGATGAGGAGCGGCTCGGCCCGGTCACCGGCCTCGCGATCTTCGCCTCGGACAACATCTCGTCGTCGGCGTACGCCACCGAGGAGACCATGCGCGCGCTCGCCCTCGCGGGCGCCGCCGGTCTGGCGCTCACGATGCCGATCACGATCGCGATCATCGTCATCCTCGCGATCGTCGTGACGTCGTACCTCCAGGTCATCCGGGCGTATCCGAACGGCGGCGGAAGCTACATCGTGGCGAGCCACAACCTCGGCGTCCTCCCCGGGCTGCTCGCGGCCGCGGCGCTGCTCGTGGATTACGTCCTCACCGTGTCCGTCTCCGTCGCGGGTGGCGTGCTCGCGATCACGACCGCGTTCCCCGATGTGGACGGGGTCCGGGTCGCCGTCGGCGTGCTGTTCATCGTGCTGTTGACGATCGGCAACCTCCGCGGCATCCGCGAGGCCGGCGTCGTCTTCGCCGGTCCGACGTACTTCTACGTGGCGAGCGTCGCGGTCGTGCTGGTCATCGGCTTCTACCGCGTGCTCACCGGAGACATGCCGACGGCGGTGCCGCCGCCGAAGGCGGTCGAGGCGACCGAGGCGCTGTCGGCGTTCCTCATCCTGCGCGCGTTCTCGTCCGGGTCCGTCGGCCTCTCGGGCACCGAAGCCGTCGCGAACGGCGTCCCCGCGTTCAAGGAGCCCTCGGCCCGCAACGCGTCGATCGTGCTCATCGCGATGGGCACGCTCTTCGGCACGCTGTTCTTCGGGATCTCGTTCCTCGCGACGCACATCGGGATCCAGGTCGACGAGACCGAGACGAAGAGCGTCATCGGCCTGCTGACCCGGTCGATCGTCGGCGAGGGGACGCTGTTCTACGTCGTGCAGGCCGCGACCGCCATCATCCTCGTCCTCGCGGCGAACACGAGCTTCTCGGGGTTCCCGCGGCTCGCCTCGATCCTCGCCACCGACCGGTTCATGCCGCGGCAGTTCGCGCAGCGCGGCGACCGGCTCGCCTACAGCTTCGGCATCATCGTGCTCGCGATCGTCTCCGCGCTGCTCCTCATCGTCTACCGGGGCAGCGTCAACGGGCTCATCCCGCTGTACACGATCGGCGTCTTCATCGCCTTCACGCTGTCGCAGGCCGGTCTCGTCCGGCACTGGTTCCGCGAGCGCAGCCGCGGCTGGCAATTCGCGGCCGGCATCAACGCCGTCGGTGCCGTCGTCACCGGGGTCGTGACCATCGTCGTCGCCGTGACGAAGTTCCTCCTCGGTGCCTGGCTCGTGCTCGCGGTGATGCCGATCGTGATCTACGGCATGTGGCGCATCCGCCGGCACTACCGCCGCATCGAGGACGAGCTACTGATCCCGCGCTCGGCCAAGGTCCACCTCGTGCCGCGGCACCCGCGGGCCATCGTGCCGATCGCGCGGCTCGATCGGAGCTCGATGAACGCGCTCAGCCTCGCGCGCAGCATCGCGACGGATGTGTCGGTGCTCCATGTGTCCTACGACGAGGAGGGCGCCGCCAAGTTCCGCGAGCGCTGGGCGCGCACGATCGGTCCGGAGCTCCCCCTCGAGGTCATCGTGTCGCCCTACCGGGCGCTCGTATCGCCACTCCTCAGCTACCTCGACGCGATCGACAAGGGGGATCGGAGCCGGCCGGTCCTCATCGTCCTTGCCGAGTTCGTGCCCGACCACTGGTGGGAGTTCGCCCTGCACAACCAGACGGCGCTCCGGCTGAAGCTGGCGCTGTTCGCGCGCAAGAACACGAGCGTGATCGATGTGCCCTTCCACCCGGAAGACGAGGACGCCCCGGACTCTCGGGACTGAGCCTCGATACACTCACCCCTCCGTGAAGCTCACCAACATCCTCGTCCCGCTCGCCGGAACGGCCATCGATCCAGACCTCATCGAGTACGCGATCGCGCTCGGCCGTTCGCACAAGGCGAAGATCACCGCGGTGCACGTCATCGAGGTGAAATGGAACATGCCGCTCGACGCGGTCCTCGACGCCGAGCTCGAGCGGGGTGAGGAGATCCTGGCGTTGGCGGAGAAGGTGGCCGAGAAGCTGGGCGCGCACCTCGAGACCGAGGTCCTCCAGGCCCGCGAGGCGGCGGCCGCGATCGTCGATACGGCGACCGAGCAGAAGTGCGAGCTCATCGTCATCGGCATGCCCTACCGCAAGCGGCTCGGGCGGGTCTACGTGGGCCGGACCGTGGAGGACGTGTACGTCAAAGCGTCCTGCGCGGTCCTCGCGTATCGTCAGGAAGAGCCCAAGTGAACGTCGTCATCATCGGCAGCGGGCGCACCGGCGCCTTCCTCGCGGAGCTCCTCGATAAGGGCGGCAATGCCGTTGCCATCGTGGACGTGGACCGCGCCGGGTTCAAACGCCTCCCCGCCGACTTCAAGGGCAATCCGGTGCTTGGTGACGGCACGGACATGGACATCCTTCGCTCCGCGGGCGTCGAGCAGGCCGACGCGTTCCTCGCCCTGACCCAGGGGGACAACCGCAACCTCATGGCGGCGCAGATCGCCAAGAAGGTCTTCGGGGTGAAGCAGGTCATCGCCAAGGTGAACGACCCGATCCGCGCGGCGACGTACCGCGGGCAGGGGATCTACACGTTCTCGCGCACGACGATCCTCGCGACGCTCCTCGAGGCCGTGCTCACGGGCGACAAGACCATCGGACCGAACCTCATGAAAGCCGCGATGCAGCACGACGACGAGCTGTCGGCATCGCTGCCCACCCTGGGGCGCTGATGTATTTCGTGGTCGCCGGCGGCGGTGAGGTCGGCTTCCATCTCTCCAAGGCGCTCCTCGAGGCCGGGCACGAGGTGATGATCATCGAGCGCGACCGCAGGCGAGCCGTTTGGATCGAGGAGCAGCTCGGCTCCGTCGTCATCAACGCCCCCGCCGACGAGGGGAAGTATCAGATCCAGGCCGGCTGCCAGCGCGCGGACGCGGTGCTGGCGGTGACCGGCGACGACGAGGACAACCTCATCATCAGCCAGCTCGCGAAGCTGAAGTGCGGCGCGAACCGCGTCATCGCCCGGGTGAACAACCCCAAGAACGAGATCGTGTTCAAGGCCATGGGCATCGACGAGACGCTGTCGTCGACGCGCGTGCTGATGGGCGTCATCGAGCAGGAGCTCCCGACCGGCGGCTTCATGCCGCTCATGCCGCTCACCGGCTCGCACCTCGAGCTCATCGAGGCGCAGATCGAGCCCGGGACGCCCGCTGCCGGGAAAGAGGTCGAGGCTCTCGGCCTGCCCAAGGGCGCCCACATCGGGGGGATCGTCCGCAAGGGCGAGATCCTGCATGCCCACCGCGACACACTGCTCGAGGCGGGGGACCGGGTCATCGTGTTCGCTCCCACGGCCGTCGAGCAGGAGGTCCGCCGAGCCCTGTTCGGCTAGGCGTCCGACCCGCAAGAACCTTGACAACGTCGTTGTCAGGTTTTATACCAATCACATGGCGCGTGGAAGCCGACCCGTCTATGTCATCTCGATCGCCGCAAGCCTTGCTGGCTGCCACCCGCGCACGCTGCGGATCTACGAAGAGGAGGGGCTCGTCGACCCGGTGCGGACGGATTCCAACATCCGGCTGTACTCGGACGAGGACCTCCAGCGCGTGCGGGTCATCCGTTATCTGACGCAGCAGCGCGGCGTGAACCTCGCCGGCGTGAAGCTCCTGCTCTCGTTCCGCGACGCCGCGGACCTGTTGCGCGAGCTGGCCGACGCGATCGAGGAGACCGAGCCGGTGGCCAAGCCCGAGTCCGGCGTGACGAAGTACTAAGTAGGCAATCGAACACTGACGGAGTGGGCATCGCCCACCTCGTCGCGATCATGCAGGTAGAAAGAGGCGACGCGAAATGACTGAAGAGACCCGCACCTATCCATCGGAGCTCCCCCTCGTCCCGCTCAGGGAGATGGTGGTGTTCCCCAAGATCGTCCAACCCCTCGGGGTCGGCCGAGAGAAGAGCGTGGCCGCGATCAACGCGGCGATGGGTGAGGAGAAGCACTACGTCATCTTCGCCGCCCAGAAGGACGCCGAGGTCGACGACGTGACGTCGGACCAGATCTATGGCGTCGCGACGGTCGCCGAGATCGTGCGGCTGCTCCGGATCCCGGACGGCAGCGCGCAGGTGATCGTCCAGGGACTGCAGCGCGTGAAGATCACCGGCTTCGTTCCCGACAACCGGTACTTCCGCGTGACGTTCCAGCCGATGACCGAGATCCCGGGCGAGCCGGTCGAGCGCGAGGCGCTCCTGCGCAGCGTGAAGAGCCTGTTCGGCGACTACGTCGAGAACGGCGGCTCGATCGTGCCCGAGGTCGCGATGACCGCGAAGAGCACGGATGACCCGTCGCACTTCGCCGACCTCGTCGCGCAGAGCCAGGACCTGACCATCGAGCAGCGCCAGCAGCTGCTCGAGATGGACGGCGTCGTCGACCGGCTGCGGTTCCTCTCCGTCTTCCTCGCGAAGCAGAACGAGATCCTGCAGATGAAGGCGAAGATCCAGAGCGACGTTCAGCAGACGCTCGACAAGACGCAGCGCGAGTACATCCTCCGCGAGCAGATGAAGGCCATCCAGAAGGAGCTCGGCGACGACGACGGCTCGTCCGAAGTGAACGAGCTCCGCGACAAGATCGAAGCGGCCGGCATGCCGGACGAGGTGAAGGAGAAGGCCCTCAAGGAGGTCTCGCGGCTCGAGAAGATCCCGCAGGCCTCGCCCGAGCAGGGCGTCATCCGCACCTACGTCGACTGGCTCATCTCGGTGCCCTGGAAGAAGGCGCCCGAGGACGACTGGGACATCGCCGAAGCCGCCCGGATCCTCGATGAGGACCACTACGGCCTCCCGAAGATCAAGGACCGGATCATCGAGTACATGGCCGTGCGGAAGCTTTCGCACGAGCTGCGTGCCCCGATCCTGTGCTTCGTCGGCCCGCCCGGCGTCGGCAAGACCTCGCTCGGCAAGTCCATCGCCCGCGCGATGGGCCGCAAGTTCATCCGCATGTCGCTCGGCGGCATCCGCGATGAGGCCGAGATCCGCGGCCACCGGCGCACCTATGTCGGCGCGCTGCCCGGCCGCGTCCTTCAGAACATGAAGACCGCGGGCGAGACCAACCCTGTGTTCATGCTCGACGAGATCGACAAGGTCGGCGCGGACTTCCGCGGCGACCCGAGCTCGGCGCTCCTCGAGGTCCTCGACCCCGAGCAGAACAGCACGTTCTCGGACCACTACCTGGAAGTGCCCTACGACCTCTCCCGCGTGATCTTCATCACCACGGCGAACGTCGAGGACACGATCATCGCCCCGCTCCGCGACCGGATGGAGATCATCCGGCTCCCCGGTTACACCGAGGACGAGAAGATGCACATCGCGACCGGCTACCTCCTGCCGCGCCAGCTGAAGCAGCACGGCCTGGAGAACGGCCGCCTCACGATCACCGACGCGGCGCTCAAGGACATGGTCCGGCTCTACACCCGCGAGGCCGGCGTCCGGAACCTCGAGCGTGAGATCGGGACGATCTGCCGCAAGGTGGCTCGTCAGATCGCCGAGAACAAGGCCGAGAACGTCACCGTCGACTCGGCCCAGCTGTCGACCTACCTCGGACCCGAGCGGTTCGACTTCGGCCTGGCCGAGGAAGAGGACCAGGTCGGCGCGGTCACTGGTGTGTCGGTGAGCGAGGCCGGCGGCGACGTCCTCACTGTCGAGGCCACGATCATGGATCAGGGCTCGAAGACCGAGGAGTTCGTCCTCACCGGTCAGATCCAGAAGGTCATGGAGGAGTCCGCCCGCGCGGCCCTCAGCTACGTGCGCTCGCACGGCAACGAGCTCGGCATCCCGGCCGGGTTCTTCAAGGACCACGCCATGCACATCCACGTTCCGGCGGGAGCGATCCCGAAGGACGGTCCGTCCGCCGGAGTGACGATGGCGACCGCGATCGTGTCGGCCCTCACCGGCCGCCGCGTCCGGCGCGACGTCGCGATGACGGGTGAGATCACCCTCCGCGGCCGGGTGCTTCCGATCGGCGGACTGAAGGAGAAGCTGCTCGCGGCGCACCGCGCCGGGATCAAGACCTTCATCCTCCCCGAGAAGAACAAGAAGGATCTCGTGGACGTCCCCAGGGAGATCCTGGAGACCGTCGACGTGAAGCCTGTGGCGACGATCGACGAGGTGTTGAAGCTGGCGCTCCTCCCGGGGCCCAGCGTCACACCCGCTCAGATCGAAGCCGCGCGCCCCGCGATGGTCCCGCCACCGAACTAACCCGCGCCGTGTAGCAGGGGAGCGACATGCCGGTCGAGTACAAGGACTACTACAAGACCCTCGGGGTCAAGCAAGACGCCACCGCCGCCGACATCAAGAAGGCGTACCGCAAGCTCGCACGGCAATACCACCCCGATATCAACACGTCCGCTGACTCATCGAAGAAGTTCAAAGAGGTCAACGAGGCGAACGAGGTCCTCAGCGACCCGGAGAAGCGGAAGAAATACGACCAGCTCGGTCCGGACTGGGAGCGCTACGCGCAAGCGGGCCCCCGGAACCGGTCGGGCGGGAACGGCTCCGGCTACACCTGGTCATACAGCGGGACGCCGGGCGCGAATCCGTTCGAGGGCGATGAGGGCGGCTTCTCCGACTTCTTCCAGTCGATCTTCGGGAACATGGGCGGCTTCGAGGCCGCATCGGGTGCGACCCGGCGCCGCGCGTCGCGGCCGCCCCGGCCCGCTCAGGACATGGAGATGGAGCACCCGCTCGAGGTCACGCTCGCCGAGGCGTACAAGGGCGCCGAGCGCGTCCTCGAGCTGCAGGGCGAGGATGGCAAGACCCGGCGCCTGACGGTGAAGATCCCGGCGGGCGTGAAGGACGGCCAGCGCATCCGGCTCGCCGGCCAGGCCCACGCCGGAAGCAATGGCGGCCCCGCGGGCGACCTCTATCTGCGGATCTCGGTGAAGCCCGATCCGCGTTTCGCGCGCGACGGCGACGACCTCCGCCTGGAGCTGCCGGTCGCGCTGCACGAGGCGCTGCTCGGGGCCGAGGTCACCGTGCCCACGCTGAAGGGCCGGGTGAGCCTGCGGATCCCGCCGGAGACGCAGAACGGCCGGACCATCCGGCTCGCCGGGCAGGGCATGCC
>DASWFN010000122.1:0-3731 GCA_036394215.1 Candidatus Limnocylindria bacterium
ACGGGTGCCGCTCGCACAAGCCGCTCAGAAGACCGAGGTCATCAAGGCCAACCGCCAGCACGAAACGGACACCGGATCGCCGGAGGTCCAGATCGCGCTCCTCACTGAGCGGATCAAGCATCTGACGGATCATCTCCGCACCGCCGCGCACGACAATCACAGTCGGCGCGGGCTGCTCATGATGGTCGGACAGCGCAGGCGGCTGCTCGCATACCTTCACCGCAGGAGCCCGGAGCGCTATCAGGAGATCATCGGGCGTCTAGGCCTGCGTCGGTAGGAGCGAGCACCATTTGACTGGGGCTCGTTCGGGGCCGGCAAAACCGGGCCCGAACGCACGACAGGACCGCCCCAGGCGGTAGCACCCGAGCTAATACAGAGTGGCAGTCACACGTTCACAGGCGACCATCAACGACAAGCCGCTGACCTTCGAGACCGGCAAGTACGCGCGCCAGGCCGGCGGTGCCGTCACCGTGCGCTACGGCGACACGGTCGTGTTCGCGGCCGGGACGGTCGCCAAGACGACCCGCCCGGGCATCGACTTCTTCCCGCTCACCGTCGACTTCGAAGAGCGCCTGTATGCCGCGGGTAAGATCCCCGGCTCGTTCCCGCGCCGTGAGGGCCGTCCGTCCGAGGAGGGCATCCTCACCGCACGGCTCGTCGACCGGCCGGTGCGGCCGCTGTGGCCGAAGGGCTTCAAGAACGATGTCCAGGTGATCGTTTCGGCATGGTCGAGCGACCAGGAGAACGACTACGACATCCTCGCGGTGAACGCCGCATCCGCGGCGCTGCACATCTCGAACGCCCCATTCGAAGGTCCGATCGGCTGCGTCCGCGTCGGCACGGTCGACGGCAACCTCACGCTCAACCCGACGATCCAGCAGATGCTCGAGAGCGAGCTCGACCTCGTGGTCGCGGGCACGAAGGACTCGATCATGATGGTCGAGGCCGGCGCGAACCAGATCGATGAGAACACGCTCATCGACGCGCTCGGCCTCGCGCAGCAGGGCATCGCGAAGCTCTGCGAAGCGCAGGAGGAGCTCCGCCGCGCGGCGGGCAAGCCGAAGCTCGAATGGAGCCCACCGGCGCGCGACGAAGCGCGGCTCGCTCCGATCCGCGAGTTCTTCGCCCAGCGGCTCCGCGCGAAGCTCCGGAACCCGGACAAGGCCGAGCGTGAGGCGGGGCTCGACGCCGTGAAGGACGAGGCCCTGGTCCAGTTCGTCACGCCGGACAGCAAGACGACCCCGGACGAGGTCAAGGCCGAATGGGACGCCGTGCTCGAGCACGAGTTCCGTACCGCCGTCGTCGAAGAGAAGCTCCGCCCGGACGGCCGAGGCACGAAGGACATCCGCGAGCTCGAGATCGAGGTCGGGGTCCTGCCGCGTGCGCACGGGTCGGCGGTGTTCCGCCGCGGTCAGACGCAGGTCATGTCGGTCGTGACGCTCGGCCCGTCGGGCGACGAGCAGATCATCGACACCCTCTCGCCGGTCGACACGAAGCGCTTCATGCACCACTACAACTTCCCGCCGTACTCGGTCGGCGAAGTGCGGATGATGCGTGGCGCAGGACGGCGCGAGATCGGTCACGGGGCGCTCGTCGAGCGCGCCATCGGCGCGGTCATCCCGACGAAGGAGGAGTTCCCCTACACGATCCGCATCGTGAGCGAGACGCTCGAGTCCAACGGCTCGTCCTCGATGGCCTCCACCTGCGGCTCGACGCTGGCGCTCATGGACTGCGGCGTGCCGATCAAGACGATGATCGGCGGCATCGCGATGGGTCTGGTCCTCGAGAAGGGCAGCCACACCGTGCTCACCGACATCCAGGGCCTCGAGGACCACTACGGCGACATGGACTTCAAGGTCTGCGGTTCCGACAAGGGCATCACGTCGCTCCAGATGGACATCAAGGTGAAGGGCATCACGCTCGAGATCATGCGTGAGGCGCTCGCCCAGGCCCGCGAGGCACGCCTGTTCATCCTCGGCGAGATGCGTCAGGTCATCGACAAGCCGCGGGCCGAGCTGAACAGGTTCGCGCCGCGCATCGACACGGTGAAGATCAATCCCGACAAGATCCGCGACATCATCGGTCCCGGTGGCAAGATGATCCGCGCGATCCAGTCCGAGTCTGGCACGAACATCGAGGTCGAGGACGATGGGACGATCCGCATCACCGGCGCCAAGCCGGAGGGCCGCGAGAAGGCCCGCTCGATGATCGAGGGGCTGACGAAGGAGCCCGAGGTCGGCGAGGTCTTCGAGGGCAAGGTCACCCGGATCATGTCCATCGGCGCGTTCGTCGAGTACCTCCCCGGCAAGGAAGGCCTGGTCCGGGTCTCCGAGATCTCCAACGAGCGTGTCAACAACATCGAAGATGCCGTCAAGGTCGGCGAGCACGTGAAGGTCAAGGTCGCCGAGGTGGACCGGCAGGGCCGCGTCAACCTCTCGATCCGAGCGGTCAACGAGGACCCCGAGGAGTTCGCGCGGCGCGCGCGCGAGCAGCGTGCCCGGTTCGCCGAGCGTGGCCCGGGAGACGGCGACCGCGGCGGCTTCCGTCCCGGCGGCGGTGGCGGCTTCCGGCGGAGCGGACCCCCGAGGTAACCGAGTCCTCTCTCTGATCCTTCCTGCGTATAACGAGGCTCGCCGGCTACCGGCGAGCCTCGCTCGCTGTGCGGAGTACTTCCGCGCGCGCGGCATGGCCGCGGAGATCATCGTGGTCGACGATGGCTCGACCGACTCGACCGCGACGGCCTACGCGGGCGCGGTCGAGTCCTTGCCACGGACGCAGCTCCAGTACCGATTCCTCGAGCTTGCCCACAGCGGCAAGGGCGCGGCGGTCCGGAGCGGCGTGGCGGCCGCGGCGGGGGACCCGATCGTCTTCCTCGACACCGATCTGACGATCCCCGTCGAGACGATCGACGCGTTCATGGGCGCGCTCGCGGACGGCGCGGACATCGTCGTCGCGTCGCGCTACGTACCCGGCTCGATCGTCGAGCGGCCGTGGTGGCGGGTCGCGATGGGCACGGTCTATCGCGCCTGCGTGCACCTCATCGTGCCGATCGACGTGAACGACACCCAGTGCGGCGGCAAGATGTACACGGCCGAAGCGGCCAAGGATCTGTTCGGTCGCGCGACCCTCGGCGGCTTCGCGTTCGACGCGGAGGTGCTGTACATCGCCCGCCGGCGCGGGTATCGCGTCGCCGAGACGCCGGTCCAGATCCACCAGCTCGGGCGGACGAGCGTGTCGTTCCTCCGCGATACGCCGACGATGCTCCGCGACCTGTTCCGGATCCGCTGGAACGGGCTGCGCGGGAGATACCGGTGAACGGCGTCATCGTCTCCGCGGATGATCTCGGCCTCTCGCCGGGTGTGACCGCGGGCATCCTCGAGGCCCATCGGAGCGGCGTCGTCCGATCGACCTCGCTCCTCGTCACGTTCGACGGCGCCGCGGATGCCGCCGCGCTCGCGCGCCAGGAGCGCGGGCTCGAGATCGGCATCCATCTCGATCTCGTCGGCGGCCGGCCGGTCACTGATCCATCCCGCGTGCCGTCGCTCGTCGACGCGAATGGCCGGTTCCACAAGCTGCCGCAGCTCACCGCACGGCTCGTGAGCGGCCGCGTGCGCCTCGGCGAGGTCGCGGCCGAGATCCGCGCGCAGGTCGGCCGCGCGCGGGAGTGGGGGATCGAGCCGCTCGCGTGGGACTCCCACCGTCACACCCACCTCCTGCCGCCGCTGAACCGG
>DASWFN010000123.1:0-16338 GCA_036394215.1 Candidatus Limnocylindria bacterium
GGTCGACCTCACGCTGCCCGGCCGCCCGATCCGGCTCGGCCGGATGCACCCGATCTCGCGCACGATCCGCGAGATCTCGCGCATCTTCCTGAGCATGGGCTTCGAGTCCGTCGAGGGGCCCGAGATCGAGTGGGACTACTACAACTTCGAGGCCCTCAACATCCCGGCGGGCCACCCGGCGCGCGACAAGTTCAACACGCTCTGGGTGTCGGACGAGCAGCAGAACGCCATGGCCCGCACGCGGACGGCGACCGGAGGCGGGTCGGCGCGCGGTGAGGGCGGCGGTAGCGACATGGGGCCGATGCTCTTCCGCACGCACACCTCGCCGATGCAGATCCGCACGATGGAGCAGCGGCAGCCGCCGGTGCGCGTGGTCGTGCCCGGGCGCTGCTACCGGTTCGAGGCGACCGACGCGACGCACGAGAGCGTGTTCTTCCAGTACGAGGGCCTCGCGATCGACGAGACGATGTCCATGGCCGATCTCAAGGGCGTGCTCTACAGCTTCGCGCGGCAGCTGTTCGGCGGCGACCGCAAGGTCCGCTTCCGTCCGGACTACTTCCCGTTCACCGAGCCGTCGGCGGAGATCGCGTTCGACTGTTTCGTCTGCGACGGCACCGGCGTGACGAACGACGGGCGCTGCGCCACCTGCTCCGGCTCCGGCTGGATCGAGGCCGCCGGCTGCGGCATGGTCCACCCCGACGCGCTCCGCCGCGTCGGCTACGACCCGGCCGCGGTCCAGGGCTTCGCGTTCGGCGGCGGCGTCGAGCGGCTGGCGATGCTCCTCACCGGCACGCCCGACATCCGCTTGTTCCACGAGAACGACCTGCGCTACCTGGAGTCGGTGTAATGCCGACGATCCGGGTTCCGGTCTCGTGGCTCAAGGAGTACGTCGCGGCGCAGGGATCCGTCGCGGAGATCGCGCGGCAGCTGCACATGAGCGGGACCGAGGTCGATCGCATCGAGCGGCCGGGCGGCGGCTGGGACCACGTGTGGGTCGGGCGGATCGCGAAGCTCGAGAAGCATCCCGATGCCGACAAGCTCCAGCTCGCGACCGTCGAGTACGGCGAGGGCCGGATCAAGACCGTCGTGACCGGCGCGACGAACCTCTCGACGGGCGACGTCGTGCCCTACGCGGAGGTCGGGGCGAAGCTCCGTGAGGGCCACGGCAACGGCTGGCTGACCCTCGAGCCGAAGAAGATGCGCGGGATCATGAGCGAGGGGATGGTCTGCTCCGCCAAGGAGCTGGGCCTCGGCGAGGACCACGAGGGCATCCTCATCCTCGACAAGACGCTCGCCGTCGGTCAGCCGCTCGCGGACGCGCTCGGCGATCCGGTGCTCGTCCTCGAGCTGCAACCGAACCGCCCTGACTGCATGGGCGTCATCGGCATCGCGCGGGAGCTCGCCGCCGTGCAGCGCGTCGCGCTGCACGATCCGAAGGTCGCGAAGCTGAAGCTCGACCTCGACGCGAAGAAGCTCGCGGTCCACATCGAGGATCCGTCCGGCTGCCGGCGCTTCGGCGCGGCCTATCTCGAGAACGTGAAGATCGGCCCGTCGCCGAAATGGATGCAGGAGCGGCTCATCGCCGCCGGCATGCGCCCCATCGACAATGCCGTCGACGTCACGAACTACGTCATGCTCGAGCTCGGGCAGCCGCTGCACGCGTACGACGCCGACCGCCTGAAGGGGAAGGAGCTCGTCGCGCGCCGCGCGCACCCCGGTGAGTCGATGCGCACCCTCGACGGCGTCGACCGGCTCTTGTCGCCGGACGTGCTCGTCATCGCGGACGCGGAGCGGTCCCTGGGCATCGCCGGCATCCTCGGCGGCGCCGATTCCGAGATCCGGCCGGACACGACGCGGATCGCGCTCGAGGCCGCGAACTTCGAGCCGCGCGGGATCGATCGCACCGCGCAGAAGCTCGGCCTCTCGCAGCAGAGCGCCGCGAGCGCGCGGTTCCGGCTGAACCTCAGCCCGGAGCTCGTCCCGCTCGCGCTCGCGCGCGCCGTCCAGCTGCTCGTGGAGCACGCCGGCGCGACGTTCGTCGGCGCGACCGACGTGTACCCGAAGCCGTGGCCGCGCCCCAACATCAAGCTCAAGTTCAGCGACATCCGGCGCATCCTCGGCGTGGAGTTCCCGCGCGATGAGTCGCTCGACGCGCTCGCGCGGCTCGGCTTCCAGTACGCCGAGTCGGGCGACGCGCTCGTCGTGACCCCGCCGCCGGTCCGGACGGACATCGGCATCCCCGAGGACGTGGTCGAGGAGGTCGCGCGCATCGTCGGCTACGACCGCATCCCGGTGCGGGTCCCCGACGGCCGGCTGCCGCTGCACGAGCGCCACCCCCTCGAAGAGCTTCGCGAGGAGGTCCGCGACCGGCTCATCGGCTTCGGTCTGCAGGAGACGATCTCCTACTCGCTCGTCGATCCCGGCTGGCTCGTGCGCCTCACCCACGACGGCGTGCCGATCGCGGTCGAGCCCATCACGCTGCAGAACCCGACGTCCGCGGCGCAGTCGGCCGCGCGCCCGACGCTGCGGGCGAGCCTGCTCGACACGGCATCGCGCAACCTGAAGCATCGCGACGGCGTCGCGATCTTCGAGATCGCGCCGGTGTACCTGCCGCGCGCGGCCGACCTTCCCGACGAGCGGTGGACGATCGGGATCCTCATCGCCGGACAGGCCGAGCAGCAGACGTGGCTGACCGCGGCACGCGACTGGGACATCCACGACCTCAAGGGCCTGGTCGACGGCCTCCAGCAGGCGACCCGGTCGGGGCGCGGCACGATCGAGACGGGCGCGCCGGGGCTGCATCCCGGCCGGTCGTGGCGCCTCGTCGACGGCGAGCGCACGGCGGTCGTCGCCGGGCAGCTCGATCCCCGGATCGCCGAGCAGTGGGGCCTGCCCGCGGCGACGTTCGTCGCGGAGCTCGACCTCGCGGCGCTGCTGGAGTCGGTCCGTCCGGCGAGCGCGGCCATCCCGCCGCGCTATCCCGCGGCGCTCCGCGATATCGCCTTCGTCGTGGACGAGCAGGTGCCGTACGGCGCGCTCGAGGCCGAGATCCGCGGCGCCGCGAAGGATCTGCTGGAGTCGCTCACGCTCCTCGACGTCTACCGCGGCCCGCAGCTCGGCGGGGGCAAGAAGTCGTTCGCCGTGCGCCTCGTGCTGCGATCGCCGAGCGGCACGCTCACCGATACGGAGGTCGAGCGGGTCATCAAGCGGATCGAGGGTCGTGTGCTGCACCGGCTCAGCGGGGTCATCCGGGGCTGACGCGCCTCGGCCCGCGCCTGCCGCGCGGGTTCTACGACCGGCCGACGCGCGCCGTGGCCCGCGACCTCCTCGGCAAGATCCTCGTCTTCGATGGGCCGCGGGGCCGCCGCGCCGTGCGGATCGTCGAGGCCGAGGCGTATCTCGGCGAGCGCGATCCGGCGTCGCATGCGTTCCGCGGCGTGACGCCGCGCACCGTGCCGATGTTCGGGCCCGGCGGCTTCAGCTACGTTTACACATCGCACGGCATCTACCCATGCATGAACGTGGTCGCCGAGGGCAGAGCCATCGCGGGTGCGGTGCTGCTGCGCGGCGCCGAGCCGCTCGAGGGCGTCGTCGAGGATCCCCGGCGGCTCGCCGGGCCGGGCCTACTCTGCCTCGCGATGGGGATCACGACCGCGCAGACGAACCTGGACCTCGTGCGGAGCGAGCTCACGATCCGCGACGCACCGGCAGTGTCGTCGCGCGCCGTGTCGCGCGGGCCGCGCATCGGTCTTTCGGCCGGCGCGACATTCGACGAGCCGTGGCGCTACTGGATCACCGGCTCGCCGGGGGTGTCGCGGCGATGACGACCGAGAAGACGCTCGGGACGCTCGAGTTCACGAGGGTCCGCGAGCTCCTCGCCGAGCGCACCTCGTTCGCGCCCGGCCGCGAACGCGCCCTCGCGCTCGTGCCGGAGTCGGAGCTCTCGCAGGCCGAGCGGCTGCAGGATGAGACCGCGGCGGCCAAGGCGCTCCAGCGCGCGAAGCCGTCGGCGGGGCTGCGGGGCGCGCAGGACATCCGCGACGCGCTGCGCCGCGCGGACCTCGGCGGGGTCCTCGAACCCGAGCAGCTCATCGCGGTCGCCGCGACGGTGCAGTCGGCGCGGTCGCTGTTCGAGGAGATCCACGACCATCCGCCGCTCGCGGCCCGCGCGCGGTTCGCGCGGCCCCCGGCGGAGCTCGCCGCTGCGATCGAGCACGCGATCGGCGGGAGCGGGGAGGTGCTCGACCGCGCGAGCGCGGCGCTCGCGACCGCGCGATCCGAGCTCCGTGCGTCGCAGGCCGCCCTGCAGCGGCGGATCGACGGGCTCCTGCGCTCGGATCTCGCGCGGTACCTCCAGGACCCGATCGTCACCCAGCGCGGCGGCCGGTACGTCATCCCGGTGAAGTCCGAGTACCGCGGCGCGGTGAAGGGCATCGTCCACGACCAGTCCGCGAGCGGCGCGACGGTGTTCATCGAGCCGCTCGAGGTGCTCGAGGCGAACAACCGTGTGCGCGAGGCCGAGCTCGCCGAGCAGCAGGAGGTCCAGCGGATCCTCGACGGCCTGTCGCGCTCGGTCGAACGGGCGAGCGAGGATCTCCATGCGACGCTCGAGGCGCTCTCCGTGCTCGACGTCATCCTCGCGAAGGCCCAGCTCGCGGAGGCCTGGTCGAGCGAGCGGCCGGCGCTGAACGACCAGGGCCGGCTCGATCTCATCGACGCCCGCCATCCGCTGCTCATCGACCGCGGCACGCCGGTCGTGCCGATCGACGTGCGCCTCGGCACCGACTTCCGGGTCCTCGTCATCACCGGGCCGAACACCGGTGGCAAGACGGTCACGCTGAAGACGATCGGGCTGCTCGCGCTCATGGCCGCCGCGGGGCTGCAGCTCCCCGCGGAGCGGGGGAGCAGCGTGCCGGTCGTGCGGCGGATCTTCGCCGACATCGGTGACGAGCAGTCGATCGCGCAGTCGCTCTCGACCTTCTCGTCGCATCTGCGCAACGTCGTCGCGACCCTCGCCGACGCCCAGGCGGGCGACCTCGCCCTGCTCGACGAGGTCGGCGCGGGTACCGATCCCGATGAGGGGGCGGCGCTCGCGATGGCGGTCCTCGAGACGCTCCTCGCGCGCGGGATCCTCGTCGCGGCATCGACGCACTATCCGGAGCTGAAGGCGTTCGCGCTGAACACGCCGGGCGTGACGAACGCGAGCGTGGAGTTCGACGCCGAGACGCTGCGGCCCACGTACCGCGTGCACGTTGGTCTCCCCGGCGCGTCGAACGCGTTCGCGATCGCGTCGCGGCTGGGGCTCGACCAGGACGTCCTCGCGAAGGCCGAGACGCACCTCTCGGACCTCCATCGCTCGCTCGAGCGAACGCTGCGCGAGGCCGAGCGGCAGCGCACCGAGCTCGCATCGTCGCTCGAGGAGGCCCGCGTCGCCGAGGCCGACGCGCGCACGGTCATGGGCCAGGCCGAGCGGGAGGCCGAGCAGGCCCGCGAGCAGGGCCGCGAGGCGCTGAAGCGCGCCCGCACCGAGGCCGACGAGCTCATCCTCCAGGCCCGCCGCGCGCTGCGGCAGGCCGAGACCGCGCGCGACGAGGCCGCGAAGCGCAACCTCGTCGACGACGCGCGCATGGCGCTCCACGAGGCCGAGCGCGCGCGCGACGCGGCCACTCCGCCGCCGCGCCCGGCGGTGCTGCATGACGTCGAGATCGGATCACCGGTGCTCGTCGAGGGCGTCACCGAGCCGGGCACGCTCGTGTCGATCGACGACAAGGGCATCGCGGAGGTCGCCTCGGGGCCGCTCCGGCTCCGCGTGCCCCGCGACCAGCTGCGCCCCGCGCCGCGGCAGGATGCGCCGATCCGCTCGCTGCGGCCTGCCGTGCAGGGTGCCGCGACGAATGTGCCGCTGCAGCTCGACCTGCGCGGCGCCCGCGCCGAGGAGGCCCTCGCGGAGCTCGACCGCTATCTCAACAACGCCGCCGTCGCCGGCTACGACCGCGTTCGCGTCGTGCACGGTAAGGGCACCGGCGCGCTGCGGAACGCGGTGCGCGAGGCGCTCTCGTCGCATCCCCTCGTGCGGGAGCAGACGCCCGCCGCCGCGAACGAGGGCGGTGAGGGCGCGACGATCGTCCGGCTCTAGACGCCCTCGAGGCGGCCCTGGCGGCGCGCCTGGGTCTCGAGCCAGGTGAAGACCGCGTAGCCCGCGATCGCGTAGATCGCGCCAAGCGCGAGGTCGCCCGCGAGCAGCCCGAGGCCCGCGTCGATCGGCGCGCCGGCGGCATAGAGACGCGCCGCCGCGATGCTGCGCGTGAGCGGCAGCACCTCGGCGATGGCCGCGGCGAACCCCGGCAGCTCGTTCAGCGGGATGTTCATCCCGGTGAGCATCAGCAGGATGAACATCGCCCAGTTCGCGAGGATCACCGCGTCGAGCAGGACCAGCGCCACCGAGCCGAGCAGCAGGCCGACGCCGCAGACGGCGATCGTCCCGACGAGCATCGCCGCGAACAGCCCGGCGAGCCCCGCCAGGTCGATCCGCAGCCCGAACACGAGCATCGCGAAGGCGAACGCGACCGCCATGTTGATGACGCCGTCGACGAGATGGAGCGCGGCGCGGCCGAAGAAGACGGGCACGCGCGGCGCCGGCGTCGCGAGGATGTACGAGAGGGTCCCGAGGCGACGCTCGTCCCCGATGGCCCCGGCCACGCCGAAGATCACCGACGCCGCGACGCCGATGCTGTTGCCCACCAGGTAGAACGACATCGGCTGGCTGCCGCCGTACATCCCGAGGAGCGCGAAGAACGCCAGCTGCACGAGCGGGAAGAGGAAGCGGTTCACGAGGTACGGCAGCGGCCGCATCCAGTGGTACAGCCCGAGGAACGTGTACCACGCCGTCACGGAGAAGAGTCGGATCACGTGAGCGCCAGCGTGCCCGCGCGGCGGGCGCGCACCACGACCGCGCGGAACATCACGAGCGAGAGCACGAGGAGAGCCGCGCTCAGGGCGACGATGTTGGTCCAGGCCCGCGCCTGTCCGGCGAGGTCGAGATCGCCGCGCGCGGCGCCGTGCATCGCGACGGCGGCCCAGTACGGCGGGAGGACGTCGCTGATCGGCGTCATCCAGCCGGGCAACAGCAGGATCGGGAAGAGGAATCCGGAGAGCGAGAAGATCGGGTATTCGAGGACGTTGAGGAACTGTCCGACCGGGCGCCAGTAGATGGCGAGCGGCGCGAAGAGCATGCCCATGACCCACAGGCCGACGAGCGCGAACAGCAGGGAGATGGCGAAGCCGGCGGGGTCGGCGATCGTCAGCGAGTAGCCGAACAGCCACGCGCCGACGGCGTACGAGAGCACCAGCGACACGAGCGCGAAGGCCATCGTCCCGACGAGCTTGCCGCCGAAGATGAGGACCAGCGACGTCGGCGCGGCGACGAGCAGCTCGAGCGTGCCCATCCAGCGCTCGTGCGTGATCGCCGCGCTGCCGGAGAAGAGCAGGGTCGACCAGAGCCCCGAGAGCGCCGCGCCGACGACGACGTACATCGGGTCGAAGTCCGGGCGGTGCCGGAGCATGAACATCGTGGTCACGCCGATGAAGAAGGGCTGCACGAGCGCCCCGAACAAGAGGAAGTTGTTCACCGCCACCTCGCGGAACTGGACGTCCGCGGCGGCCCAGGCGACGCGGAGCGCGCGCGTCACTCGACCCGCCCGACGAGCTTCACGTACGCGTCCTCGAGCGTCGCCTCGCGCACGGCGACGCGCCCGACCTGCGTTCCCCCCATCGCGGCGAGCAGCGGCGCGACCGCCCGATCGCCGAGCGTCGTCTGGACCCGCAGCAGCTGGCGGAGCTCGCGCTGCTCGACGACGACCGAGTCGACGAACTCGAGCGCACGCACGCCGTCGACGACGTCGGCGCCGACACCGAACACCTCCACCTCGACGACGCTGACGTCGCTCGCGCCGGCCTTCAGCTCGGCCGGCGTCCCGAGGGCGACGAGGCGGCCCTTGTCGATGACGCCGATCCGCTGACACATCGCGTCGGCCTCGAAGAGGTAGTGGGTCGTGAGGACGATCGTCGTGCCGCGGTCGTGGAGGTCCGCGACGATGCGTCTGACGTCGCGCGCACCGACCGGGTCGAGGCCGATGGTCGGCTCGTCCAGGAACAGCACCTTCGGCCGATGGATGAGCGTCCGCGCGAGGTGCAGCCGCTGCTTCATCCCGCGCGAATACCCCTCGACGCTCTCCTCCGCCCGGTCCGTGAGCCCAACGAGGTCGAGGAGCTCGTCGACCCGGCGGCCGATCTCCCGCGGCGGAACGGCGTACAGCTCGGCGAAGTAGCGGAGGTTGTTGCGGCCGGAGAGGCGGTAGTACAGGCCGCGCTCGCCGCCGAAGACGAAGCCGATCTCGCGCCGCACCGTTCCGGCGTCGCGCACGACGTCGCGGCCGTGGATGGTCGCCGAGCCTGCGGTCGGGATGAGCAGTGTCGTGAGGATCTTGATCGTCGTCGTCTTGCCCGCGCCGTTCGGTCCGAGGAGACCGAAGAGCTCGCCCTCGCGCACGTCGAGGGACAGCCCGTCGACCGCGACGACCTGCTTGTCGTGGCGGCGGATCGTGCCGGTCTTGATGTTGAAGACGCGGCGGATGTCGCGCAGCTCGATGGCGTTCACGCCGCGAGCGTACTAGTCCAGGCGCTCCATCTCGACGTCCGCGGCGGCGAGCGCGGCTTCGATCGCGGCGCGATCGTCGTGCCCGACGCCGGCGTCGAGCAGCTGGCGGCGCAGCGCCGGGTGCGGATCGGGGATCGCCTCGACCGCGAACCACCGGGCGTCGCTCCCGGCCTCGGCCACGAGCGTCCCGGTCGCCGGTCCGCGGTACAGGAGGACGGTGAGGGCGTAGCCGTCGCCGCTCGTGCGGTACCCGGTCACGTAGGTGGCGTCGGTCATCGTCAGTCCGGTCTCCTCGCGGACCTCGCGGACGAGCGCGTGGATCGAGCTCTCGTCGTCACCGGCGCGGCCGCCGGGGAGGAGCCAGGCACCGGCGAATGGTCCGCCGCGCTGCCTCACCAGGAGCACGCGGCCGCGGTCGTCGCGGATGAGCGCGATCGCCGCAACGCCGGGCACTACGGCGTCGGGCGTGGTGTCGGGGTCAGGATCGGGGGCAGGGTGAAGATCGGTGGCAGCGTGGGCGTGGGCGTGGGAGCACCGCTGCCGCTCGGCCGCGGCGGGCTCGCCGACGGCGGGCCGGGTGACGCCGACGGGCTGGGGCTCGGGCACGAGCCGCTCGCGGGCAGGAGGTTCCAGGTGTAGCGGCCGTACCCGCGTTGGCCCGCGATCGCCTCGGTGATCCACTGATCGGTGTACGGCTTCCACGACGCCGGGCCGACCTCTTTGATCTGCATCGCGACCTTCTGCGTGCCGCTCGTCGCGCAGCCGGCGGTGAACCAGTCGTCGACCTTCCGCGGCTCGGTGCCCTTGACGAAGATCTCCTTCGTCGAGAACGGCGTGAGCCCCGACGGGAGGAGTCCCGAGCCGTATCCGCCGAACGCGCCGGGCGCGGTGACGACGTTCGCCTCGACGATGTTCACCGGCCGCTTCCAGTCGCTCGCCGGGAAGTCGGCGAAGATCTCCCTCATGTAGTCACGCCACAGCAGCCCTGGACCGATGGCCGACGAGATGCCCTCCATTGGGTCGCCATTGCTGTTGCCCATCCACACGCCCGTGACGAGCGTCGGAGTGAAGCCGACGGAGTACACGTCCTTCAGATTGTCTGTGGTGCCGGTCTTCAGGCCGGCGGGCCGCCCGATGTTGGTGAAGCCGCCGAAGATGAAGTCGCGGTCGGGCTGGGTCGTGTCCTTCAGGATGTCGACCATCACGTACGCGAGGTTCTCGTCGAGCACGCGCTTCTGCGGGTAGTCCTTGTGCTCCCAGACGACCTTGCCCTTCGAGTCCTCCACCCGGAGGATGAACGTCGGGTCGACGCGCACGCCGAGGTTCGCGAGCACGCCGTACGCGCTCGCCATGTCGATGAGCTTGACCTCCGCGGCGCCGAGCGTGAGCGAGAGCCCGACCTTCGAGGGGTCGATCGGCGTCGTGATCCCGAGCTCGTGGGCCGTCGCGATGGTGTCCTCGATGGTCGAGTACTGCTGGAGGAACTTGATCGCGGGCACGTTCCGCGATTCGCGGATCGCCTGCCGCATCGTCACCGGCCCGTGGTACTGGAGGTCGGCGTTCTCCGGGCAGTAGCCGCACTGGCTGTGGACGCCGGGGCCGCTGACGATCCCCGGGCCGGCCTTGCCGGTGAAGTCGGTGCGCGCGTCCACGACGACCGTGGCCGCGGTCGCACCCTTCTTCAGCGCGGTGAGGTAGTTGTAGACCTTGAACGAGGATCCGGGCTGGCGCACGCCGATGCCGGCGACGTCGAACTGGCCCTGGATCTTCGGGTCGGCGCGGTTGTTGTAGTCGACCGAGCCGATGTAGGCGAGCACCTCGCCCGAGCGCGTGTCCAGCGACACGAGGGCGGCGTTGTTCACGTTGCTGCCGTCCTTCAGCTTGTTCACCTGGTCCGTGACGTGGCTCTGGGCCGCCTGCTGCAGCCGCCAGTCGAGCGATGTGATCACCTTGAAGCCGCCGCGCGTGACGGCGCCTTCGTCACCGCCGAGGATCGCCGTGAGCTGGTTGCGGACCTGGAACACGAAGTGCGGCGCCTCGATCTTCGCGACGGTCACGCCGACCGTCTTGATCGGCGTCGCGTTCGCGGCGTCCTCCTCGGTCTGGGTGATCATCCCGAGGCTCTGCATCTGGTCTAGGACGTACGCGCGGCGTTCGGTCGCGCGCGTCGTGTTCTCGGCCTTGGACGGGTCGAGGATCGACGGCAGCTGCGGCAGCCCGGCGAGCAGCGCGGCCTCCGGGAGGGTGAGGGTCTTGAGGTCGCTCTTGCCGAAGTACGAGGCCGCGGCCGCCTTGATGCCGTAGGCCTGGTTCCCGTAGTAGATCTGGTTGAAGTACAGCTCGAGGATCTGCTCCTTCGAGTAGGTGCGCGTCACCTCGACCGCGAGGATGGCCTCGCGGATCTTGCGGCTGATGGTGTTCTCGTTCCCGACGAGGCGCAGCTTCACGAGCTGCTGCGTGATGGTCGAGGCACCGCCGCCCCCGGTATCGCGCTTCAGGATGTCGGATCCGGCGGCGCGGATGATCCCGAACACATCGACGCCCGGGTTGGTGAAGAAGCTGTGATCCTCCGACGCGATCGTCGCGTCGACGAGGACCTTCGGGATATCCGCATATTTCACCAGCTCGCGCCGTTCCTCCTCGAACTGGTAGAGGAGCTCTTTGCCGTCGCGGTCGTAGACCCGGGTGGACTGGGCGAGCGGCGCCTTGCCGATGTCCTGCGCGGACGGAAGGTCGTGTGAGAAGAAGGCGAACGCCGCCAGTCCGCCGACGACCGGCAGACCGACGAAGGTGATCAGTAGAGCGATCAGGACCGGCGACAGGACCGTGAGCTTGGGACGCCCCTTCCTCGTGGGCTTGCTATCCCGATACGGCCCGCGGCGGAACGCGTGATCGCGTGTCGTCGAGCGCGGAATGACTCGATTCTAGACTGAGCCGATGCCCACACGACCGACCGAGCGTGAGCTCGACGAGTTCCTGACGCGCGGCATGTCCGAGGTCATCGTTAAGGAAGACCTAAGAAAGCTGCTCGCGTCGGGTGAGCGCCGGCTCGTCATCAAGCAGGGGTTCGACCCGACGCACCCGAACCTCCACATCGGCCACTCGGTGGGACTTCGGAAGCTTCGCAAGCTCGCGGAATGGGGCCACGACATCGTCCTCATCGTCGGCGACTGGACCACCCAGATCGGTGACCCGACCGACAAGGACGAGAGCCGGCCGATGCGCTCGCACGACGACGTCATGGTCAACGCGCGTACCTACATCGATCAGTTCCACCTGGTCGTGCCGAAGGAGCATTCGCGCGTCGTCCTGCAGAGCGAGTGGTTCGGAACGTTCGGGCTGCGCGATGTGATCGAGCTGTCCTCGCGATTCACCGTGCAGCAGATGCTGGCGCGCGAGGAATTCCGCAAGCGCCAGACGGCGGGGACGCCGATCCCGATCAAGGACCTCCTCTACCCGCTCCTCCAGGCGTACGACTCGGTCGCGATCGAGGCCGACGTCGAGGCCGGGGGCACGGACCAGCTGTTCAACCTGCTCGCGGGTCGGGAGCTTCAGGCGATGATGGGGCAGCCGTCCCAGAACATCTACGTGCACCACCTCCTCGAGGGCCTCGATGGCGAGAAGATGAGCAAGTCGAAGCCCGCGACCGCGATCTGGTTCACCGACCCGCCGAAGGACATGTTCGGCAAGGTCATGTCGCTCAAGGACGACCTCATGCCGCACTACTTCGAGTGGGCGACCGAGATGCCGATGGCCGACGTGCGCGCGATCCTCGACGGACTTGGGCGCGGCGATCTGCATCCGCGCGAAGCGAAGGAGCGGCTCGCGCGCCAGATCGTGACCGAGATGCACTCCGCCGCCGCGGCCGACGAGGCCGCCGCGGCGTTCGGCAAGCAGTTCCGCGAAGGTGAGCTTCCCGCCGACATCCCGGAGGTGTCGGTCGCGAAGGACGGAGGGGCGACGGTCAACGTCGTCGACCTGCTCGTGCGCGGGGCGCTCGTGAAGAGCAAGGGCGAGGCCCGCCGCCTGGTCGAGCAGCGTGGCGTGAAGATCGACAGCACCGTGGCCGAGCTCACGACCGAGATCCCCGCCACGGGCTCGCCGGTCATCCAGTACGGGAAACGCAAGTACGCCCGGATCGCCTGGAAGTAGATCGAGATGAGGCGAGCGACGAGCGGCTTCGCCGCGAGGAGCGAGTCCACCAGCCCTGAGCTCATCGCCTCGGCGAAGCCGAGCGATTGAACAGGAGCCGGCGCTCCGTCGCCGTCGTACCGTTCGGCGCGCGATCGAGCGACCCGCGGGCCGGTGCCTGGGGCCGTCAGATCGCGCGACGGCTGGTGGATCGCTTCGCGGACCATCCCGATCTCGACCTCAAGCCGGTCTTCCTCGTCGCGATGCCCGAGGACAAGAGGGATGCCGGCTACCTCGTGTTCGGCTCGACGCCCGACGCGGGGCTCGCCGCGCAGTACGGCGCGTCGCTCGCGACGACCCACGCGCTCATCGGGCTGCTGCGCGTCGAGGGTGAGGACCGCGCGCTCGAGGCGACGCTCGTCGACGTCGCGGCGAGGAGCACCGTGGGCACGCTGACCTATCCGATCCCGGAGGGCGCGCTCGCCGGTGCCGAATCCGCGCTCGGCTCGTGGCTCGCGCGAACGCTCGGCGCCGCCGCGCCGGCGGACGCACGCCCGGTGGCCGACGCGGCCTACGCGGCGGTCCTCGAGGCGATGGACGAAGAGGTGAACGCGACCCTGCTCGCCGCGAGCGACCCACGCGGCGCAGGGGAGGCCCGCTCGCGAGCGGCCGCGCGCTATCTCGATGCGTTGCGTGTCGACCCGAGCGCCGCCACCGCGGAGGAGCGGCTGCTCGTGCTCGCGGCCGAGTCGCTCGAGCAGGGCGACGAGGAGCGGTTCGTCGAGCCGCTCGAGACCCTGACCGAGATGGCGCCCCGCTCGTGGCGCGGCCATTACCTGCTCGGCGAGCTGCGACGCCTCACCGGCAACGCGAGCGGCGCGGTCGTCGCGCTCGAGCACGCCGACGCACTCCATCCGCTGAGCGACGCGGACAGCATCCGGCTCGCCGAGCTCTACGTGGACGCGGACGCCGAGTCGTCGGCGCGCTCGCGGCTGCGGCGGATCAAGCCGGAGAGCCCCGAATACCCGCACGCGCAGGACGTCATCGGCGTGCTCGCGGTCCAGCGCGGCGACCTCGACGAGGCGATCGCGGCGTTCGAGCGTGCGGCCGGCGCCGGTCCTCGCGACGGCCCGATCGTCGCGCGGCTCGCCCAGGTGCGGCACGCGCGCGGCGATCTTCCCGCCGCGATCGCCGGGTACCGCGAGGCGATCGCGCTGGGCGCGCCCGCCGATGCGCGCCTCGGCCTCGCGCGCGCGCTCGTCGCGTCGGGCGACGGCGACGCGGCGGCCAGCGAGCTCGACGCGCTGCTGGCCGCCGAGGACCGCGGCGAGACCGCCGCGAACGCGCGCCGCCTCCTCCTCGGGCTGCGACGCCACGACCTCGAAGAGGTGCTCGAGCGCGCGGGCCGTGCGGCCGTCGGCGGATCGGACGGGTCGCTGCCGGCGGCGCGCGCCGAGATCGAGCGGGTCATCGCGACGGAGCCGGCGCTGTGGGAGGCGCACTTCGCCCGCGGGCTCATCGCCCGGCGGACCGGCGACGCGCCGGCCGCGGAGCGGTCGTTCCGCCGGGCCCTCGAGCTCTGGCCGGACCAGCCCGACGCGCTCCACGAGCTCGGCGTCGCGCTGCTCATGGCCGAGCGGACGGCCGAAGCGACCGAGAAGCTCGACACGGCGGCGAAGCTCCGGCCGGGGGATGCGGGCTACCTCGCGGATGCGGGGTTCGCGCAGCTGAAGGCGGGCAACCTCGGCGCGGCGCGCGAGCGGCTCGTGCTCGCGAACGAGATCGATTCGGACGACCCGATCACCCAGGCGTACCTGCAGGAGCTCACGCGCCTCGAGTCCGCGGGGAGGCCGAACTGATGGCCAAGAAGGTCGTGATCGTCGGTGGGGGCTTCGCGGGCCTGCACCTCGTTCGGCGCCTCGAGCGGATCCTCCGGCCGGGCGAAGTGGAGCTCACGCTCATCGACCGCCGGAACTATCACCTGTTCACGCCGCTCCTCTATCAGGTCGCGACGGGAGAGCTGCCGCCCCACGCGGTCGCGTACCCGCTGCGCCGGCCGGTCGCGCATGCCCGCCAGCGGTTCGTCGAGACCGAGGTCGAGTCCGTCGACGCCGAGCGCCGGTCGGTGCATACGGCCGACGGTGACTTTCCGTACGACCACCTCGTCCTCGTCCCGGGGAGCGTCACGAACGATTTCGGCATCCCCGGAGTGATGCAGCACGCACTGCAGATGAAGTTCCTGAGCGAGGGCCTCGCCGTCCGCAAACGCGTGCTCCGCAGCATCGAGCGCGCGAGCCGCGAGCCGGACCCCGAGCGGCGCAAGGATCTCCTTACGTTCGTCATCGTCGGAGCGGGACCGGTCGGCGTGGAGCTCGCCGCGTCGCTCCGCGACCTGACCGACCGTTCGCTGCGGCCGATCTATCCCGAGCTCGACCTCACGAACCAGGTCTCGATCGTCCTGGTGGATGCCGGCAAGCGGATCCTCGCCGCGATGGACGAGCGCCTCGCGCGGATCGCGATGAAGAGCCTCCAGCAGCAGCGGGTGACGGTGGTGCTCGGCGCGATGGTGTCGGAGATCCAGGAAGGGCTGGTGCGGACGAAGGACGGCGCGGAGTTCCGGGGCCACACCATCGTCTGGGCCGGCGGCGTCCGCACCCACCCGCTCGTCGCGTCGCTCGCCGGCGTGCCGCTCGCGAAGGACAAGCGGCTCGTCGTCGACCGGACCTTCCGGGCCTCCGGCCGCGACGACCTCCTCTCGTTCGGCGATGCCGCGTACTTCGAGTACGAGGGCAGGCCGCTGCCGCAGCTCGCGCAGGTGGCGGTCCTGCAGGCGCCGGCCGTCGCGCGCAACGTCGCGCACCTGCTGCGCGGCGAGGCGCTCGAGCCGTACGTCTACAAGCGCAAGGGCGATCTCATTGCGCTCGGCCGCACGAGCGCCGGCGCGGAGCTCGCGCGCTACGGCCACGTCGTGCTCGGCGGCCTGCCGGCCTGGACCGTGTGGCGCGCGAACTACCTCATGCAGCTGCTCGGGGTGCGCAACCGCGCGACGCTGCTCCTCGAGTGGATCCTGAGCTACATCTTCACGCGGATGGTCGCCGACACGCCCTAGCCGCGGGGCTGGAAGAGCTCGATCGGGTTTCCCGCGGGGTCTTCCAGGAGGATCTGGGACCCGCCGGGACCCTTGATGATGTCGTTTCGGAACGGCACGCCGGCCGTGCGCAGCCGCGCGACCTCCACCGCGATGTCGTCGACGATGAGATGGATGCGGTTCCACCCGCCCGGCCCGGGCGTGCGACCGTCGGGCATCGGACGGCCCGCCGAGCTCTGCGGCCCGGAAAGCAGCAGCCGCAGCTCGCCGCGCTGCACGTCCGCGAACGCGGGGGACTGATCGGTCCCCAGGGTGAAGCCGAGGTGCGTCGTGTAGAAGCGAATGGCGGCGGCAACGTCGTCGACCATGTAGCGAACGTGGACCATCGCCGTCAGTGCGCCGCCACCGGCTCTTCCGCCGTCTCGTGCGCGGACACGACCTTCTCGGCGATGTGCGACGGGCA
>DASWFN010000124.1:0-13394 GCA_036394215.1 Candidatus Limnocylindria bacterium
CGACCCGACGCGGGAGAACGCGCTCACCCACGAGCACGTCAACGAAGTGATGATCGAGGACGGCTTCACGCCAGTCCCGATGAGCTTCGGGACGCTGTTCAAGACCGAGGGCGACGTCGTCGAATTCCTGAAGGACACCTATACCGACCTCCGCGATGTGCTGCGCAAGATGAAGGACAAGCTCGAGTTCGGGCTCAAGGTGAACTGGGACCGCGAGGAGGTCCTCCGCGAGATCGAGGAGGACAACGAGGAGATCCGCCGGCTCAAGGCGGAGATCCAGACGAACACCCAGTCGTCGACGTACTTCGCGCGGATGCAGCTCGGCCGCCTCGTCGAGCAGGCCCTCGCGGACCGGTCCGACTCGTTCGTGCGCGAGATCTACGACCACCTGCGCGACGCGGCGATCGCGTCGCGGTCGAACAAGGTCATCGGCGACAAGATGATCATGAACGCCGCGTTCCTGGTCGCGCGGGACCAGGCCGAGCATTTCGATTCGAAGGTCCACGACATCGGCAAGAAGTTCGAGGGCAAGCTCTCGTTCCGGTACACCGGACCGTGGCCGCCGTACAACTTCGTGACCATCCGGCTGCAGCTCGAGCGGTCGGCCTCGGCCTAGGCCGTGTTCGGCCTCGGCAAGCTGCTCACGCTCCCGTATTCGCTCCCGGCGGCGGGCATCAAGTACTGCTTCAACAAGGTCATCGAGATGGCCGAGGAAGAGATGACCGATGACACGGCCGTGAAGGAGGAGCTGCTGCTCCTCAACATGCGCTACGACGAGGGCGAGATCGACGAGGCTGAGTTCCGCGGCCAGGAGGCGTCGCTGCTCGCGCGCTACTCCGAGATCAGGGCGTATCGCAAGCAGCTCGCCGAGGAGCAGATGGCCGGGCTGATCGCCGAGACCGGGGCCGAGCGGGTGGCGATCATCGAAACTCCCGAGGAGCTCGAACCGCCCGCGTGAGCCTGGTCTACGTGTACGCGATCGCACCGACCGGCTGCGCCGAGCCCGCCGGCCTGCGGGGGCTCGGCGACGGAGCGGTCCGGGCGGTCCGCGATGGCGATCTCGCGGCGTTCGTGAGCGACGTGCCCGAGCGCGAGTTCGCGGAGGAGCCGCTGAACGCGCACCTCGCCGACATGGAGTGGCTCACGCCGCGCGCCGTGCGCCATCAGGAGGTGAACGCCGCGCTCGCGGCGGCCTGCGATCCGCTCGTGCCGCTGTCCTTCGGGACGGTGTTCCGCGATGCCGCCGGCGTGGCGCGCATGCTCCGGGAGGGTGCCGCCGCGATCGGCCCGCGCTTCGCCGCGCTCCGCGGCAAGGCCGAGTGGATCGCCGTCGTCCGCCGCGACCGGGAGACCGCGCTCGCCGCCGTCGAATCGGACAGCGACGCGCTCCGCGCGCTCCGCGCCGAGGTCGACGCGGCGCCCGCGGGGCGCGGCTATCTCACGGCGAAGCGGCTCGCTGAGACGAAGCGGCAGGAGCTCCGCGCGAGCGATGCGGCGGCGATCGGCGCGGCCGCCGATGCCTTCGAGCGCGCGTCGATGCGCCTCTTCCGCGAGCCCCTCGTCGAAGACGCGAGCGGCGGCATGATCGCGCGGTTCTCGGTGCTCGCGGGCCGCGACGCGGCGCCCGACCTGGCGGCGATCGGCGCGGCGTTCAGCGCGGCGTGGGAGCGACGTGGCTACGGCCTCGAGCTCAGCGGTCCGTGGCCGGCGTACCGCTTCTCGACGGTGGACCGCTCGTGACCGGGCCGCTCGCGGATCTGCCCGACGAAGAGCTCACCGTGCTCGATCTCGCCGACCGGCTGCTGAATCGCGGCGTCGTGATCACCGGCGAGGCGACGATCTCCGTCGCCGGCGTGGACCTCATCTACCTCGGCCTCAACGTGCTCCTGACGGCGGTCGAGACCATCGCGCAGAAGGAAGCGCGCGAGTCGAACGCACGCGAGAAGGACGCGCGGCCGGAGTGACCCGGCTCCTCGCGCACGCGATCACCCGCCGCGCGACGGGTGGGCCGGCCGCCGGGCTTCGCGGCCAGCCGCTGGAGCAGGTCATCGCCGCGGACCTCGGTCTCTGGGCGACCCGCTGGGAGGGAGAACCGACGCTCTCGCGCGACGACGCGTTCGCCCACCACGACCTGGTCGCGGTCCTCTGCGACGCCGGTCCGTGCCTGCCGGTCCGCTTCGGGACGTGGCTCGCCGACGAGGACAGCGCCCGGCGGTCGCTCGAGACGGGGCGGGAGCGCTTCGCCGCGGCGGTCGACCGGCTCGCCGACCGGCGCGAGGTCGCTATCACTCTCCTCTGGCGTGACGCGCCGTCACCCGTCGTGCGGCCGGGCCCGGCTTCGCCGGCCCCGGCCGAGCCCCCTTCAACGGGCCGGGCGTTCCTCGAGCGGCAGCGAGCGCTTCACGCCGTGACCGAGGACCGCCGGAGGACGGCCGACGACCTCGCCGCGCGGCTCCGCGCCGAGCTGGCGGTCGACCAAGCGGACGTTCGGCACGAAAGTTGCCCGAGTGCCGAGGTGGCGCTGTCCATGTCGCTACTGGCCCGGGAGGACGAGGCCGACGCGCTGAAGGCGCGGGCGACGGCCGCCGTCGGCGCGATCGAAGCGGTTCGCGGCGTAGTGAGCGGCCCGTGGCCGCCGTACAGCTTCACCGAGGAGCTGGGAGGCGACCGTGGACGATGAGCTCGAGTCGCTCCGGCAGGAGCTGGAGCGGGTCCGGGCCGTCCTGCCCGAGCGGGTCAACGTCGATCCGGAGGGGGTCGAGCAGGGGCTGGCGAAGCTCGTCCTGACCCTGGTGGAATTCCTTCGGCAGCTGCTCGAGCGGCAGGCGATCAGACGAATGGATGGAGGGACCTTGACGGATGACGAGATCGAGCGGGTCGGGCTGGCGCTGATGCGGCTGGAGGCGAAGGTCCGCGAGATGGCGGTGGCCTTCGGGCTGGATCCCGATGATCTCAACCTCAGCCTCGGTCCTATCGGAAAGCTATTGTGAGCCGCCAATGAGCATGAGCGGACGCGGGATCTCGCCGGCACCGTCGACGAGCATCATCGACATCCTCGACCGGGTCCTGGACAAGGGCCTCGTGGTCGCGGGTGACATCAGCATCTCGCTCGCGAACGTCGAGCTGCTCACGATCCGTATCCGGCTCCTGGTGTGCTCGATCGACAAGGCCGAGCAGATCGGGCTGAACTGGTGGCGGTACGATCGCAATCTCGTCGCACCGGGCGAGAAAGCGGGAGCAGTGTCGGCCGGTGACTCACCGGCGACCGACGTGAGACGCCTCGAGCAGCGCATCGCGGACCTCGAACGCACGCTGAAGCAAGCGACTCCGAAACGCTAGGAGAAGAACATGCCTGTTGAACGCGCCGCCGGCGGAACGAGCCTCATCGATGTCCTCGATCGAGTGCTCGACAAAGGCATCGTCATCGATGCCTGGGTCCGGGTGTCGCTCGTCGGTATCGACCTGATCACGGTGGAAGCGCGCGTCGTCGTCGCGTCGATCGACACGTACCTGCGCTACGCCGAAGCTCTCGGCATCACGTCGACGGTCGCCCGTCCCGCGGCGGGACCGGGGACCGGCGGGGCGATCGGATCCGGCGGGACGTCGGGGACACCCACGTCGGCACCGGCCGGCGCAGCGGAACGACGCTAGCCCGGCGGTGACCGGCTGATGGCCGGAGCGACGGAGCGCGGCGCACTCGCGGAGATCGAGTCCCTTCCGCGCGAGCTGCTGACCGGAACCGACCCCGAGGCCGCGCTCGTGCCGGTGCTCGACGGCCTCGCGCGCGCCTTCGGTTACGAGCGATCGCTCGTCGCCCTGTCGGACGACCGCGCGCACGTGCTCCGGGGCCGCTTCGGCCGCGGCATCGCGGACCAGATCGCTGAGGCGTTCGGCGTGCCGCTCGCGAACGTCGGCGACCCGCTCGTCGTCGCGCTCACGACCGGTGTCCCGCAGCGCGTCGACGACGTGCTCTCCGACGAGCGCGTCACGCCGGCTTCGCGCGAGATCCTGACCGAGCTGGGATTCGAATCCTTCGTCGTCGCGCCGCTGCGCGGGTCCGGCAAGCCACCCATCGGGGTCGTGCTCCTCTCCAAGGGTGCGCCCGCGACCGACGCCGACGTTCAGGCCCTCGTGCCGTTCGCGAGCCAGGCCGGGAGCATCCTCGCGCAGGCGCGCGACGTCGCCGAGCTCCGTCTCGGTGGTGAGGCCCACGCGGTCGAGAAGGAATGGCTCTGGTGGATGGTCAATGCCTTCGCCGACCCGGTCGTGGTGACCGACGAGCAGAACGAGCTCGTCCTCGCGAACCACAGCGCCGAGCTCCTGTTCAAGAGCGGCAAGGACGACAGCGCCGGGAAGGCGCACGCGATCTCGATGAACAACTTCCTCTTCACCGCGGCGCTCTCGACGTGGAACCTGCAGAGCGCGACGGAGCGGACCCGTGAGCTCACGCTCGTCGACCCGATCGAGGGCGACGAGCTCATCTTCGAGGTGATCACCTCTCCGGCGACGAACTACCGCGTCGGCTCGAAGGGCACGGTGTCGGTGCTCAAGAACGTCACCGACCTGCGTCACGTGACCCAGGAGCTCTCGGCGAACATCCAGCGCCTGCAGTCCGTCGACCAGGAGATCCGGATGGAGCGTGACCGGCTCGATCTCGTGCTCCGCAATGTGCCGAACCCGATCATCGTCGTCGACAACATGAACGAGATCATCAGCATGAACGCCGCGGCCGAACGGCTCTTCAAGCCGCCGCGCGATCCGCTCGTGCAGTCCCGCCGGGCGCAGGTCGCGATGCGCAACGACGCGAAGTTCACGTCGTTCCTGGCGCAGCTCTCGCTCGACCCGGCGTCGCGCCGGGCCGGCGAGCTCCGGCTCACCGACGCCGACACGGGCGAGGAGCTCGAGATGCAGGTGACCGCGAACGAGGTCCGCGACGGCGTCGGCGCGACGCTCGCGACGGTGTCGGTCATGCAGGACGTCGGGCGGCTGCGCGAGCTCGAGCGCCGCCGCCTGGAGCAGGCGCTCTTCGACTCCGAGAAGCTCGCCGCGACCGGCCGGCTCGCGGCCTCGATCGCCCACGAGATCAACAACCCGCTCGAGGCGATCCAGAACGCGCTCTATCTCCTCGTCAAGCGCATCCCCGAGGACGACCCGAACGCGCAGTTCCTGAACATCGCGATGAAGGAGACCGAGCGGATGAGCCGGATCCTCCGGCAGATGCTCGGGTTCTACCGACCGGCCGCGGACCTCGTCCCGACGGACCTCAACGCGCTCGTCGAGGAGGCCGAGACGCTGGTGGCGAAGCGGCTGCGGGAGCGGAACGTGAAGATCGAGAAGCTGCTCGACCCGGAGCTGCCCAAGGTGATGGCGTCGGCCGACCAGATCAAGCAGGTCGTGCTCAACCTCATCCTCAATGCGGCGGAGGCGATGGCCAAGGGCGGCCTCATCACCGTGTCGACCGAGTCGCATCGCGACGCGGCGTCCGGCTTCATCCGCACCGATGCGGTGCGCCTGCAGGTCGCCGACACCGGACCGGGCATCGCCGAGGAGTACCTCCCGCACATCTTCGAGCCATTCTTCTCGACGAAGGGGGAGAAGGGCACCGGCCTCGGGCTCTGGGTGAGCCTCGGCATCGCGCAGAGCCACGGCGGCCGGCTCCAGGTCCGCAACCGGCCGGGTGGCGGTACGGTCTTCAGCATGACGCTCCCGATCGGAGGTCCACCGTCCGATGCCGCCTAGGGTCCTGATCGTCGACGACGAGGAGAGCGTGACCATCACGATGGCCGCGATCCTCGAGATGGATGGGTACGCCGTCGCGACCGCGCTACGCGGCGAAGATGCGCTCGTCCAGATCGAGCAGGAGGTCTTCGACCTCGTGCTGACGGACCTGCGGCTCGATGACTTCGACGGCATGGACGTTCTGGCGGCCGCGCGGCGGAGGTCCACCGAGACCGTGGGCATCGTGCTCACCGGCTACGCCTCGCTCGAGTCCGCGGTCAAGGCGCTCCGCGAGGGCGCCTACGACTACATGCTCAAGCCAGCCGACGTCGAGGAGCTGCGCGCGACCGTGGCGCGGGGTCTCGAGCGCCGCAGGCTCGGCCAGCAGCTGCGCGAGCGCGTCGCCGAGCTCGAGGCCGCGAACCGGACGATCAACGACCTCAACACGGGTCTGCAGGATCGGATCGCGGCGGCGACGCAGTCGCTGAGCGAGCGGGTCGAGGAGCTCGACGCCGCGCGGAGCGAGCTGCAGTCGAGCTACGAGAAGCTGCAGGAGCTCGACAGGCTGAAGTCGCAATTCCTGTCGATCGCCTCGCACGAGCTCAAGACGCCGATCACGGCGATGTCGGGCTTCGTGCAGATCGCGGTCCGCCGCATCAGGCGGCGTCTCGCCGCCGGGCGGCCGTCCGAGAGCGAGTGGAAGAAGGAGGAGGAGACCCTGCTCGAGCAGCTCGAAGTGGTCCAGCGGCAGACCGGGAAGCTCGCGCGGCTCGTGGACGAGCTCCTGGACGTGTCGCGGATCGAGTCGGGCCGGCTCGAGCTGCAGGTCACGGACGTGGACCTTCCCGAGCTCGTGGCCGAGGTCATGAAGCGGCATCAGCTCATGGCGACGAAGCACGAGCTGCGTCTCGAGTACGACCCCGACGGGAAGCTCGGCGTGCGCGGCGATCGCGACCACCTCGAGCAGGTGCTGAACAATCTCATCGGCAACGCGATGAAGTACTCGCCCCAAGGCGGGACCATTGACGTCACCGTGAAGCGCAGCGGCGATCAGGAGGTCGAGTTCGCCATCGCCGACCACGGCATCGGCATCCGGCCGGCCGAGCTCGCCCGCGTCTTCGGGCTCTTCTATCGCTCCCCGGATCGTCTTGCCCGCGACGTCGGCGGCATGGGGCTCGGCCTCTACATCACGAAGGAGATCGTCGACCGGCACAACGGCCGGATCTGGGCGGAGAGCGAAGTGGGCAAGGGGACCACGTTCCATGTCGGGCTGCCCGCGACCGTCGCCGCGGCGGTGGAGGCGTAAGCCGCGTGTGCTTCGCCTTCCGGCGAGTAGCCTGTTAGGTTACTGACTGTCGGGGTGAGAGGACTTGAACCTCCGACCTCATGCTCCCCGAGCATGCGCGCTAACCAAGCTGCGCCACACCCCGTGATTCACTCAGTGTAGCGACGCGCGACGTTCCTGAATGGGCGTGGTGGTCTGCTCAATGCGGCCCGAGCGCGCCGAGCGCGAAGTCGGCTGCACGCATTGCACCGACGGAGGACCGACCCGTTGCGACGGCGGCGGATGACGTCGTACGCGTGGCCCCGCTTGCAGTGTGTTCCGTCGCCCTTGAGCCGCACTTGCGCCTTGAACGCGAGCATCGAGTCGCGGGCCTGGTCGCGTTTGACGATGCCGAGCCAGGGTCCGACGACCGCGAGCACGCGTTCCATCGCCGGCAGCCCTTCGGCGACCCACTTGAAGTCGTCGGGCTCGCCGTGACGTTCTATGCGGCCGATGCCGGTGATCTTGTGCAGCCGGAGGAGCACGTCAGCCGGACGGCCGACCTCGCCGTGCTGGCTCGCGGACGCGCGGATCCGATACCACGGCTGGCCGCCGACCCGTGGAGCGCCTCGCACGAGTCCGAAGCATCCTTCTGCGTCGAGGAATCCCGCGGCCCAGGCCCGATCGAGCGTGGGACCATCGGTGGCCGTGGATCCTCGCGGGATCGGCGAGGCCAGGCGTCTGCGCTGCCACGGCCGCGCCCGATAGCGGCCGCTCCTGTACTGCTCGTCGACGAGCGCGATCGCGGCCATCGCCTGCGCTCGCTTCACGGCGCCGATCCAGGGCATCAAGGTCGCCACCGTCGCCCGTGCCCGTATGTAGTCCGTGGAGCGCCACTGAAAGAGATCGTTGCTCGGTCCACCGATCTCGCCCAGCCCAGGCAATGCATCCGCGAACCGTGTGAGGACTTCTGGGATGACGAATCCACCCGATTGTGGAACGACGACGTTCAGCTGTCGGTAGTCTGGGCGGGCCGCCCCAGTCCTCGCGAACGTGCTCCCTTCGCCATCGAAGAACCCGCCGGCCCACGCAAGACCTTCGAGGTCACGCTGACGCCGGCTGATGCGCACGAGCCGAATATGCACATCTCGTAAGGTCGTGTGAAGGCCCATGACACTGCATCCACAGCGGTCCCCGACCGATACGGTGAAGCTCAAGCGACTCCACGCGCGGATCCGTGCGTGCACGAGGTGCGTCGCGGCGGGCTACCTCGAGCAGGCCGCGCCCGTGGTCGCCGGAGCCATCCGCGATCGCGTGATGATCGTCGGACAGGCGCCGGGCGTCGTCGAGCTCACCACGCGCGTACCGTTCTCGGGCCGCGCGGGTGCCGAGCTGCGCCGCTGGCTCGCGCGCGCGGGCATCCCCGAGGACGAGCTGCCGTACCGCACCGCGATCACGAAGTGCTTCCCGGGCAAAGCCGCGAGCGGAGCCGGGGATCGCCGGCCATCACCGCCGGAGATCGCGCTCTGCGGCCCGTGGCTCGACGCGGAGCTCGCGCTCGTGCGACCGGAGATCATCGTGCTCATCGGCACGCTCGCGATCGACCGGCTGTGGGGCAAGGCGCCGCTCAGCGATGTCGTCGGACGTTCGAAGCGCAGCCCGGTCCTCGACGACGCGCTCTTGATCCCGCTCCCGCATCCGAGCGGCGCGTCGCGTTGGCTCAACGAACCGCGGAACAAGGAGCGGCTCGAGCGCGGGCTTCGGCTGCTCGGCCGGGCGTGGCGGGCCTTGCCGCCGGTTGACAGTGCAGGTAGAGTGCCCCCACGCAGGTGATGCTCGTAGCAGACGTCCCAGCAGGAGGTGCAGTGACCGCTTTGTCGGATGACGCTGAGTTCTTCACGCCCGACGAGGTGGCCAAGCGCCTGCGCGTTCACCCCACGACCATCTTGCGCCGCCTCGGCGCAGTGGACGACGCGGATCCGGAACGCATCCCTGCGGTCCGGGTCGGTCGGGTCTGGCGCATCCCGCGCCGCGAATTCGAGGAATGGCTCGCTCGCTCCAGCCAGGCCGGTCGCTCGACCGGACGGCAGCGACGGCTGTTCTGAGCGCTGGAAGCGCCGATCACTCTTAGAGGAAGGGAGGTGACCTAAATGCCCGCAAAGAAGAAGGCTGCCAAGAAGACCGCGAAGAAGAAGGCGAAGAAGAAGTAGCTCTAGACCTCGTGACGGCGGCGCCGCGGGCGGGCGGCGCTGGCCGGAACTTTCGTCACGGTACGAACGGCCCCTGACGGTAACTTTCCGATAACGGCGCTCTCACCAGGCTCGTTTGCCTTGGTGATGATGAAAAAGATCGCTCTCTGCGCGCTCGCGACCCTGCTCTCGCTGTCGAGCGTGAGCCTGAACGCTCGCTCGGCCGACGCGCTCTCGGCGATGCACGTCGAGGCCACCCAGGCCACCGCGCAGGCCGACATGCTCCAGACCCTCAACGATCACCGCTATACGGTGGGCGCCCCGACGATCGGCGCCGACGCGCGCGTGAACACCGCGGCGCAGAGTCACGCGAACTACAGCTCGGCGAACGGCTACATGGGCCACTACGAGACGAGCGGTCTCCCGTACTACACCGGCTACTCGGCGCGCGACCGCGTCGCGGCGCAGGGCTGGTCGACCTCATTCGTGAGCGAGGTCGCGACCGGTGGATCGAGCGGCGTCGCCGGCGTCAACCAGCTCTGGGACGCGCCGTACCACCGGCTCGGCATGATGCATCCGAACTCGGTATCGACCGGCTGGGGCTACTCCGCGGTCGGCAGCCGGGGCTCGACGGTCGGTGACTTCGTCTACGACTTCGGCGGTCGACCGGTGGACTTCGTCCGCTCGCCCGCGAACGGCCAGGGCGGCATCCCGACGAGCTGGAGCGGCCAGGAGTCACCGAACCCGCTCCCGGCCGGCACCTCCGGCCCGGTCGGCTACCCGATCATGGTGGTCTACTCCGCCGCGCAGAACGTCACGATGCGCGCGGCCGAGGTCGTCGCGCCCGACGGCTCGCGGCTCCCGATCTACTACGCGCCGCAGCAGTTCGAGTCCGACTACCAGGTCATCGTCCCGCAGCGTCCGCTCGCCGCGGGCACGACCTACCACGTGCGTTTCGACATCAACGTGAATGGCGTCATGAAGACGAACGAATGGGACTTCGCGACCGCCGGCGTCGGTGGCGCCTCCGTCCCGCCGCCCGCCCCGACGCAGAGCTTCCACGCCGCGTTCCAGACCGAGAGCGCGTGGCCGACGCTCGTGCCCGGGACCTCGACCACCCTCACCGTCACGTTCCAGAACACCGGCACCGCGACCTGGCAGAAGGGCGTCGCCGGGAAGCAGGCCAACCTCGGTCTCAACGGCGACACGCTCGCGTTCGCGAGCCTCGGCATGAACGACGGCTGGCTCTCCGGCAACCGGCTCGCGACGACGGTCGAGAACACCGTCGCGCCGGGCCAGACCGCGACGTTCACGTTCAACGTCCGTGCCCCCACGACCCCCGGGACCTATCGCCTCCCGCTGCGGCCCGTCATCGAAGGAGTCACCTGGATGGAGGATGCGGGCGTCTTCATGGTCATCGAGAGCCGCTCGAGCTACCACTCCAAGTGGGCCTCGCAGTCGGCCTATCCGACGCTCCGCGCCGGCCAGACCAGCACGCCGCTCACGATCTCCTTCACCAACACCGGCTCGAGCCCGTGGGTGAAGGGCGTCCTCGGGCAGGAAGCGCGCCTCGGGATCAACCTGGACGACGTGACCTGGGCCGCGCTCGGCGTGAGCTGGCCGTTCGCCAGCCGCGTCGCGGTGCAGTCCGAGGCGACGGTCGCGGCCGGTCAGACGGGCTCGTTCACCTTCCAGGTGAAGGCTCCCGCGACGCCTGGCGTGTACTCGATCCACCTGCGTCCGGTGATCGACGGCACGACGTGGATGGAAGACGAGGGCGTCTTCCTCATCGTCACCGTCATTCCCTGATAAACCCTGATCGCTGCGCTGGCTTCGCCTGCTCCGCGATCGGGGGCCCTGCGGCTCGGTCGGGCAAAGCCCTTCCTCGCCTGATGGCTACGCCGTAAATACCACCTCGTAGAGCTCGCGGCAGCGCGGGCACTTTACCGACGCGGCATACGGCGGGTTCGGGGGCACATCGGAGTGCTCGCGCGTCACGAAGCGCGGACCGACGTGCTCTCCGCAGAACGGGCACACCGTCGCGTACGCGAGGAAGTCGCGGCGACGCGCGGTGATCCGCCGGCCCTCGGCGCCCCTCGCTTGCATGCCGCTATCTTAGGGACGTGGCCGAGAAGCGACCCAAAGGTCGCACGAAGATCGCGACCGAGACCAAGACGCTGAAGGTCGGCGATGCCGCCCCCGACTTCACCCTGCGAGCCCACGATGGCCGCACGATCACGCTCAGTGCGCTGCGCGGACAACGGGTGGTGCTCGCGTTCATGGCCTTCGCCTTCAGCGGCACCTGAAACCACGAAGCTCCGGCCCTCGCGTCGCTCCAGCAGCGGTACGAGGCGGGGACGACCCAGGTCGTGGGTATCACGTGCGATTCGGTGTACGCGCTCAAGGCGTGGGCTGAGCAGCTCGGCATCACCAGCTACCCGTTCTGCTCGGACTTCTGGCCGCACGGCGCCGTGTCACGTCTCTATGGCGTGTTCAACGAGGAGATCGGCCGTCCGGAGCGCGCGATCATCGTGGTCGACGCCGAAGGGGTGATCCGCTACATCGACGTGCACACGCTGAAGGAAGTCCCGGACGAGGAAGAGATCGCCGAGGAGCTCGCGAAGCTCGGGTAGCTACCGCGTCGGGATGAGGTAGGCGCGTCCTTCGTCCGCGATCGTGAAGCGCACGACGTCGCCGACGCTCGCGGGCAATGTGTCCCCCTTGACGAGCAGCGCGGTCCCGCAGTCGACGACCGTGATGTCGCCCGTCTCCGAGACCGTTCCCTCGACGACCGCGCCCGGCGCCACGAGGCCGCCGGTCACGACCGCGGCGGCGCCGGGGGACACGTCCTTTGCCGAGTACTCGATCGCCATCGTGACGCGGTCGCCGATCGCGAGACGCGCCTTGCGGACCGCGCCGGTCGCATCCTTGCCGCGCATGTCGAGCCGCTCGCCGAGCTCGCCGGCGCGCATCGTGACGACGATGTCCCCGCGCGTCCCGTCGAGCGCGATGACCACGCCGCGCGAGGCGCGCTGCCGCCACTTCTCGATGAACGCGAGCTGCTCGAAGTCCAGCACCGTCGATACGATATTCGTGTGGGCATACGGGCCGCGTTCTTCGATGTCGGCGACACGCTCGTCGAGGGCTGGGATCCCGACTACCGGGGAAAGGCGCGCGCCGCGGTCGTGGCGCAGTACGGCGAGCGCGACTGGCTCGACGCGTTCCTCGATGAGAAGCACGAGCCGTCGGATGACGACGAGCCTTGGCGTCAGCAGACCGTGGCGATCATCGAGCGGTGGCTGCGCGACCGCAACGTGCCGTCCGGCGACCTCGACTGCGACCGGATCCGCGCGCTCTGCAGCGTGCCGCTCGACACGGTCAGCCGGCTCACGGAGGGTGCGGGCGAGGCGCTGCGGTGGTGCAAAGCCCAGGACCTGCGCGTGATCCTCGTGTCGAACACGCTCTGGCGCGGTGACGCTGAGATCCGCGAGGACTGGCGCCGCTTCGGTCTGGGCGAGCACATCGACGGGGTCGCGAGCTCGCACGACGTCGGGTGGCGGAAGCCGCACCGGGCGATGTTCGAGCGCGCGCTGTCGCTCGCCGATGTCCGGCCGGAGGAGGCGTTCATGGTGGGGGACCGCCTGCGCGCCGACATCTGGGGCGCGCGGCAGGTCGGCATCCGAGGCGTGCTCAGGCGGACCGCGCTCGGCAAGCCGCAGTCCGAGATCGAGATCGAGCCGGACGCGGTCGTGGACACGCTTACCGACCTTCCGCGCGCCGTCAGCCCTTGGCTCTAGGGCCTTTTCATGGTAGAAATCCAATTGTTGACCCATCGAGTCGGAAATTCGCTGCCAAAGGGCCCGGACTGCTTCGGGCTCACCTGCTGGTGTCCGTAGGCCGCTGAGACAAGCGGTCCCGCTGCGCGCGACACCACAAACCGCCAACTTTCGGCGGGTGATCAACAGGAGATGAACATCTATGTCCGCATATGCGCATCCCGAAGCGCTCGTCGAGACCGAGTGGCTCGCCGAGCACGCGACCGATCCGAACGTCCGCGTCTTCGAGGTCGATGTCGACACGTCGGCCTACGAGCAGGGTCACGTCCAGGGGGCCGTCGGCCTGAACTGGAAGACCGAGCTGCAGCAGCGTCCGGTCCGCGACCTCATCTCGAAGGAGCAGCTCGAGGCGCTCCTGTCCGCGAACGGCGTCGTGCCGAACACGAC
>DASWFN010000125.1:0-2552 GCA_036394215.1 Candidatus Limnocylindria bacterium
CCTCACCATCCCCGTGATCCTCGCGCTCATCGCCCTCGTCTGCGGGATCCTCATGCTCATCACCGGCCGGTGGTCGAAGTGGCCGCTCGCCGCGGTCGCGATCATCTGCCTCGCCCTCAACCAGAGCGGATTGATCAAGATGTAGCCGGGCTGCCGAGCAGCCGTCTGTACACTCCCCGCAACTGATGCCGGATCGTCGCCCGGTCCATCTGCTCGAGGCGGGGATCGTCACCGAGCAGCGTTTCATGGGGGTGGCCGAGGCACCGGCCGCCCTGGGACCCGCGTTCGCCGCGCGCCTCCAGCCCGAAAAGCGCGTCCGCGTCCCGTTCAACCCGCGTGACCGCTGGCTCACGGCGGCCCGCGAGGCCTGCATCATCCTCTCCGACGCCGTCGGGACCTCGCTGAAATCCGGCGCGCGCGTGGCGATCCTCGGCGGCGAATGCACGCTCGTGGCCGGCTCGCTGTCCGGCGCGCTCGCCGTCGAGCCCGAGCTGCTCCTCGTGTACTTCGACGCGCACGGCGACTACAACACCGTCGCGACGACGCCGTCGCACTTCGTCGGCGGAATGTGCCTGGCGCACGTGTGCGGCAAGCAGGTCGCGCCGCTTCTCTGGCCGGGCGTGAAGAAGATCGCCGAGGACCACGCCTACCTCGTCGGCGCGCGCGAGCTCGACCCCGGCGAGTCCGGGAACCTCAACCGCTCGAAGGTGCATCGCATCGCGTTCGGCCGCGACGAGGTCGACGCGCCGTCGCTGCTCGCGGCGGTGCGGCGCAAGCCGGTGTGGCTGCACGTGGACCTCGACATCGTCGACCCGCGCGAGCTGCCCGCGGTCGCGCTGCCGGTGGAGGGTGGGCCGTCGCTCGAGGCCCTCGAGGAGATCCTCACGTCGGTGGCGCAGGTCGCCGACGTCCGCGGGATCGAGATCTGTGGCTATGACACCCGCAAGGACCCCGGGGCGCAGCTCCCCGGGGTCCTCGCCGAGGCCTTCGCAGGCGTGTTCGGCTAGGCGGCGCGGTCTCCGTAGACGCGCGCTGCCTCGTCGGGAACGACGTGGACGCGCACCGCGATGTACCTGGGCTCGCCGACGATGCCGACGCGCGTCGCCAGGAGGCGCAGGGCCGCGCGGATCGAGCTGAACATGACTAGGCGGCCCGCTCGGCGAACTCGCGCGGCTCGCCGTCGCGGAGCGGTCGGATGCAGATGCTGATCCGGGATCCTTCGTCCGACAGGACCACGTGGGAGCGCGGGCTGGACTCGGCCGCGGCGGCGAAGCGGATCGACTCGTCGAGGATGAGCAGGTATTCCTTCGCGGTGCCAAGGACCGAACGGATGAGGTTCCACATGCGAACGACCGTACCGTGCGGTGGAGGGCCGGTCAGTTCCGCCGAAGGACCGCTCGCGTTCTACCGAGGGTCCGGAGGCGTCCGGATTCGGTGACGGGGACCGCTCGGTCCCTACTCGCCGCCGATCGTGTAGCGCAGCTTGATCTCCGCGAGCCACTCCTCGAGCGCGCGCGTGAGACGGTCGGCCGGCTTTTCGGGGCCGCGGCGGATCCGCGCGGGCTCCGGGAGCGGGCGCGCGACCGAATGGACGCCTGGCTGGAACGCATGCACTGCCATCAGATCACCTCCGCCTACGCGGAACTATCGCCAACCACCGCTCCGCCGTCGGTGGCGAACCGGTGTTCGTTCGGTGCCGAAGGGCTCGATCCCTACTCCGTGGAGACCGTCTGGTCGACGACGACATCGCCGCCGGGACGGATCGCGATGAAGGCGTTCGCCGCGTCGGCGGCGAGCCCGCGGACGGCCCGCGCCTCGCTCTCCTGGCCCGATCCGACGAGCGCCCGGCTGTAGCCGGACAGCAGCTCGAGCAGCACCGGTAGGTCGGTCTCGCGGGGCGCGCCGAGGCCCACCTTCGAGGCTTTCGCGAGGCGGGACCGCAGGCCCTCGTCGTCCAGCCCGCGCGCCGGGTCGCGCTTCACGAACACGACGCCGCCCGACATCCCCGAGCAGATCCAGCGCCCGGGGTCGCCGAGGACGATCGCCGTGCCGGCGGTCATGTACTCGAACGCGAAGCCGCCGAGATCACCGCCGAACACGGCCTCGGCGCCTGAGAACCGGATGCAGGCCCGGGCGTCGGCCGCGCCCTGCACGAAGAACCGGCCGCGCTGCGCGCCGTAGGCGAAGCACTTCCCCACGCCGCCGTCGACGAACGTGCCCGCGGCGTTCGGCGCCTTGAGGATCGTGATCGCGCCCCCGAGCGCGGTCTTCGCCGCGCCGTCCTGCGCGCCGCCGCCCATGTCGAGCGAGACGCCGTCGGTCAGGTACGCGCCGAAGCCGTTGCCCGCGACCGAGCCGGTGCGGATGGGTGTGGCCGGCGCGACCGGGGAGGCGCCGCCGATCCGCGCGCGAGCCAGCGAGCCCGAGCCCGCGGTGCCGAAGAACCGGTTCGCGCTCGACAGCGGCTCGTCCACGCCAATCGCGATCGCGCCGGCCACACCCATCCGCACCGGCTCGGTCGCGGGCAACGGCTTCGGCGCGTACCTGACCGA
>DASWFN010000126.1:0-23750 GCA_036394215.1 Candidatus Limnocylindria bacterium
AGGCGAACGATCACGACCCCGTCGCGGCTCGCGACCGATCCGCGAGTGACCGGCACGACGGGGATCGGCCTGCGGCTCACCGAGCTCGGGATCTCCGCGGACGGCGGCACGCTCTCGGTGCGCATGAGCCCGGCGAACGGATCGAGCGGTTTCTTCTACGCGTTCGTCCGCGCGGCCGACGGCGTGCCGACGCTCATCCTGCCGGGCGAGAGCGTGAGCGACGTTCGCTGGTCGCCGAACGGGCACCTCGTCGGGCTCACCGCCGGCCGGCCGATCGTGCGCGACGCCGAGACCGGCGTCATCGTCGCGACGGTCGGCGAGGGCCGCTTCGCCGGCTGGTCACCCGACGGCGATCGGTTCTACGTCGCGCGCGACAGCGGCCTCTACGCGGTCCCGTTGGCCGGCGGCGATCCGGTGTGGCTCTCCGCGCTCGGCGTGCCGGTGTCCGCCGTCAGGCCCTGAGCTTCTCCCGGAAGCGCCGCAGCGCGGCGAGGTGCTCGTCGACGGAGCGGAAGCCCGCGCGCATCGTGTTGAACTCGAAGTCCGTCGCGCCCATCGAGCCGTACGCCTCGGCCGCGCGCGCGATCTCGTCGCCGGTCATGCGCGCGCCGAAGCGGCACTCGAGCCCGACGCGCGTCGGATCGCGGCCGGCCTCCTTCACCCACTCCCAGTACCGCGCGGCCTGGGCCGTGCCTTCATCGGTCGGGGTGAAGTGCGAGAAGAAGCCGTCGGCGATACGCGCCGCACGCCTGATCCCCGGCTCGCTGTCGGCGCCCATCCAGAGCGGGATCGCCCGCGCCGGACGCGGGTCGATCGCGACGCGATCGAGATGATGCCAGGTGCCCGCGAACGTCACCGATGGCTCGGTCCACAGGCGGCGCAGGATCGCGACCTGCTCCTCGATCCGCTTCCCGCGGTCCTTGAAATTCATGCCGAGCGCCTCGAACTCGACCCAATTCCAGCCGACCCCGACGCCGAGCCGCAGCCGGCCGCCCGACAGCACATCCACGGTCGCCGCCTGCTTCGCGACGAGCGCGGTCTGGCGCTGCGGCAGGATGAGCACGCCGGTCGAGAGCTCGAGCGTCGTCGTGATCGCCGCCGTGTACCCGAAGAGGACCATGACCTCCTGGAACGTCGACCCGATCGTGTACGGCCCCGACCATCCCGGGCGCGCCGGGTCGGCCCCGAGGACGTGGTCGTACGCGACGAGCCCGTCGTAGCCCATCGCCTCGACCTCGCGGACGAAGTGGGCGATGACCGCCGGGTCGCTCTCGAGCTCGGTCTGCGGGAAGATGGCGTGGAGGCGCATCGAGTGAGTATCGAGGAATCGCTGCGGGCCGAAGCGGACGACGTGTACGGCTGGTCGAACGGACCGGGTGACCGCTACGCGCGGCACCGGCACGGGTACACGAAGATCCTCTACTGCCTCAGTGGGTCGATCGAGTTCGCGCTGGACGACCGGGTCATCCACCTCGACGCCGGCGATCGCATGGTGCTGCCCGCCGGCACGCCGCACGCCGCGATCGTCGGGCCCGCGGGCTGCGCGTGCGTCGAGGGCAAGGCGCGCGTGCGGGACTAAACTGCCGCCTCTATGACCCGACCGCTGGCCGCGCGCATGTCACGCCTCGGCACCGAGACCGCGTTCGAGGTGCTCGCGAAGGCCCGGGCGCTCGAGGCGCAGGGCCGCGACATCATCCATCTCGAGATCGGCGAGCCCGACTTCGACACGCCGCCGTCGATCGTGCATGCCGGACTGTCGGCACTGCAGCGGGGCGAGACGCATTACAACCCGTCGGCCGGGGTCATCGAGCTGCGCGAGGCGATCGCGGCGCATCTGAACAAGACCCGCCACCTGAACGTCGACCCGGGCCAGGTCATCGTCACGCCCGGCGCGAAGCCGATCATGTTCTTCGCGATGCTCGCGCTCCTCGACGCGGGCGACGAGGCGATCTATCCGGATCCCGGCTTCCCGATCTACGCGTCGATGATCCAGTTCGCCGGAGCGAAGGGCGTGCCGCTGAAGCTGCGCGAGAAGGACGACTTCAACCCCGACCTCGACGAGCTGAAATCGCTGGTCAACGAGCGCACCCGGCTCATCGTCCTCAACAGCCCGCACAACCCGACGGGCGGGGTGCTCTCGCAAAGCGTCCTGCGTGAGATCGCGCACATCGCGCGCGCCCGGGATCTCTGGGTCCTGGCCGACGAGATCTACGGCGAGATCCTCTATGAGGGCAGCCACCACTCGATCCTCCGCGAGGACGGCATGGAGGACCGGACGATCCTGCTCGACGGCTTCAGCAAGACGTTCGCGATGACCGGCTGGCGGCTCGGGTACGGCGTGTTCCCGTGGTCGCTGGTGGAGCCGGTGACGAAGCTCGTGACGAACTCGGTGTCGTGCACCGCGACGTTCACCCAGCGCGCCGGCACGGCCGCGCTCACGTCACGACCGCCGGAGGTCGCCGAGATGGTGAAGGCGTTCCGCGAGCGGCGCGATGCCGTGGTGACCGGGCTCAACAAGATCGACGGCATCAGCTGCCGCGAGCCGAAGGGCGCGTTCTACGTCTTCCCGAACATCACCGGCCTCGGGCTCGGCGACTCGGTGACGGTGCAGGAGCGGATCCTTCACGAGGCCGGCGTCGCCACGCTGAGCGGCACCGCGTTCGGCGCCGCGGGCGAGGGCTATCTGCGGCTCTCCTACGCGAACTCGCTGCCGAACCTGCACGCCGCGGTGACGCGCATCGGCGAGTGGGCCCACGCCGCGCGGCAGGGCCGCATCGCCGCGGGCAGCGCCATCACGACGGACTAGGCACCGACGCCGTCGACCACCAGGTCGACGATGTCCGACGCGAGCTGCTCCGCGCTGCGCCCGCCGGGCCGCGCGTCCCGCGCGGTCCAGGGATCGATCAGGTTGAGGAGCGCCTGTGCCGCGAACGCCGTGTCGATCGACCGCAGCTCACCTGACCGGACCCCGTCGTCGAGGATCTGCTGCAGCGGCGAGTAAAAATGGCGGAAGAACGCGCTCCGCGTCTGGCTCAGCTGGTCGATCGTCAGCGCGACGCCGCCCTCGCGCATGAGGCGCGGGCCGCTGCAGCGCGCGCCGATGAGGTACGCCGCGGCGGCGGTGAGGCGTTCGCGGGCGGAGCGCCCGGCGCGGGTCGCGGTGCGAAGGCCGCTGCCGTGCTGCTCGAGGACGCTGCAGACGACCTCGGTGAACAACCCGCTCTTGTCGGTGAAGTAGTAGTAGAGCGTCGGCTTCGAGACCGCGGCGTCGCGCGCGATGTCGTCGAGGGAGACGCCGCGAGCGCCGCGCTCGCCCCAGAGCCGATCGGCCGCTTGAAGCAATCGCTCACGGGTCGAGCCTCGCGGCCGGCGGCTCTCCGAGGATCGTCGGCCCGGTGGCGACTGCGGCACCCAGTCAGTCTACTGAGTCTACCTACCGGTCAGTAGAGGCATGCGCGACCCCGCAAACACGCTCGCTCGGTGTTTCCAAGCTGCCGACGGAGTCGTGCGTTCCGCGTTACCGATCGACGCCCATTTCGGACCCCCGACTGCTCCAGCCGCCCCCAGTACGCCCGCTCGGGCGGGCGAGAGAGGCACGGAGGCATTCGATGCGCAAGGCGACGGCGATCCTCACGATCCTCGCGAGCTTGGCGTTCTTCGCATTCGCGCTGGCCAGCCCCGCCTCGGCCGATCCGAACGGCCCGGGCAACAACGGCACGGTGAAGATCCACGACGCCGACACGAGCGTCGAGGACATGCGGAACGAGCCGCACGTCTGCCGGTTCTACGTCGACGGCTTCAAGTTCGACAACAACTCCAGCGGCCAGTGGTGGATCCAGTCCTGGCCGCCCACGGGTGATCGGACCGAGGTCAAACGCGAGAGCTGGAAGGCGGACGGCAAGGGCGATTGGCACAGTGGCATCCAGACGCTTCCCAACGGCCACTACAAGCTGTTCGCGAAGCAGCAGAACGAAGCGACTCCAGGCGGGAACAAGCAGAAGGTCTTCTGGGTCGAGTGCGGCTCGGGCACGACCGGTGGGACCGGCGGCGGCACGAGCACCGGCACGACCGGCGGCACCGAGACCACGACGACGACCAGCGGCGGCGGCGGCGGCGAGACCGCGGCCACGACCACGGGCCCGAACGGCATCGTGATCTTCCGTCGCTCGGAGACCGCGAACAGCGGCGCGGTCCGTGGATTCGAGAGCGCGCCGAGCCAGAACGCGGTCGGCGCGGTGAGCCCGATCGTCGAGGTCCCGGGCGGCTCGCTGCAGCAGTCCCCGAACACGGGCGTCAACGGCGTCCAGACCGCTGCGGTCGCGGGCGTCCAGAGCCTCCCGTCGACGAGCACGGACCGCGGCCCGTCAGCGCCGCTCGCGGCGCTCGGGCTTGCGATCATCGGTCTGGGCGGCGCCCTGCTCCGCCGGGGAGCCCGCGCCTAGCTCAGCGTTCAGCGGTCCAGCCACGCTCCAGGAAGGGCCCCGTCGGGGCCCTTCTTCTTTCCATTGGGGCTCGGCGGCGGCGCCGGCGGCCTGCCCCACACTTACGGCGTGACCGATGCCATCCAGTACGGGCAGGAGCGCCGCCTCGTCACGGTGCTCTTCGCGGACTTCGTCGGCTTCACCACGCTCTCGGAGGAGCTCGACGCCGAGATCCTGCAGGAGCTCGTGTCCGGCATCTTCGAGGACCTCGCCGAGCAGGCGATGACGCACGACGGCACGATCGAGAAGTTCATCGGCGACGCGATCTTCGTGATCTTCGGCGCCCCGATCGCCCACGAGGACGACCCCCAGCGGGCCCTGCGTACCGCGCTCGCGATGCACCGGGTGTTCGCCGAGCACGCGGCGCGGGCGAAGAAGGAGCGCGGGATCGAGCTCGGGCTCCGCATCGGCGTGCACACCGGCATGGTCGTGGCCGGCAACGTCCGCTCGGTCGCGGAGTACGGCGTCATGGGCGACACGGTGAACACCGCGGCACGGCTGCAGGAGGCCGCGCCGCCGGGCGAGACCTACGTCACGCAGACGACGTTCCGGCTCACAAATCGCGAGTTCACGTTCCGCGAGGTCGGCCCGATCGAGATGCGCGGCAAGGAGAAACCCGTCCTCGCCTATGCGCTCACGGGCGAGCGATCGGACATCCGCGTAGCGATCGAGCTGAACGCGCCGCTGGTCGGACGCTGGATGGAGCTCTCGCGGCTCGATCTCGCGTACCAGTCCGCGCGCATCGGCCGGACCGAGGTCGTCCTCATCGCGGGCGAGCCGGGGATCGGCAAGAGCCGGCTCGTCTCGGAGTTCATCGGCCTCGTCACCGCGGACGACGGCGCCGCGGGCAATGATGCGCCGCGGGTGTTGCGGTGGACGTTCTCGCGCGTGAACCAGCGGAGCTACGCGGGGTTCATCGAGCCCCTGCTCGTCGAGCTGCGGATCGATCCGGCCGCGGCCGATGCGAAGGACCGGCTCGGCGAGAAGCTCACCGAGCTCGGCTTCGCGAACTCGTCGGCCACCGCGACGGTGCTCGCGCAATTCCTCCATCTCCAGGGCGCCGAAGAGGCGACGAGCGAGTCGGAGGAGTGGAAGCGCGGGATGTACATCGTGGTGTTCGACGTCCTCGGCGCCCTCGCCCGGACCCGTCCGCTGCTGTACGTGCTCGAGGACCTGCACTATGCCGACTCCGCGTCGGTCGATCTCCTCTGGTTCCTCGCGGCGCGCGCGGCGCGCGTCCCGCTGCTCTTCCTGCTCGCCCAGCGGATCGGCGCGGGCGGCCAGCCAAAGCCGTCGCGGACGAACTTCACGCAGATGGTGCTCGAGCCGCTGGCCGACGACGAGGCCGCGCGCATCGTCGACTCCACGATCGAGTGGGCGCCGGCCGAGCTGCGCGACCGCATCGTCGCGCGCGCGGGCGGAAACCCATTCTTCATCGAGGAGTCGATCCGCGCGCTCGTCGACTCGGGCGCGATCGCGCGCGACGACAAGGGCGACTGGGTCGTCCGCGAGCGCGCTCTCGCCCTGGACGTCCCGGCGACGCTGCACGCCGTGATCGCGGCGCGGATCGACCGGCTTCCGCCCGCGGCGAAGGAATGCATCCAGCTCGCGTCCGTCATCGGCCAGCGCTTCGGCGAGCGGGTGCTGCGCGCGGCCGGCGGCGATCGTCTCGCCGACGCCGTCGACATCCTCATCGCGGCCGATCTCGTGGTGGAGGCCGCGCCGGGTGAGCGCCGCGAGGGCCGCTTCCGCTTCAAGCACGCGGTCACGCAGGAGGTCGCCTACAACACGCTGCTCATGCGGCGGCGGACCGAGCTCCACCGCCAGGTCGCGCTCTCGATCGAGAACGTGCTCGTGACCGAGATCCGCGACTTCTATCCCGCGCTCGCCCACCACTACCTGCTCGGCGACGTGCCGGACAAGGCCGCCTCCTACTCCTGGAAGGCCGCGCAGCGCGCGATGAACATCCACGCCCACGTCGAGGCGCTCCGGTTCGCCGAGCAGGCGGTGGAGCTGTACGAGAAGCTCAACGACGTCGGCCACGCGGTCGAGGCGCTCTACCTCGTCGGGCGCGTGCGCCGCTACCAGGGCGAAGGCGACGCCGCGCTCGCGGCATACGAGCGCGCCCGGATCCTCCTCGAGGCGAGCCCCGACGACCATCGCGCGCAGATCGGCACGGTGTACGCGCACATCGCGGAGCTCGCCACCCGCTGGGATGCGAAGCATCCCGATCTCGATGGGCTCATCGTGCGCGGCCTGGAGCTGGTGGGCGACGAGCCGTCGCCGGAGCGCGTCCGCCTGCTCGCGGCGCGCGCGTTCGCGCCGCGCAAGCTGGCCAAGGCGACCACCGCGGACTGGGAGAACGCGCTCCGCACCGCGGAAGAGGCGCTCGCCATCGCCGAGGAGCTCGGCCTCCTGCGCGAGGTCTCGCTGTGCCTCGACGCCGTCGGCTACGCCTACCGCGAGCTCGGCAAGTTCCGCGAGGCGTACGCCGCGAACCAGCGGCGCATCCCGATCGCGCAGTCGCTCCAGGACAGCGACGAGCTCATCGATGCCCACAACATGGTCGGTGCCACCGCGGTGGTGCTCGGCAACCTTGATGAAGCGCTGGAGCACGCGCGGCTGGCGGCCGAGATCGCGCAGTCGACGGAGAAGCCGAGGCTGGGCGGGTACGCGCTCGTCATCGCATCGAGCGTGCGGCTCCTGCAGGCCGATTTCGCGGGCGCGCTCGCGGTCGTCAACGACGCGCCGGGGTTCGACCAGCCGCACGTGAACTCGAACTGGAAGTCACTGCTCGCGTTCGGCATGGCCGCGGCCGCGGCCTTGGAGGACGAAGACGCCGAGCATCGCCTGCGCGACCGCCTCGCCGAGAGCGAGCCGAACCCCGCCGAGATCGCGGGCGCCGACCTCCTCTCCGCGATCTACGGCTGGCGCAAGAGCGAGAGCGCGTATCAGTCCGCGCGCAGCGCCGGCGGGCCCGGAGGGATGATGGAGCGCGCGATCTGGGGGCCGACCCTGGTCGTGGCCACGGCGCGCTGGGGCATCGAGGATGACGCGAACGACGAGCGCATCGCAGCCCTCGTCGAGCGCACCGGCTACGCGCGCGGGCGCGCGCTGCTCACCCAGGCGCAGGGCCTGCGCGCTTTCGGTCGCGGCGAGCAGGTGAAGGCGGAGAAGCTGCTCTTCGACGCGATGCAGGCCTTCGCCACGCTCGACCTCGAGTACGAACGCATGGTCGCGATGGCCGACCACGCCCGCGCGCTGGCCACGTTGCACCGTGCGGATGAGGCCGCTGCGGAGCGCAGTGAGGTGCGCGCGTACTGCGAACGGACGAACGCGAAGGCGCTGCTCGGATCGCTCGAGTCGAGCCAGGCCGCGACCCAGCCGGTGCGGGCCTAATCGGTCAGGTAGCGCTCCATGAGCGGGGTGAGGTACTTCGTGAGGAAGTCCACCGCCCGCCGGATCGCGTCGGTGCGGTCCTCGGTCGTCGCGAACGTGCGGCCCTCGCCCGCGTATCCCTGATAGGTGCGTGGCGCATCGCTCGCCGGCAGCGATCCGACGAGCCGCTTCGCAGCGCCCGCCGGCACACGGTCGTCGTTCTCGCCCTGCAGCACGAGCAGCGCGCCACGGATGTTCAGACGCTCGGGGATCGCGGTGCTCGATACCGCGACCGCGGCCGCGAACCGCTCCGGGTGCCGGGCCAGGACGTCGAGCGCGGCGTCGCCGTGGATGCCGATGCGCGCCGGGTCGGCGATGCCCTCGCCCGCGAGCCAGTCCGCGCCGGCAACGACGTCGCGCGGGTCGCGCGCGGCGATCGAGAGCACGACGAGCCCGCGGTTCGCGAGGAGCTGCGCGGTGGGCTCCCAGCGCTTCAGCAGCTCGTCCGCCCGGTCCTGGAGGTAGAGGACCGCGCCCGGGGTGACCGCGCTCTGCACCGCCTCGGCATGCGGGACGTACAGCAGCGCGGAGATCTCGCGACCGTCGGCGCCGGGGTACGTCACGTGCGCGGGCTCCACGAGCACCGTCGGCTCGACGTCCCGGCCGATCGAGTCGGTGAGCTGGCGCAGCGTCACCTGATCGCCCTCGCGTACCCAGACGTCGTTCGGCCGCCGGGCGGACGTGAAGGTCATCGCGACCGTCTCGCTGTCGGGTCCGATCCGCGGCCACTCGTACGTTCCGGGCAGGTCCGCCACCGGCGTCGTCGCGCGTGAAGCGGTGAAGACCCGGTGCACCGACCGCGTCGCGTCCTTGTCCTGCAGGTAGACGACGCCACGCGCATCCGGCCGCCACGTCGGGGCGAGCGCGTCGAACGGGTTGTCCGTGAGGAAGCGCAGGTTGCGGGCGGACGGGCCGTCGAGATCGACGAGCGCGATCTCGCGCCGGCCGCGCGCGTTCGTCGTGAACGCGATCGAGCGGCCGTCGGGCGACCAGTCGCCGAGCCGCGCGTCGCCGCCGGTCTCGACCCGAACGGCCTCGCCGCCCGCGGCCGGCACGAGCTGGAGCGAGCCGGCCCGCTCGAACAGGATCCATCCGCCGTCGGGCGAGAAGACCGGCCGGGCGTCCTCGAACGCGCCGTCGGTGATCGCGCGGCGCGCACCGATCGCGCGGTCGACGAGCTCGCTGCCGAAACGCTTTCCGGCGTCGACGAGCTGGATGCCGAACCGCTTCCCACCGGCATTCGCCACGCACGCGATCCGCTCGCCATCGGGCGACCACGCGATGTCCCGATGGGTGATGTCGTCGTCCGTCGTGAGCTTGCGCTCGTGCTCGCCGTCCCGATCGACGACCCAGATGCCGAACCGCTCCGTGCCGGACCGATCGCGCAGGAACGCGACCTGCGACCCGTCGGGCGACCAGCGCGGCGAGACGCTCCGCGCGCCCGCTTCGGTGAGCTGGATGATGCGATCGCCGGCGATCGGCACGGTGTAGATCTCGGAGCTACCGGTGCGATCCCACGCGAACGCGACCTCGCTGCCATCGGGCGAGAGATCGATCCCGCCCCACTCGGATCCGACCGAAGGCAGGCCGGCGATCGCCTCGACGTCGAGGCGCTCGAAGCCGTCGCCGAGCGGGACCGGCCGGAATCGCGCCGGCGCCGGCATGAGGTCGGCGGGCGCGTTCGCGACGGTCGTCGGCGGCGAGACCGTGCCACGGGCGCCCCAGTCCTCGGCGAAGCTGCGTGGACGCGCGCTCGCCTTCGCCGCGGGCGCGGCGGTCGCGGCGGCCGGGGCGGCGCCGGTGCGCGCGGGACGAGGCGCCGCCTCGGTGCGCGCGCGGACCTGCTGCGCCGCGACGAGGGTCGCGGGGCCCATCGCCGCCTCTCGCGCGGCGGTCTCCTCCTGCGGGACGATGACCGGGTTGGGCTTCATCTGATCCTCGAGCCGGCCCTTGTACGCCCGGTCCCACGGCGCCTGGAGCAGGATCCCGAACCGCTTGCGCGGCTGCGGGAGCTCGCGCTGCAGGAACAGGAGCGTGTCGCGGCCGGCGTTCCACATCGGCGGACGCCGGGCCGAGAGCACCGCCGAGAACTGGAGCTTCGTGAGCTCGCGCGCAGCGTCGCTGCCCAGATCGAGATCGCCGCAGAACAGGACGCCGCCGGCCTTGCGGCCGAGCACGACGGTGGCGGCATCCCCGTCCTCGCCGACGCGGATCACCTGCGCGTCGGGCCGCAGGAGGTCGTCGCCCTTGAGGACGAGGTCGGCGCCGCCCGGCACGAAGCTCGCGTCGTCCGCGTGCGCCGCGATCTGCACGCCGAGCGCGTCCCGGTACCGCGCCGCATCGCCAGCACGCGCGGCGTTCGTGATCAGCAGGACGGACGACTCGCCCGCACCGCGGATGAGCCGCAGCGCGCGGTCGCTGAATGCCGGCGCGTCGATGAGCAGGTTGCCCCGCGCGCGGTCGAAGACGATGTACTGGCGCTCGTCTTCCAACGGCTCGTACAGCTCGAAGATCCACGAGCGGAGCTGGTGAATGTCTATTCAATAACTCCTTAGCAACGGCGGCACGCGCTGAGAAGGGTCATGCTAGCCAGAGCCAGCGGCTAACGCGCCAAGGCGGGCAGGACGAGCGATCCATCGGCGCGGACGAGCTTGCGCTCGGCCTCGAGGCGGGCGATCGCGCGGCGCGCGACCGGCTCGTCCCAGTCGAACAGTCGCACGAGCTGCTTCTCGGTGACCGAACCGGCCAGGTCGAGGGTCCGCCCGAGCAGGGCCGCGGTCGCGTCGGCGGACGAGAGCCGCTCGGCGGCCTTCACCGCCTCGGGATAGCGGCGGGTGAAGAGGTCGTACGTGTAGTTGTAATCCTCGCGGCCCTCTCCGACCGCGCGCACGCGCGCCACGTACATGAGCCGCTGCACCTCGTCGATCGCCTTGCCGTAGGTCGCCCGTCCCTCTTTCGAGGTGATCCCGAGCTCGGCGCGCATCCGCTTCGTCTGGGTCTCGCCGTTCTGGTCGAGGAACTGGATGATGCGGCGCCCGACGTCCGAGAGCCGCCCGGCACGCACGTCATCCAGGTGATCGTCCGGCTCGCCGGCCCGCCCGAACGTCGCGTAGAACGTCGGCAGGAGCTTCAGCGAGACGAACGTCGGCTTCCGCGCGAGCAGCGCGCCGTAGTAGAGCTTCTTCGCCTCGGGCAGCTCGTCCTTCCAGACCCACATCCAGCCCCACTTGCGGTTGATGTCGTTCGTCGAGAGGTGATCGAAGCACGCCGGGATCTGCGCGTCTCCCGGCCGGTGGGTGAACGCGAACGCGAAGCCGAGCGCGTCGACCAGCTTCACCAGGTCGCCGGCGTTGCGGGCGCGGTGCGCCTTCCGAACCCGTTCGCGATGGCGCTCGACCGTGACCGACGCTTCCACCGGCAGACTCTTTAATTCAAATACAACGCGACGAGACCGGCGAGGACGGCGACGCCCTGCGCGCGCCGCGCGGACCGCTCCAGCCGCGCGAGCTCGTGCCGGGCAGGGCTGTTCGCCGGCAGGCTGTCGAAGTCGCGGGTCTGGTCGCGGAACGTGCGAGCGATCGGCGCGGCCCAGGCGCTCGCGTAGAGCGTCGCGGCCGCCATCGTGGCGAGCGCGACCCACCGGACGATGAGCCGAGGACCGATCCCGGTGTCCTCGTACGCGAAGAGCTTGAGCACGCTCGTGGCGACGAGGACGAGCAGGGCGAGCCCGGCGAGCTGGTCGTACCGACGGGATGGCGCGCCGATGACGATCGCGCCGCCCACGAGCACCGCCAGGGCGAGGAGATAGAGGAACTGGAGGATGTCGAAATAGAGGGTTTCCACGCGGCTTCCAGCCTACGAGAGGAATTTCAGGCTCGCAGCGCTCGTTATCCTTGAAGGCGTATGGGGAGCTATCGCGACTACTTCGCCGAGCTGAAGAAGACCGTCAAGGAAGCGACGCCGCAGGAGGTCCAGGAGCTCCTGCAGGGCGACGTGCAGCTGGGCGACGTCCGCGAGAAGAACGAGTGGGACGAGGGCCACCTGCCGGGCGCGGCGTTCGTGCCGAAGAGCTACCTCGAGCAATGGGCCGAGGACCGCCTGCCGAGCAAGGACAAGCCGACGATCCTCTACTGCGCCGGCGGCGTGCGTTCGGTCATGGCCGCGGACGCGCTGCGCAAGCTCGGCTACACGAACGTGATCTCGATGACCGGCGGATACAACCGCTGGAAGGACGCGGGCCTCCCGTGGACGAAGCCCGAGACGCTCGCGCCGGAGCAGGCCCAGCGCTACTCGCGCCACCTGCTCATCCCCGAGATCGGCGAGCGCGGCCAGCTGAAGCTCCTCAACAGCAAGGTCCTGCTGATCGGCGCGGGCGGGCTCGGCTCGCCGGCGGCGCTGTACCTCGCGGCTGCGGGCGTCGGCACGATCGGCATCGTCGACTCGGACGTCGTCGACGCGACGAACCTGCAGCGTCAGATCCTCCACAACACCGAGCGCCTCGGACGGTCGAAGGTCGCGTCGGCGCGCGAGACGATCAACGCGCTCAACCCGGACGTGAAGGTCGTCGGCTACGAGGAGCGGCTCACCGCCGAGAACGTCGATCGGATCATCTCGGGCTACGACGTCATCGTGGACGGGGCGGACAACTTCCCCACCCGCTACCTGCTGAACGACGCGTCGGTGAAGCACCGCATCCCGGTGGTGCACGGCAGCATCTACCGCTTCGAGGGACAGGTCACGGTGTTCAAGCCGTTCCCACCGGTCGACGCAGCCGATCGGCTCGAGCAAGGGCCGTGCTACCGCTGCCTGTTCCATCAGCCGCCGCCGCCGGAGCTCGCGCCGTCGTGCGCGGAGGCCGGCGTGCTCGGCGTGCTGCCGGGCATCATCGGCTCGATCCAGGCGAACGAAGCGATCAAGCTGCTCCTCGGGATCGGCGAGCCGCTCGTCGGCCGCTACATGCTGTACGACGCGCTCGACGAGACGTTCCGCGAGGTCAAGCTGCGGCGCGATCCGGACTGCCCGGTCTGCAGCGACCATCCGACGATCACCGAGTACATCGACTACGAGGGCTTCTGCGCGTCGCCCTCGGAGTGGCAGGCGCAGCACGCGTCCGCGGGAGCCCAAGCCGCCGCCCGCTGACCGGTATCCTTCGAACGGTGGGTCGGGCGCTCGTCATCCTCATCACATGTGTGCTCGCGATAGCCGCCTGCACGGCTGCACCGGACGCCGCGGCTTCGCCGTCGGCGCAGAAGACCGGCGACTTCAAGCAATCGAAGCTCGACATCGCCTACTCCTTCATGTCCGACGCCTCGGTCCACAACCCGACATCGAAGCAGCTCCTCGAAGGCGCGCTGAACGGGATGAAGAAGGAGGCCAAGAGCAGCGGCGGCAGCGACGACGTCGCGATGCCGGAGTTCTCGACCGACCAGAACACCAACCTCACGGATTTCAGGAAGTTCGCCGCGGCCGCCGGAGCCCTCGCCGTGAAGAATCCGCAGCTGTCCGCCGACCGATTTGCGACCGCGGGGATCACCGGCCTCATCCAGGCCGACCCGGACTGCCACACCTATTACCTGGACGGGAAGGGCGGCGTGATCAACTCGCGCAGCGAGACGCCCAAGGGCGCCGCGCCGCAGGTGCCGAGCGGCGGCACGTTCCTGCAGCAGACGCCGGATCAGGCAGGCCTGCAGGCGAAGATGCTCGACGGCGGGGTCGCCTACCTCACCTGGCACGCCTTCGAGATCAACGGCACGTACCGGGTGACCGACGCGGTGAAGACGGTCCTCGACAAGGCCCTCGCCGCGGGCGCGAAGGCGTGGCTGTTCGACCTGCGCGCGAACGTCGGCGGCAACGGCGCCGACACGATGTGGAGCTGGTTCCTCAACGGGGAGCCGACGCTCAAGGTCGCCGTGAAGAACGGCAACGCCGGCACCCAGACCGCGAACAAGGATCTGCGTCTCGGCGCGGCCTACCAGCTGCCGATCGCCGTGATCCTCAACGATCGCGGCGGCTCGGCCCCCGAGGTCCTCGCCGCGGGACTCAAGGAGAACAAGCGCGCGACGATCGTCGGTTCGAAGTCGACCGGGTGCCTCGGCTCGACCAGCAGCTCGCCGCTCGGCAGCGATGGATCGCAGCTGTACGTCACACAGCAGGAGTTCGTCGGCGCGGTGACCGGGACGAAGTACAACAACATCGGCATCCAGCCCGACGTTCCCGCCGACGACGCGTCCGCCATCGCGACCGCGACCAAGCTCCTGCTCGACAAGATCGCGGGGCGCTGACCTGAGCCCGCGATCCGCGGCCATCGGCCTCGCGGTCGCACTGCTCGTTTCCGCCGCATGCACAGCGACGCCTTCGCCCGTCGCCCCGTCGGGTCCGGAGAAGGTCACGATCACGGACAAGACGGCGTCCGAGCTGACGGCCGTCTACGCGGCGTCGTACGCGGCGCTCGCGAGGAAGGACCTCACCGGGTTCCAGGCGACCATCGACCTCACGCGCGCGGCGTTCCGCCGCTGCCAATCCGAGTCGTTCGACATCGCGTCGCGGCAGGGCTTCACCGCGACCGACGTGAAGATCGCGAAGGTCGAGCCGTACCTCGACACCTACGCGCGCGCATACGTCGGTACCGACGCGGGTGGCTACGCGCGCGCGTACTTCCGCCGCGACGGCGGGAAGTGGATCCGCAGCGAACCGCTCGAGTCCGAGCTCGGCGGCGATCGGACGAAGACGATCAATGGCCTGCAGCTCAGCTACTACGGCATCGACGACGACGTGATCGAGAAGTACGCGTCGGCCGGCGCGGACGCGCGCGCGTTCCTCGTGCGGCAGGCCGAGGGACACACGCAGACCGGACAGGCATTCGGGCTGCGGATCTTCCCCACGCGGGGCGCCGCCGGACCGAACGTCGGGTGCGGCGTCGCCGGCTTCCATCTCACGAACGTCCCGAGCGATCCGTTCATCCGGCTGTTCAGCAACGCGCTCCTGTTCACGCCCGATCTCGCGGCCGTGACCGAGTCGACCGCGAGCATCGTGCGTCACGAGGGACTGCACTGGCTGCAGGATCAGTTCATCCCCGGCATCACGGCGCGCATGCCGTTCTGGCTCGTCGAAGGATGGCCGGACTACGTCGGGCAGTCGCGCACGCTCGCGACGAAGAAAGCAGTGCTGTGCACGACGGCGACGCCGACGTACAAGCAGCTCGAAGATGGAGTACTCCAAACGCCGGAGACGCCGCCCGAGCTGCCGGGCCAGTACTACTCGTTCGCGAACACGATGGTCGAGTACGTCTACAAGATCGGCGGACCGAACGCGTATTGGGATCTCATGACCGCGTACAAGGCCGGCGTCGACGCGAACGTGAACCTGCCGAAGGTCATTGGATCGACACCGGACGCGTTCTATGCAGCCTGGCTATCGTGGGCAAAGGTCACGTACTGCTAATTCTGGTAGCGGCCGAGCGGGCGCTCGCGGCCCCGTCGTACGGAACCCGGTACACCTACCCCATTCGCTGACCCTCCTTTGGTACCTCTAGTGGGTTGTGGGGGTATCAGGCCGCTCGGTATGGTCCTCCCAGCACTCAGTGGGACACGGGAAGGGGACACAGCTCGTGAGCGTGAGCGTCGCACAGGTCGAGACCCTCACCATCGCGCCGACGATCGCACTCGATGCGTTCGGCCCGGTCCCCGATGTCATCGACCGCGCGCGGAACGGTGACAAGCTCGCGTTCGCCGAGCTCTACGACACCCACGTCGACAGCGTCTACCGCTACCTCCTGTATCGCGTGCGCGAGCCCGCGGACGCCGAGGATCTCTGCAGCGAGGTCTTCACCCGCGCGTTCGCGAACATCCACCGCTACCGCTGGCAGGGCAAGTCCTTCCTCGCTTGGCTGTACACCATCGCGCGCAACGCGGTCACCGACCGCCGCCGCCGCGACCGGCCGACCGTCGAGATCGACAACGCCTACGGGCTCTCCGATGAAGGCCCGACCGCGCACGACCGCGCGATCCACGGCGAGGCCGTCGACGCCCTTCGCGGTGCGGTCCGCCACCTGACGACCGAGCAGCAGGAGGTCCTCGTCCTCCGTTTCGTCGAGAACCGCTCGAGCCGCGAGGTCGCGAAGATGCTCGGCAAGAACGAGGGCGCGATCCGCGCGCTCCAGTTCCGGGCCCTCGGCCGTCTGCGCAAGCTCATGCGCGAGGACCAGGCCTAGCCACTTAAGACCCGGCTAAGAGCCGCGTCCGCGACCCGACCTCGCCCGTACACTCGACATCAGGTGGTGCGCTTCCGGCCGGCCCTCATCCTCATCGCGGCAGTCCTCGTCGTGTCCTCGTGCACGGCCGTCCAGGAGAAGCTGCCCAACGTCGTACGCCCCGCGACGAATTTCACGACGGCCGAGGCCGCGTTCAACATCCTCATCGAGACGCACGTCGACAAGCCGACGTCGTCGCAGCTCCTGAACGCCGCGATCGACGCGGTCGTGGCACTCCTCGTGAAGCTGAACGACCCGTCGCCGCAGATGGCGAAGCCGGCGTTCACCAACAGCCCGCAGTCGGACTTCGCGAAGTTCGCCGCGGCGCTGAACGACGTGCTCGCGGCGAACCCGAAGGAGGATCCGAAGCTCGTCGAGGACCAGGCGACCGACGGCATGGCCCGATCGATGAACGAGTGCCACACCTACTTCCTCGACGCGAAGCGCGCGCAGACGTTCAACGCGCCGCCGCAGGAGTACTCGGGCATCGGCGCCAGCATCACGTCTCCCGGTCCGAACGTGCTCGTCGAGGTCGCGCAGGTGTTCCCGAACAGCCCCGCCGAGAAGGCCGGGGTGAAGAAGGGCGACCAGATCAAGACCGTGAACGGCGAGGACATGAGCGGCCGGACGTCGGAAGAGGTCGCGAACAAGATCAAGGGTCCCGAGGGCACGAAGGTGGACATCGTCTTCGTGCGCAATGGCGTGGACACGCCGATCTCGATCATCCGCGGGAAGGTCACGCCACCGCGCACGATCGATCAGATCGACGAGGGGAACGTCGGCTACATCTACGTGTCGCAGCTGAACGGCGACGTGTCGAACCAGGTCGCCGCCGCCGTCCGGCGCCAGAACGATGCCGGCGTGGTGGGTCGGGTCCTGGACCTGCGCGACGACCCGGGCGGCGACCTCTCCGCGGCGGTCGACATCGCGAGCATCTTCGTGAAGAACGCGACCCTCGTGTATCAGACCGGCCGCGACGGGAACCGCCAGCCGCTCAAGACGAACGACCGGTTCTACATCGCGAACCCCAAGCCGCTGGTGGTGCTCGTGAACAAGAACTCCGCGTCGGGCGCGGAGATCATCGCGGCGGGCGTGCGCGCGAACGGGGTCGGCACGGTGATGGGCGAGAAGACCGCCGGCTGCGTCGGCATCGGGCAGCCCCGTGAGCTGCCGGACAAGAGCCTGCTGCTCGTGACGATCGCCTACATGGCGGACGCGAAGACCGGCGAGCCGCTCAACGGCAAGGACCGCGGGGTCGTGCCGGACAAGGCCGTCGCCGCCGAGACCGGCAGCACGGACACGCAGCGCCTCGCGGCGGAGACGTTCATCCGCAACGGCGGCAAGAGCTAGCCGAGCGTCCCCAGCGTCACGAGGCCCGCGAGCAGCACGACGATCCCGACGTACTGATTCGGCGCGAGCCGCTCACCGAGCACCGTGAACGCGAGCAGCGCCGGGATGATCGGATACACGCCGCTGCCGGTCGCCACGATCGAGGCGTAGCCCGCGGAGACGCCGGTGACGTAGAACACGTTCGCGAGCGTGTCGAAGATCCCGGTCGCCAGCACGATCCCGAAGGTGCGCAGGTCGAGCATGCCGGACGGACCGCGGCGCAGGACCGCGAGGAACGCGAGCGTGAGCGGCACGCTGATGATCCGCTGTAGCAGGATCATCGCGAGGCCGTCGTGCGTGCGCGTCGCGTACGCCATGAGCGCGGCCCAGCCGCCGAACGCGATCATCGCGCCGAGCGCGAGCCAGACGCCCGGCTTCGGCCGGCTGAGCGCAGCCGCGATGCTGCGACCATCGGTGCTCGTCAGAAGGATGCCGATCGCGGAGACCGTGATGCCGATGGTCTGTCCGGTCCCGAGCCGCTCGCCGAGGAACACGACGACGAGGATGACCGTGACGACGACGTACGCGGCGCCGATGGGGCTCACGATCGCCACCGGTCCGAGCGCGAGCGCCTTGTAGAACAGCAGGAGCCCGGCGAGGCCGAGCGCCGCGAGCTCGAGCGCGAGGGGAAGCTGGTCGGTCGACAGCACCGGCCAGCGGCCGAGCGCGGCGAGTGCGCCCGCGTAGAGGACGGTGCCGGTCGTCTGCATCCCGAGCATCGCCCAGAACACGCCGAGCCTGCGCGTGGAGAGCGCGCCAGCGTAGTCGGCGAGGCCCCAGCCGATGGCGGCGCCGACGCCGTAGAGGAGCGGGGTCAGACGACGAGCTGGCGCGGCGCGCGCGTCAGGTTCCGCGAGCCATCCGGCGTGATGACGAGCATGTCCTCGAGGCGCACGCCGCCGACGTCCGGGTCGTAGATCCCCGGCTCGACGGTGACGACGTCGCCGACCGCGAGAGGATCGAGGCCGGCGCGGCCGATGCTCGGCGCCTCGTGGATCTCGAGGCCGACGCCGTGCCCGGTGCCATGGATGAATCCGCGCGTCACCGCATCGTTGGGGTCGTGCTTCTGCCCGGCGCGGAGCGTGTCGTAGCCGGCGGCGAAGATGACGTCCTCGACGATCTCGTGCACCTCGCGGCCGGTGATGCCGGGGCGCAGCGCCTTGATGCCGGCGTCCTGCGCGCGGCGCACGACCTCATAGAGCTTCACGATCTCCGCCGGCGGCGCGCCCTTCGACACCGTGCGCGTCATGTCGGCGAAGTAGCGGGTCTCCTTGTGCTGCGGGAAGATGTCCATCACGACGGCCTCGTTCGCGCGGATCGGCCCGGTGCCGATCTGGTGCGGATCCGCGGCCTGCTTCCCCGGAGCGATGATCGTCCCTTCGGCCAGGCAGCCGCGCTCGAGGAGCGCGCCCTCGACGATCGCGCGCACCCGCTCGACCGTGAGCGCGGCACCGTCGAGCGCCAGTGCGCCGCCCGCTCCGATGTCGGCGCGCGCGATGGCGTCGACGCCGAGCTGCCAGGCCTCCTCCGTCGCGCGCTGCGTCGCCTCGATCGCCGCGACCTCGTCCTCGCGCTTCGCGCGGCGCCGCTGCTCGAGCCCGTCGGCGAGCACGAGCTCGAAGCCCTTGGCTCGCAGCCGCTCGGCGAGGCCGAACGGGAACCCCGGCGGGACGCGGAGGCGCCTTGCGTCGTGCGCGGCGAGGAACCGCTCGACCACGGTCGCGGTCGCGTCCGTGACCGGATGCAGTGTGGCCTTGAGCTCGCGCGCCCCGTAGGTGTCGATGTTCTCGACGGTCGTCGCGCGCGACGTCTTGCGGGCGCGGCCCTCCTCGAGCGCGTTCGTGAGCAGCACGATCTCGCCATCGCGCTGAATGACGGCCTGCGGATCGGGCGCGAGGAGCCCGAGCAGGTGATAGATGTCGGGGTTCCGGTAGGGGTCGCCGAAGAGGAAGAGCGGCGGCTGGGCGTCGGTCACCGGCGAACGCTAGCGCGGTAGCGTCGCACCCGCAGCGCCGGGAACTTCGCGCCAAGGTCCGCGGACTGGACCTGGAACAGGCCGACCGGATCGGCCAGCCCGGTGAGCGTGTACCGGCCGAGATTGCGGAGCGTGACGTCCGCGCCGCCGTCCACGATCTCGCGCGTCGCGGCCGACACGAGGATCTGTCCGCCATGCCCGGCCGAGCAGATGCGCGCCGCGGTGTGCACCGCGATGCCGACGTAGCCGCTGTCGGTGAGCGTCGGCCGGCCGGTGTGCAGACCGATGCGCACGCAGACGGTCGCGCCCTCGGGCCACGCATGCGTCCCCATCGCGCGCTGGATGCCGGTCGCCGCGGCGAGCGCGCGCACCGGATCCTTGAACGCCGCGAAGAACTCGTCGGCCCGCGCGTCGACCTCGTGGCCGCCCGCGTCGCGCACGCTCGCGCGGATGATCCCGCGCACGTCCTTCAATACCGCGGCGTAGCGGTCCCCGAGCAGCCGCAGCAGCCCGGTCGAATCCTCGATGTCGGTGAACAGCAGGGTCACCGCGCCGCGCGGCAGCCGGCCGACGTCGCCGGCGCGGGCCTTCTTCAGCTGGCCGTCGAAGAAGCCGAGCGGCACGATGCGGTACCTCTTCGCGGCGCGCAGCAGGCGCTCCCGCGCGCGCTCGCGCGACGCATCATCCTCGAACGCGGTCTGATCGAAGCGCGCGAGGGCGTTGCGCACGTGCGACTCATCGTGGATCGGGAGCCGGCGGCGGCCCTGCGAATCGATGTACGCGAACGCGCTCGCCGGGAGCTGGGCGCGGGCCTTTGACCCGAGTGTCGGCAACGGTCAGTCCTTCGCGGTCGATGATAGGTCGGCGTCGAGCGCCGCGAGCCGGTCGTTGATCGTCTTCGTCACCTGCTCCGCGTACGGCCCAGCCTCGAGCGCGTCGACGTGCGAGAGCGCGATCTCGAGGCTGCGCCTGGCGGCGGCGCGGTCGCCGCGCATCGCGTACGAGTAGCCCAGGTTGTTGTAGAGCGACGGATAGAACCACGCGACGTCCTCGCGCGGCAGCGTCGCGTCGGCCTCGCGGAGCGCGGCGATGTTCCACTCGTGCTTCGCGGCGTCGTCGGGCTCGACCACACCGGCCATGTGCGCGACCACCGCGGCATGGAAGTGATCGCCAGATGCGACGAGGCGATCCCACAGCCGCTGGTACACGGTCGTCGCCCCGCTCCGATCGCCGCCGGCCAGCAACGTCTTCGCGATGTCGAGCTCGCGCTGGACCTCGGTGCTCGGGCTACGCATCAGCCGCCGACCGAGCGGCGATACCGCACCTCCGGCAACTGCGATCCGCCGATGTCCTCGGTCTTCGTGCCGCCATCGGGCGCCCAGCCGCCGCGCTCGTAGAAACGGCGGGCGCGCACGTTGGACTCGAGCACCCAGAGGACCGCGCTGGAGCGTCCCATCGCGCGCAACGCGTCAAGCGCCCCACTCATGAGCGCGCGCCCGTGGCCACTGCCCCAGTGGGCCGCGTCCACGTAGATCGCGAAGACCTCGCCGAGATCGGGTTCGGTGGGCGGCTCGGCGCGGCCGTAGCTCGCGAAGCCGGTGATCCGGCCATCGTCGTCCGCGACCACGACGGTCGCGCCATCCTCGAGGCGGCGGCGCCACCACGCGATCCGTCCGGCCAGGCGGTCGCTCAAGCCGTCGAGGAAGTCGTCGGAGACGAGGCCGCGATAGGCGACCTGCCACGCGCCGATGTGCACGCGGCTGATCCCCTCGGCGTCGGCGGGGCTGGCGGCGCGGATCGCGACCGGCATCCGCGCAGTCTCATCCCTAGCATTCGGTCCTGTGAAGACCCCACCGTCGTCCCGAGCGCTCGCGCGCGCGTGGTTCGACATCGGGACCCAGTCGGTCGGTGGCGGCACGAGCACGCTGTTCATGATCCGCCGGATCCTCGTGGAGCGGATGGGCTGGATCACGCTCCGCGAGTTCACCGAGGCGTGGGCCCTCTGCCAGCTCAGCCCGGGCATCCACATCGTCGCGCTCGCGGGCATGCTCGGCCGGACGATCGCCGGAACGCGCGGGGTCGTGGTGTCCGTCGCCGCGATGATGGTCCCGGCCGCGGTCATCACCGCGATCGTCACGGCGTTCTTCGGCCAGATCGCATCGCACCCGCTGACGATCGCGGCCCTGCTCGGCGTCGGACCGGTCGCCGGCGGCATGACCATCGGGCTCGCGCTGACCATGGCCCAGCCGGTGCTGCAGCGGGGCCGCCGCGCGATCCTCGACGTCGCCGTGATCGCCGTCGCGTGCGCCGTGCTGCTGGCGGGCGTCTCGGGGACGCTCATCGTCATCCTCGCCGGCGGTGCGTTCGGAGCGCTGTTCCTCGGGCGCGAGCGGCCGACCGCGAGCGACGCGCCGGTCAGCTGATCCATCCGATGTTGGAGCAGCTCGAGATCTTCCTGATCTTCCTGAAGGATTCCGCGCTCTCGTTCAGCGGGCTCGCCGCGCTGCCGTTGCTCCGCGCCGACCTCGTCCCGCGGTTCGTGTCCGACGCCGCCGTCCTGCAGTCGCTCGCGATCGGCCGGCTCGCGCCGGGGCCGAACGGCCTCTTCATCGTCAGCCTCGGCTACCTCGTCGCGGGATGGGCCGGAGCGTTCTACGCGTTCATCGGGGCCTGCGCGGCGCCGCTCGTCATGCTGCCGGCGACCACCCTCGCCCGCAGGTGGCTCCTGTCGGCCTGGTTCGGGGGCCTCGTCCGCGGCGTGACCCTCGCGACCGCCGGGCTGCTGCTCGCGACGGGACTCTCGATCGTCCAGACCGGCGGCGCGGCGCTCTGGCAGCTGGCGCTCGCCGCCGCCACGATCGCGTTCACGGTGCACGGCCGGCTGCACCCGGCGACGATGATCTTCGTCGGTGCCGCGGCCGGCCTCGTGCTCGGCCGCTAGCGGGAGCGGACCGCTAGAGGTAGGCGGCCGACTCGACCGTGCCGAGCTGCGCCGCGACACCGCCGGCGTCGGCGACCGAGGCGGCCTCGCACGGACGCCATTCGTGGGCCTCGTGCGCGTCGAGTGAGGCGTCGGGGCACCAGGCGAGCCCGCCGTCCTTCGGCTGGACCTGGCCGGAGTCGCCGGTCGCCCACTGGTGATCGGCCCGGACGCAGACGTAGGAGACGACCTCGTTCACGACGCCAGCTCAAGCAGACGATGTGCCACCTCCGGGCCAGGCCGCAGCCGCCGGCCGACGGGCTGTAACGAACAGGGCTACTGTGGGCAGAACGCGTTTCCAAAGAAGAACGGAGTTCGAAGTGAACGGCACCATCAAGACCCTCACCGATCGCGGGTACGGCTTCATCGCGCAGGCGGACGGGACGGACCTCTTCTTCCACCGCTCCCAGGTGGCAGGCGGCGGATTCGACCGGCTGCAGGTCGGCCAGGCGGTCACCTACGAGAAGGGCGTGAGCTCGCGCAACAACAAGGAAGAGGCGCAGAACGTCACGCCGGCCTGACCTTCGCTCGTGAACGAAGCAGACCATGCGGATCCCGGGCTCTAAGAGCCCGGGATCTGCTGTATCTAGAGTCCCCGCGTGACCGCCGCCTGCGCGTTCTGCCGGATCGCGTCGGGCGAGGTGCCCGGCAACATCGTCTATCGCGACGACCGCGTCGTCGCGTTCCTCGACCGCGCGCCACTCCTGCCCGGACACGTCCTGGTCGCGCCGATCGCGCACGTCCCCACCCTCGATGAGCTTCCGGGCGACCTCGTCGGGCCCCTGTTCGAGGCCGTGCGGCGCCTGTCGATCGCGGTGCAGCGCGGGCTCGACGCGGACGGCTCGTTCGTCGCGGCGAACACCCGGGTGAGCCAGAGCGTGCCCCACGTGCACGTCCACGTCGTGCCCCGGAACGAGGGCGACGGCCTGTTCTCGCCCCGGCTCATCTGGAAACGGCGCTCGTATGCGAGCGACGAGGAGGCCGCGGGCTACGCCCAGCGGATCCGGGCGGCGCTGGAGGCCCCGGAGCGGTAGCCGGAGCCGCTCGGCGGGATCATTTCACAGGCTCTTTACCGGCTTGCTCCCGCATCCCGCAACCGGGGGACCCCCTGATGCGATAGCAATGACAGGTATGGACGAGCAGCTCACCCCCACCGAGACCGTTCCGCTGACCGAGGCTCCCACCGCGCCCCGGCCGCGGCCGGCGAAGAAGACGGCGGCGAAGGCCAGGAGCGTCAGC
>DASWFN010000127.1:0-4705 GCA_036394215.1 Candidatus Limnocylindria bacterium
CGCGCCGCGAGGGCGGCACTCGTCTCCGCCGGCGTCCGCGTGGAGGGCATCCCGGCGCGGTGAGCGTTCGCCCGTTCGGCGAGGCGGCGCTGCTCCTCGAGCTCGAGCAGCGCATCGATCCGGCGCTCATGGACACCGCCCGCGCGATCGCCGACGCCTGGGAGGCCCGCGGCCTCGGCGAGGCCGTGCCGGCCTACGCGTCGGTGCTGCTGCGTTTCGATCCGGGGCGCACCGCGCGGCGCGACGCGCTCGCCGCGGCGAACGCGCTGGACGCCGATCCGCCGGCCGCGACGGCGCCGGTGGCCGGACGGCTCATCGAGATCCCCACGACGTACGACGGGCCGGATCTCGCCGACACCGCGGCGCGCTCCGGGATGTCGACGGCCGAGCTCGTCGCGCTCCACACGGCGCGCGAGTATCGCGCGTTCTTCCTCGGCTTCATGCCCGGGCTCGCGTACTGCGGGATGCTCGATCCGCGGATCGACGCGCCGCGGCTCGCATCGCCTCGGCCCCGGATCCCCGCGGGAACGGTCGCGGTCGCGGCGGGCCAGACCCTCGTCTACCCCGTCGACTCGCCGGGTGGCTGGCGGCTGATCGGGCGCACCGAGCTGCGCGTCTTCGATCCCGCACGCGAGCCCGCCGCGCTCATCCGCGCCGGCGACCGGATCCGGTTCGTCCCGCGATGATGCGCATCACCGCGCCCGGCCTGCGCGCGACGGTCCAGGACCGCGGCCGGTACGGTCACGCGCGCGATGGCGTGCCACCGGCGGGTCCGGCCGACCCGGCGGCGTTCGGCGCTGCCCTCGCGCTCGCGGGCTGCGACTCCACGGATGCGGCGATCGAGATCGTGGGCTTGCCGTTCGCGTTCCGCTGCGATGACCGGCGGGTGATCGCGGCGACCGGGCCTGACGTGCGGATCCGGACGCGTGGCAGCATCGCCGGCTGGACGAGCGTGCTCGCGCGGCCGGGCGACGAGATCGTGATCGAGGGAGCCGCGTCCACCCGCTATGCGTACGTCGCCGTGAGCGGCGGGCTCGCGCTCGATCCGGTGCTCGGCTCGCGCGCAACGTACGTCGCGGCGTCGCTCGGGCCGTGGCCACGTCCGCTGGCCGCGGGCGATGCCCTGCCGCTCGGGCCATCGACCGCGGGCGTGGACGCCGCCGGCCGGCGCATTGAGGCCGAGCGGTACGACCGCCCGGCGCGCGCCGTGGCCGGTCCGCACGACGACCGCTTCGCTCCGGCGGCGATCGAGCGCTTCTTCACGAGCGCGTTCGCGGTGCTGCCGGAGGGCGATCGGATGGCGGCGCGCCTCGGGGGCGTGGACGTCGCGCCGGCAGCGGCCGACCTGCTGTCGTGCGGCGTGCTCGCGGGTGCGGTCCAGGTCCCACGGGGTGGCGATCCGATCGTCCTGCTCGCGGACCACCAGACGACGGGCGGCTACCCGATCATCGCGACGGTCATCGCCGCCGACCTCGGGGTCATCGCCCAGGCGGTACCAGGCCAGTACGTTCGCTTCGAGCGCGTGACGCCGGACGAAGTCGCTCGTTCTGACTGACGATGAACGAGCGTCTGGCCGCGACCGGCATCGCGCGGCCGGCCGCGGGCCCGGTGCCGTCGGCGCGGCCCGGGGCGCTCGTGGGCCAGACCGTGCGCGTGCACGAGGCAGGCATCGGCCGGGACCGCGAGGCGTTCTGCGAGATCGACCGGGGCGGCATCCGGATCACCGACGCGCGTTCGAGCCGCGCGATCGCGTGGCCCGACGCGCGATCCATCTCCGTCGACGGCGGGCGCGTGCGGATCGTCTCGCCCACGGGTCAGGTCAGTCTGGCGATCGCGCTCGATGGCCTCGTCGAGCCCGGGCTCGCGCCGGTGTTCGCCCGCGTCCTCGAGGAAGGGCGGGCCGGCGAGCTGGTGGCGCATGCCGGCACGCTGCACGAGCTCGCGCTCGGCATCGACCGTGCCCTCGCCGAGTTCGTCGAGGCTGACGATCCGGTCGTGCCGCTCGCGCTGGGCGCGTTCGCCGCCTTCGGCGGCGTGATCCTCGTCGCCGCGATCCCCGCGGTGCTCCAGCTCGTGGCGCGCACCGAGCCGGGACCCGGCGCGTTCGCGATGCTTCCGCGCATCGCGCTCTTCGATCCGCGCGTCATCGTCGCGGCGTTCGCCGCATCGGCCGTCTGTGCGGTCGCGATCGGGCGCGTGGTGCTCGGTCCGTCCATCGGTTCGTGGGCGCGCGGGATGCTCCGCGGTTGGCACCACAACGCGGTCGCCGCGGACGACGTCGCACGGCGCACCGTCGCCCGCCTGGTCCTTCACGTGCGGGTCGCCGCGGTGGTCGCGGTCATCGCCCTGGTCACGCTCGTTCCAGCGGCGCTCGCGCGCACCATCGTCGACGACGCGGGCATCCACGAATCGGCGGGACTCCCGCTGCTCTTCCGGGATCGCGCCTGGTCCGAGGTGACGGATGTCGTTCCGTTGGCCGTCGGGTTCGGCGAGCGGGCCGCCGGCTTCGAGACGACGCTCGTCTTCGACGACGGATCGCGGCTCTCGACACGGGGTCGAGACCTCGCGGGCGGCTCCGAGCGGGCGTTGTACGACTTCGCGAAGGCCCACGCCCGCTAGACTTCGCGCAGCATAGGGAAGGGTCTTGGGGATCGTGGAAGAAGCGCTCGCGCGATATCTCGGCGTGTTCGTGCCGTTCCTCGCCACGCTCGTGTGCGCGCACTACATCCTGCGCACGAGCTCGTCGGTGCATCTCGCACGCACCGAGCTCGCGTCGCCGCTCGTTCTCCGCCGCGCGCTCGTCGCCACCGGCGTGGCGTTCGCGCTCATCGTCGTGTGCGACGCGGCGACGAACGGTGACCTGTTCCTGCATCCGCGGTTCCCCGAGTCGCAGCTCCTCATCACCCTGCTGCTCGTCGCGGTGCTCCTCGCCTTCACCGTCGGGCGCGCGCTCGCGCCGCTCGCCCGCCGCCTCAAGCTCATCGCCTGAGCGCGCCTAAACTCGGCGCGTGACCGCGATCAACCTGCCGAGCGAGGCGGATCCCGGCGAAGAGCTCCTGGCCGGCGCGCTCCAACAGCTGGACGCCGCGGCGAAGGCCATCGGCCTCGACCCGGGGATGCATCGGTTCCTCCGCACCAACGAGCGCGCCCTCATCGTGTCCGTGCCGGTGCTCATGGACGACGGCAGCCTCGAGGTCTTCACGGGCTATCGCGTGCAGCACTCGACCGGCCGCGGCCCCGGCAAGGGCGGCATCCGGTTCCACCCGTCGGTGAGCCTGGAAGAGGTCTCCGGTCTCGCGATGCTCATGACGTGGAAGTGCGCGGTCACCGACCTGCCGCTCGGCGGGGCCAAGGGCGGCGTCGCCGTGGATCCGGGAATTTACAGCCGGCGCGAGATCCAGCGGCTTACGAAGCGGTACACGGTCGCGATCCTGCCGATCATCGGACCGGAGCAGGACATCCCCGCGCCGGACGTGAACACCGACGCGCAGACGATGGCCTGGATCGTCGACACCGTGACGATGATGACGGGCAAGCACTCGCCCGAGGTCGTCACGGGCAAGCCCGTCGATCTCGGCGGGTCGCGCGGGCGACATGAGGCGACCGGCCGCGGCGTCGCGTTCGTCACGCTCGAGCTGCTGCGGCGGATGGGGAAGCCGATCGAGGGCAGCCGCGTCGCGGTGCAGGGCTTCGGGAACGTCGGCAGCTTCGCGGCCCTGGCCCTGTCGCAGGCCGGCTGCAAGATCGTCGGCATCTCCGACATCAGCGGCGGCTACGCGGACCCGAAGGGCATCGACGTCGCGAAAGCCATGGAGCACGCGAAGCGGAATCCGCAGCGAACGCTCGAGGGGCTCCTCGGCGCGACGCGCATCAGCAACGCCGAGCTCCTCGCGCTCGACGTCGACGTCCTCATCCCGGCCGCGCTCGAAGCGCAGATCACCGTCGACAACGCGGCGACCATTCGCGCGAAGATCATCGTCGAGGGCGCGAACGGCCCGGTGACCGCCGACGCCGACCGGCTGCTGACCGATCGCGGCATCGTCATCGTGCCCGACATCCTCGCCAACGCCGGCGGGGTCGTGGTCTCGTACTTCGAATGGGTCCAGAGCCGCGCCCAGTTCTACTGGGAGCTCGACGAGGTCGAGCGGCGTCTCGAGATCTACATGCGCCGCGCGATGGAGGCCGTCCTCGCGAAAGCGAAGGCCCACGACGCGACGTACCGCGAGGCCGCGTTCATCGTCGCCGTCGAGCGGGTGGCGAAGGCCATCGAGCAGCGGGGCATCTTCCCCTAGCCGCGCAGCGGCTAGGGGCAGTTGGACACGGCTCCGCACCAGCTACCAGTCATTCGGTGACGTGGCACCGAGTGGTTGCATAAATATCCACGCTCCTGCATAATCCTGGAATGGTCACGAAGGTCGCGATCGTCGGCGTTACCGGCTATGCCGGAGGAGAGCTTGCGCGCCTTTTGCTGCGGCACCCGGGGGTCCGCATCGTCGCCGCCGTCGCGCGTAGCCGTCACGGCGAGCCGCTCCGGGACGTCCAGCCGCATCTCCACGACGCGCCCGACGCGCTGCTCGTCGGCGGCGACATCGCCGACGCCGAGGTCGTGTTCACGGCGCTGCCCGCGGGTGAGGCCGCGAAGCAGGCTCCGGCGTGGCTCGCGGACGGCCGCAGGATCATCGACATCGGGAGCGACTTCCGGCTG
>DASWFN010000128.1:0-13623 GCA_036394215.1 Candidatus Limnocylindria bacterium
ATCCCCCCTTCGCCAAGGTTCGACTTGTATCTCGGCGGCCGACCAGGCTGGCTTAAGGGGCTGACCGCGCTGATACCGGACAGACAGCCCAGAAGTAGGGCAAACATGACCAGACGTCAGCGAAAGCGCCGTCGCGCCCAAGAGCGGGGAGTGGGCACACCCAGCTCTTGGGCAGCACCGTGACGGCCTAGAGGATTACGACCAGACGGTCTCCGCCGCGACTGTGCCGGCGGTGACGATGAGGGAGGCGATGGCAAGCAGGATCGCGAGGGCGAGGCCGTAGCCGCCACGCATTCGAATCTCCCTTCCCCGAAGCGGTCACCCTGTATTTCGGCAGATGTGAGGCGCGCCTTAAGGCTTAGCGGCCCGTGTCAGATCCGTTCGTAGCGGGCGACATCGATCACGAACACGGTCGCGCCGCCGAAGGAGACTTCGACCGGGTACGGCATGTAGAACTCGCCCGGCTCCATGATCGGCGGCATCGGGTTGATGTACTGCTGGCGGGCGTGGCACGTCTCGCGAATGACCCCGAGCACGTCATCGACGTGCGCCTCTTCGACACCGACCAGCACCGACGCGTTGCTCTGCTTGAGGAACCCGCCGGTCGAGTGCAGCCGGGTGACGCGGTATTCCTTGTCCGTCAGGGCGTCCACCAGCGCGCCGGCGTCCTCGGCGTGAACGATCGCGATCACGAGCTTCATCGCGGCGCGAGTCTAAGCCTGTGCGAGGGAGTTGCTACCAAACCGCGGTGCAACGGACGTACGATGCCGCGCCTATGAAGATCGACCTCTGGGCCCCGGTGCCGTTCGACGACCTTCCTCCGGCACTCGTCGCCGCCGTCGAGCGCGAGGACTGGGCCGAAGCGAAGACCCAGCTCGCCCAGATCATGGATGCGATCACGACCGACGGCGTCTTCGGCCGCGAGCTCCTCCAGCTCGTCATGCGTTTGCCGATCGGCGTGAACCCGGTCTTCGACCGGTATCGCGCGTCGGTCGCGGTCGACCATGGCAACTGGGACGATCTGCGGCGCTGCTTGGCGTCGAACGCCATCGAGCCCGCCGAGGTCGTGGGCGTCCGCGATGTTCTCCTCGCGCCGGTCGAGACGACCACTGCGCCCAAGACGGCCGAGTTCCATCAGGCGCTGCTGTTCGACACGTACGAAAGCCGGATGCGGCGAGCCGACATTGAGTTCCGGCGATGGTCGCAGCGCGTGGCGAAATTCAGTCCAGACATTCTGTGGAAGCGCGAGGACGTCGCAGCCGGTCGACACATGCGCTATCGCCGGCTTCACGACTCGGTATCGCTCGCGCAAGGCGAGTCGTGCGCCGGCCAGCTGCCCCTCGCCATCGCGTTCGCGCAGCAAGCACAACGCCTCGGCGACGAAGGCGAGCCGATGCGCGACATCGCCCACGATCTGGAGCTGCTCTGCCGTGCCGCGTCGGGGGCCGACGTTGCGCTCGAGCTCTTGGTCTTCGATCGGTTGGCACGTCCGACGGGTTTGTCGCCGCTCGGCACGTGGGAGGCCCTGCATCACCTGATGCCATTGCTGACGGGTGGGACCCTCGCCACAGCGGCGACGCTGATGGCGGACATCACGTCGCGCTTCGGCTCACCCCGCGGAGAGCTGCAGGCGCAGAGCTGGCGCGTCGCCGCCGAGCTCATGGGATCGCCGCAGGGCACCCGTCCGAGCGAGCTTCCGGCGTTGTTGTCGAAATCACGGCACGCTCCGCCGGGTCTCCGCATGCTGCCGGTCCTGCTCGACGGGATCGCCTATCAGCGTCAGAGCGCGTTCGAAGAGGCGGAGCGACTCGCGCGCGCGGTCGGAAGCGTCTGGGCCCAGACGAGCGCGCTCACCTGGATGACGGCCACGAATCCCCGGCACGACACCGCGCGCTGGCTGCATCGCCTCCTCGACGTCAGCGGCTGGCGGCGTCCATCGCTCGTGCCGCCTCACGTCGCCGCGGACGCAGCACTCGGTCTCCTGACCGCGGGGCGCTACGGCCGCTCCGTGATCGAGCTCGCGGCCGCCGCGGGTCGGCCGAACGTAACGTTCCAGGTCGCCATACGCCACTGCGAAGACTCCGCTGCGCCGCCCGACTCGCGGCTGGTCGCGATCGAGGCACTCAAGCGGCTCGGGACGACCCAGTCACGCGAGGCTCTACATCGACTGGCCCAGCGGACGGACGAAGTCGGAGCCGCCGCACGGACCTACGTCGCGACGAGGGCGCAGCATCTTGCGCTCAGCGAGCGCGAGATCGAGGTCCTCGATCTCGCTGGTCACGGGCTCACGAATCGCGAGATCGCCGACCGGCTCGTCCTGAGTCCGCACACCGTCGCCCGGCATCTCGCCAACGCCCGGACGAAGCTCGGAGCTGCCAATCGAACCGAGGCCGCGCATCGCCTGGCGGAGCTTCGCTAGCTCAGCCCATGATCGAGTTGCCCGGCTTGGACACTTCTTCCCTGAACCAGTGCGGCCACGTCCAACGGGGCCAGCCGGTGATTGACCCGTACCAGAGAGCCGCGAACGCCAGCATCGGGGTGCCCAAATAGGGTTCGGCCGCGATCTCGGCCTCACGGCCGACACCGAAAAGACGAAGGACTGCCTCGCCACCGACCATGGAATCCATGGCGAGCATGAACCAGATCGCTCCGACCGTACCCATCCGCATCCTCGGGAGCATTCCGGTCCGCAAGTCCTTCGTCAGGTAGTCACGTAGAAGGCTGCCGCGCCACACTGCGACCGCACCAGCGGTGGCGAGACCGAGCATCAGGAGAATTCCCGCAACCGCGGCGTTGCTTAGCCCGGGACTGAGCATGGCTCTGAATCTACGCGGTCGTGGGGCCAGGATGTAGCCGCATGCCCGCCGAGCGGCGCGCGGTCACAATGGCGCGCGCGACGTCAGTGACGAACGCTGAATCCAAGCCGCGGATGGCGACGAGAGTGTCATCGTCGATCCACACGATGCCGGCGAATCCACCGCGCTGAAACCCGGTCGCATCGAATGCCCCGAGGCGAACATGCGTCGTCGGCGAGCCGCCGACCATCCCGTCGACGAAGCCTCCGAGGTAGCCCGACGAGTTCACCGCGGCACGCGTGAACACGAGAACGAAGACGAGCGCCCCAGGGCCATCGTCTCGTCTCGCGGTCGAAGCGCTCGAGCTCCGCAGATACGGAGCGACCTTGTCGGATCGCACCACGGCATCGAGCGCAGCTTGGTCGTCGGCTGACGGACCGACGAGCCGATATGGCGCCGTTATGCGCAGATAGTCTCGTGCGGGCGGCTGCGCCCCGGTAGAGGGCGAGCAGCCCGCTAGCCACAGCAGTGCTGCGACGCCGATGGCAACGCGGATCAACAAGGTCGTCGGTGTCGGTCCTCCGCGGCGTCGTCCAGTTCAGGCCTCCGAGAAATCAATTGACCCCGCGTATGACGGCTCGGTCCAGATGTCAGTGAGCTCGTATGTCTGTGCGTCGTAGGTCGGCGGCTCATACGCCGGGACCTCGGGTGCCTCAAAGGCAGCCGCGCGACTCGACTCGTCGAGGTTGCCGCCGGGGCCGTAGTCGCCTTCGTAACTCGAACCGCCCGTCTCGGTGATCGGCGCAGGCTCGGGCAAGTTCGCGGCACGCGTTGATTCATCAAGAGCACCACCGACGCCGTAGTTCCCTTCGTAACTGGCGCCCAGGTGCGCTGGCACATTGCCGTCAAGCCATGGATCGCGCACTGCGTGCTCCGACGTGAGGATCATCGCGTGATAGGACTCCTCAAAGGTTGCGAGCGGGCTTCCAAAAGAATCCACCTCGGTCGATTGGCCGTGGCGCGCGAGGTTCCATTCGACCGAATTATCCGGTGGACGCACATCCGGGTGATCCACGACGAACTGCTCGTGCTCCGCCTTTTCGCGCGCCTCGCGAGCCAGCGTGCGAGCCGATTTGCCCCAGAGAGTGTCGCCGACCCAATCACCGCCGGAAGCGCCAGCTGAGGCACCGCCGACAACCAGCGGCACGCAAGCCGCCGCTCCGAATCCCATGGTTTCAATTGTCTCGCTCGCACAGGCCGCCCCACCCGCGAGGCCGCCGAGGACATTGCCACCGCCGCTCAGTACCGCCCGACCCGCAGCGGTCCAGAAGCCCTCGCCATACGCCAGGTCATCAGACGCATCGATAGCGGCGCCGACGACGTTGAGAGCCGTGTTGCCCTTCCGGAAGATCGAGCTGTCGGTGAGGCTCTTGAGAACGCCCGTGTCGACGTATTTCCCGCTGCCCTTCTGGGCGCCCTCGGCGATGTCGTGGAGTTGGCCGACGAACCCGATGAACGCAGCTGTCGTCTCGAGTGCTGGACGCGGTTCGACCTCGTGAGGCACGTAACCGTCATCGACGCGCTTGGGAGGGAAGCCAGGTCGTGGGGTTGGAGTTGGAGGCGGCTTCGGCGTGCCGACATCGTCCCCGGTTCCCGTGTTTGACCAAGTGGCCACCGAGGTGTCGCGGACGGCGCCGATCCCAGCGCCGATATCTACTCCTGTGGTGTCTGCGGTCTCAGTCAGGAGGGACGCGAGCCCGCTCGGCACACTGTTGCCGGAGTCGGACCACTCAGCGAAGGTCGACGCCACCGCGTCACGCAGTGACCCGAACCGTCCCGCGCCGGCAAGGACGACCAATCCGAGCAGGGCGGCGAAGGCGAGGAGCGCGTCGTCGGCGTTGCCGCGATCAGCTGGGCTCGTTGGGTCCACGATCGCGTCGTACCGCAGCTCCTGCCTGTGCGTCACTGCGGGCACGGTCTCGTCCCAGTCGCGGTAGACGGCCGGCGTCGTCACGGTCTCGGTGCGGTAGACCGCGTCGGTGTGCTTCGTCGTCGTGACGTAGTGACTCGTGTCGACGGTCTCGGAGAACGCGCCTTCCTGCCACACCGTGTCGTAGTCCCAGTAGCAAACGTCGTCGCAGTTGCGAACGCGCCCGGTGAACCACCGACCTTGGTGGAACTGATCCTCGTAGTGGGCCGGCGTGATCACGGCTCCGTAGTAGTAGCCGCCGTCGCAGTCGTACGACCATCCGTCACCGTCCCACATGCGGCCGCAGTGCTCGGGCATCCAGAGCTGTCCGGTCACCGCGGGAACGTACGTCGATCGGAACTCACCGCTGGTGGTGTTCAGGCGTTGCTGGGTCTCGCTGACCCAGGTCTGGACCTGCTCGTCGCGCGCGGGCGTCACCTCGACCTGCCGGGTCGTCGTGGTCTCGGGCGTGACCAGGTCGTGATAGTGAATCGTCTTCGCGGGCTGGTCGACGAGATTGATGAACGAGACGACCGGGATCGTGACCGCAGTCGACGCGGCGGTGCCGCCGACGGTGCCGTTGTCGGCACTCGCGGCGCCCTGGCGGCTCTGGCTCAGCGCGATCGGCGCCTGCTCCTGATGGGTCACGGCGCCGTGATGCACCACCGTGATGTGGGTGATCGCGTCGTGGTGCAGCGTGCCCTGGTGGGTCACCGCGGGGATCGTGTACGTCTCGGTGTGCGTGACGTCCGGAACCTGCTCGGTCCAGTCGCGATAGACCGCGGGCACCACGTCGTACACGGTCTTGTACGTCGGATCGACCCAGGACAGCGGCACGGTCACGAGGTGCGCGGTGCTGATGAAGTACGGCTGCCCGCAGTCGTCGTCGTCGGTGCGCCAGTTGTAGCGGCAGTCCGCGCCGATGTAGCCGCTCGCGACGTAGGTGTCCTCGCTGACCGTCCGCTCGGGCACCCAGACCTGCGTCTGCTGGGTATAGCTGGTGTCGACCCACGTAGTCACCCAGTGCCAGCTCTCGCGGTCGACCCAGCCCCAGTGGCTGGTGTCGTGCCAGGTGTCGGCGCAGCACGCGTCGTGCGGGACGAACGCGTAGACCGGCTGCGCGATGAAGATCTGGTCGTAGGTGTACGAGCTGTACCAGCAGTCGTAGTAGTGATCGCCGTCGTCCCAGACCCAGCCGCAGCTGCCCCCGTGGCCGACCCATTGGTTCGTGTAGTAGCCGCCCGGCATCCAGGTGAGCTCGAAGCTGTACGACGCGAACCAGCAGTCGTACCCGTCGTCGGGGGTCCAGCCGCAACGCTCGCCGTGGCCCACCGACTGGTAGGCGTATTGCGGCCCATCCGGCATGCGCTCGTACGTCCACCACCGGTAGGGGTCGCTGGTGATGTAGCCGCCGGAGATCCACTCGTAGCTCTGGTACGTGTATGGCTGCCAGCTCCAGCTCGTGTAACCCTGGGTGATCCGCTGGTCCGGACCGCGCTCGTCGTGCGCCGGGATCCAGGTCGGGACCGGGTCGTAGTGACCGGGCACGTCGACGACCCGGCGCGCGACCGTCGTTTCCGGCGTCACGAGGTCATGGTGCGAGACCGAGTGCGCCGGGATGTCGACCACGGTCCGGGTCGCGGTCCGCGCGGGGACGTCGGTGATCGTGAACGGCTCGTCCCAGGCGTCCTTGTCCACGACGCTCACGTTCTGGTCCCAGGCCGCCGTGTCGGTGACGGTGACGCACGGGTTGCAGTCCTCGCTGATCGGCGCGGCCGACGGGATGATCGGGGCGGCGAACGCGACCATCGCGGATCGCCCGCCGAGGATACCGACGACGAGCAGCAGCACGCCGATCCGCAAGGCGTATGACCGATGCCGACCCATCGCCATCCTCCCGCTCCGACGACACGCGTCGCCGGCCGTGCTGCGGCGGAACGCTAGGCAGCGGTCATACGGGCCGCATCGCGAGAATTGACCATTCCTGAACCGGTCGAGCAATGGTCAATTCGGGCGCCCGGGCCGGACCGGGCGGGCCGAATGGTCAGACCGGACGCGTCTCGGGTGCCCTCAGCAGGGCCTCGACGGCGCGCCGCACGTCCGCGGCGACGGTCTCCTCGTCGCGGTCGGCCGGGATGACGGCGAACCGCCGGGGCTCGGCGTCGGCCAGCCGCAGGTAGCCCTGCCGGACCCGCTCGTGGAACGCGCGGGCCTCCGATTCGAATCGGTCCCACGCCCGGCCCGGCTTCCGCGTGGCCTGCCGCTTCTCGGCGGCCTCGACCGGGAGATCGAGCAGCAGCGTCCGATCCGGCCGGGTATCGCCAACGGCGAACGCCGTCACCTCGCGCAGCTGCGCGAGGTCGGCGCCGTGGCCATAGCCCTGGTACGCGAGCGTCGAGTCGTAGAAGCGGTCGACGATGACGACCTTGCCTGCGGCGAGCGCCGGCCGGATGACGTCGCGCACGAGCTGCGCGCGCGCCGTGCTGTAGAGGAGGGCCTGCGCGTTCGGGGCGAGCGGGATCTCCTGCGCGTGCAGGACGATGTCGCGGACGCGCTCGCCGACCGGCGTGCTCCCCGGCTCACGCACCGCGACGACCTCGCGGCCCTGGGCGCGCAGCCACTCCGCGAGGCGCTGCGCCTGGACGGACTTGCCGGATGCCTCTCCACCCTCGAACGAGAGGAAGAGGCCGCTCATTTGTGGATCTGGACGCGCCGGTTGGGCTCGTAGCCGGTGCTGCTCGAGCTCAGGTTCGCGCGCTCGATGAGCTCGTGCTGCATCTTGCGGATGTAGGCGTTCTGCGGCTCGAGATCGACCTCGTCGCGAGCACCCGTGGTGACCGCGTCGATGGCCTCACGGGTCTCGTCGAGCGCATCCTCCTCCGGCCCGCGCCGGAGCTCGAAGACGCTGGTGAGCGCGCCCGCGATCTGCGACGTCGAGTTGCTGCGCGCGACGTAGATCGGCACGCCGTTGGACTCGGCGTTGCGCAGCCGCGGCGTCTTGCGGCGGTAGTAGTTCTTCAGCGTGATGACGACATCGGCATCCTCGGGCTCGCGGACGATCGCGACCGGCAGATTCAGCCCGCGCGCCGCGTCGTCGAGCCGGGACCACGAGATCCCGAAGGGGTAGACCTTCACTGTCTCGCGGATGTCGCGCGTCGGGACCCGCGGCGTGCTCCGCCGCTCGAGTGCCTCAGCGGGCTCGCGCGACGCCCTGCCGCTCGAGACCTTCACGTCGCCGGTGCCGTCGCGCTCGCGCAGCTCCGGCGCGACCGGGTTGCCGAGGAGGATCGCGTCGACCGTCGCGGCGACGTCGTGATAGATGGACACCTTCTGATAGCCCTGGATCTCGACGAGCACCTGGAAGGTCGGCGGCGCCTTGCGCTCGAGCACCGACTTCTGGGTCCCGCGCCGGCGGGCCTCCTCGTCACCCAGCGTGACCGTCTGGACACCACCGATGAGGTCGGAGAGCGTCGGGTTGAGCATCAGGTTCTCGAGCGTGTTGCCATGCGCCGTGGCGACGAGCTGCACGCCGCGCTCGGCGATCGTGCGCGCGGCCTGGGCCTCCTGCTCGGTCCCGATCTCGTCGATGACGATGACCTCGGGCATGTGGTTCTCGACGGCCTCGATCATCACCGCGTGCTGGAGGCTCGGCGTCGCGACCTGCATCCGGCGCGCGCGGCCGATGCCCGGATGCGGGATGTCGCCGTCGCCGGCGATCTCGTTGGAGGTGTCGACGATGACGACCCGCTTCTTCAAATCGTCGGCCAGGACGCGGGCGACCTCGCGAAGCAGCGTCGTCTTGCCCACACCCGGCCGGCCGAGGAGCAGGATGCTCTTCCCCGCCTCGACGACGTCGCGGATGATCTCCATCGTTCCGTACATCGCGCGGCCGACGCGGAGGGTGAGACCGACGACCTTGCCCGCGCGGTTCCGCAGCGCACTGATGCGATGGAGCGTCCGTTCGATGCCGGCGCGGTTATCGCCGCCGAACTGGCCGATGCGCGAGATCACATACGCGAGATCCTCCGCGGTCACCTCGCGGTGCGAGAGCTGCTCCTCGCGGCCGGCGAACCGCGCCTCAGGGATGCGCCCGAGATCCATGACGATCTCGAGGATGCCGTCGAGGCCCTCGAGCGCGCGGACCCGCTGGCCGAGGTCGGGGGGAAGGGCATCGAGGATCGCGTCGAGGTCGTCACGCTCGATCGTCGTCATCTCACCACCACCGGCGCCAGCGCCGGCTCTTCGATGCGAACGGCCAATTCCTTGACGAAGAGCATAGCCGTCGCGATGTCGCGGAATCCCTCGGTGAGCAATGCCCGGGCCACGTGCTCCTCGTACGACCGGACCGGCGACGTGATCGGTCCGCCGCCTGGCAGCTCGACGCTCGCCGCGCGCACGATGTCCCGCGCCAGCTCGACGTCGCCGTCGGCCGAGCGGGCCTTCACCACGTGGGGATGCCCGTCCAGACCGCGGAAGCTGACCCCGAACCCGTCGATGCGCGGCTCGCCACCGACGACCATCGCGCTCTGGCGGCGCATCGCGAGCGGGTTGCCGCTCACGAGGAACGGTGGGTCGAACGCCCCCGCGCGCCGGCCGATGTCGAAGTCCTCGACGGACAGCTGCTCGGCGCGCTGCACCGCGTGGGGCGTCGTGGCGGCGTAGTAGCGGAACAGGTCGTGCGCGTCGCGCCGGCGTGCGTAGTGCCCGTCGAGCCTGCGCGACGGCGCGCGCAGCGGCGCGCGCGGTGCCGCGTACCAGGTCTCGCGGGTGTACGAGTAGAAGCCCGCCTGGAAGAACGTTTCGCGCGCGCGGGCGGTGCCGCTCGCCGGTGCGCCGGCCGCGGCGTCCGCGACCGCACCGAAGATGCGTAGCTGGCCGTGCTGCGCGGCCGACGCGGAGAGGTGCTCGAGCAGCTGGAACGAGCCCTCTGCGCCACCCGGATCGGGCACCGCCGCGAGGGCCAGGATCACCCACTCCGGCCGACGGCCACTGAACACCAATGCCACCGCGCAGAGGCGCCCGTGGTACTCCTCGAGGTACAGGCGGAGGCGGTTGCGCATGCCGATCGTGCCCGGGAGGAGCTTTCGCCAGCCGGCGAGCGCGCTCGTGATGAGCGGCTGGGGCAGCACCGAGCCGAGGATCGCGTCGGGGTCGCGGGTCGCGAGCCCGATGAAGCGCGTGATGCGCGGCAGGTCCATCGGCATCGCGGGACGGACCGGCACGCTAGCGCCGACCGAGCCTCAGGAAGTAGTCGTGGAACCGGCCGTCGTGCGTGAGCTCCGGATGGAACGATGTCGCCATGAGGTTGCCCTGGCGCGCCGCCACGATCGTGCCGTCCTCCAGGCGCGAGAGCACCTCGACATCCGGCCCGACGGATTCGATGAGCGGGGCGCGGATGAACACCGCATGGAACGGATCGCCACCGAGCGCGGGAACCTCGAGGTCCGCCTCGAACGAATCGATCTGCCGGCCGAACGCGTTGCGCCGGACGCGGATGTCCATGAGCTCGGCGAGCGGGTGCGGGTGGCCCGGAACGTCGCGGGCGATGAAGATCGCGCCGGCGCAGGTACCCCACACCGGCATGCCCTGCGCGACGCGCTCCTTCAGCTTCGGGATGAAGCCGTAGTGCGCCGCGAGCTTGCCGATGGTGGTGGACTCGCCGCCGGGAATGACGAGCGCGTCGACGTCATCGAGCTGCTCGGGACGGCGCACATCGATCGCATCGGCGCCGAGCCGCTGGAAGGTGTCGAGGTGCTCGCGGAAATCGCCCTGGAGGCCGAGGACGCCGGCGCGAGCTAAGCGGTCACCAACCGCGGACGGCAAGCCGTTCGCCAGGCGCGAGCGTCTCGAGAGAGATCCCGCGCATCGCCTGGCCGAGCCCCTTGGACACGTCGGCGATGAGCTTCGGGTCCATGAAGTGCGTCGTGGCCTCGACGATCGCCTTCGCGCGGCGGAGCTGGTCCGCGGGGTCCTCGGATGCCTTGAAGATGCCGCTGCCGACGAAGTTGCCTTCGGCACCGAGCTGCATCATCAGCGCCGCGTCGGCGGGGGTCGCGATGCCACCGGCGCAGAACAGCACGACCGGGAGCTTCCCGGCCTGCGCGACGTCGCGAACGAGCTCGAGCGGCACGCGGTACTCGGTGGCCTTCTCGCGGAGCGCGGACTCGTCGAGCCCGGCGAGGTCCGCGATGCCGCCGAGGATCTCACGGATGTGCCGGACGGCCTCGACGATGTTGCCGGTGCCCGCCTCGCCCTTGCTGCGGATCATCGCCGCGCCCTCGTTGATGCGCCGGAGCGCCTCACCGAGATCGCGCGCGCCGCAGACGAACGGCACGTCGAACTTCTTCTTGTCGATGTGGAACTTCTCGTCGGCCGGAGTGAGCACCTCGCTCTCGTCGACATAGTCGACGCCGAGGACCTGGAGCACCTGCGCCTCGACGAAGTGGCCGATGCGCGCCTTCGCCATCACCGGGATCGTGACGGTGTCCATGATCTCGGTGATGAGCTGCGGGTCGCTCATCCGCGCGACGCCGCCCTCCTTGCGGATGTCGGAGGGGACGCGTTCGAGGGCCATGACCGCCACCGCGCCGGCCTCTTCGGCGATCCTGGCGTGCTCGGCGGTGACGACGTCCATGATCACCCCGCCCCTGAGCATCTGGGCGAGGCCTGATTTCACCGTCCAGGTGGCCTTGGAAGTGTCCTTTGGGTGTCCGTTCCCGTTGTGTGCCATCGGAAGCCCAATCGTACCGCTCCACCCCTAAAATCGGAACATGGGCGTCGTCGACGCGAACGTGCTCGTGCTCAACCTGGACTACCAGCCGTTGAACGTGTGCAACGTGCGCCGCGCGGTCGTCCTGCTCGACAAGCAGAAGGCCGTCGTGATCGAGCAGAACGGACACATCGTCACGAGCGAGCGAAGACAGCTCGTGACCCCCTCGGTCATCCGTCTCGCCTATCACATCAAGAGACCGAGACCCGTTCTGAAGATGACCCGCAAGGAAGTCCTCGTCCGCGACGATCACACCTGCCAGTACTGCGGCAAGCGCGGCCACGACCTCACGCTCGACCATGTGATCCCCAGGCATCGCGGCGGGCAGCACACCTGGGAGAACGTCGTCGCGGCGTGCAAGGGCTGCAATCACAAGAAGGGCGGCCGGACGCTGCAGGAATCGCACATGACGCTGGCCCGCCAGCCCTTCCGCCCGCCGTCCACGCCGAGCTATCTGTTCTCCAGCTACATCCGCGCCGGCGAGCGCAAGTGGTTCAAGTTCCTCGGTGTCGAGGACTCCGCGGCCGCTTCGTAGCCGTTCTGGCATTCGGCATGCGTTCGATATCCCGCCCGTGAAGCTCCTGTTCACCAAGCGCGGGTTCTCGCCGGTCGGCGGATCGGAGAGCCTCGCCTACCAGTTCGCCGTCCGCCTGGCCGCGCGGGGCCACGACGTCCGCGTCGTTTGCGCGTGGCCGGCTGAGAAGGAGGAGACCGCGTACCGCGGCGCGGCGTTCGACCCGATCGTCCACGACGACCACCGCGTGTTCGTCGACCAGGGCGTTCAGGTCGTGCAGGTCAAGCCGCGCGGCGGGATCCTCGGCAAGGCCGCCGACGCGACGACGCTCGTCGATCTCATGCGCGGCGAGCTCCTCGAGCGTTACGCCGAGGACCGCGATCTCATCCACAACGTCGGCCGCGAGTACCTCGACTCGAGCGTCGACGTCGCGGAAGAGCTGGACATCCCGCTCGTCCTCACGCCGCTCGCCCACCCCGGGCAGTTCCACGGGGGCGACACGGCCGCCGACTTCGGCCGCTACCGCCGCGCGAGCGCGATCACGACGATGACGGATTGGGAGCGCGACTGGTATGCGGCGCACGCGATCGACGCCGCACGCATCGTCACGACCGGCATGGGCCCCAACGCGACCGCGGGGGGCGACGCCGCAGGCTTCCGAGCGCGATATCGCATCCCGGACACGGCGCCGATCGTCCTCTATGTCGGACGCAAGGAGCGCTACAAGGGGTACATCCAGCTCCTCGACGCGACCGAGGCGGTGTGGCGCCGGTACCCGGACACGCGCTTCGTGTTCCTCGGGCTGCCCGGCTTCTACTCGACGTTCTTCGACGACTTCCGGCGCTACGCCGACGAGCGCGTCATCCACGGCGAGAACGCGACAGCACCGGACAAGGACGCGGCGCTGGAGGCGTGCTCGCTGTTCGCGATGCCGTCGCGCCACGAGACGTTCGGCCTTGGCTACCTCGAGGCGTGGCTGCACGGCAAGCCGGTCATCGGCGGGGACATCCCCGCGCTGCGCGAGGTCATCGACCACGACCATGACGGCTTCGTCGTGCGTCAGCGTGCCGCTGAGGTCGCGGCCGCGATCCTCCGGCTCCTCGACGATCCGGCGACCGCGGCGGCCATGGGCGAGCGCGGCCGGGCGAAGGTGGTCGAGCGCTGGAGCTGGGGCGCGGTGATCGACCGCGTCGAGGCGGCGCACGCCATCGCGACGGCCACCGAGCGGGAGACGACCGCCGCCTAGGCTCAACACGTGCGCGTCGTCATCGCGAAGAAGCTCCTCTCCGCGATCGGCGGCTCCGAGGCGCAGGCCCGCGCGCTCGCCTCCGCCCTGCGCGACCGCGGCCACACCCTCAGCCTGGTCGGCCTCCGGCCAGCCCATCGCCGCGCGGGGATCCCGAACCGCGTGTACGCGGCGCCGCCGGGCGACGTCACGATCGAGCAGGACGGGCTCACCTATCACTTCATCGCGAGCCCGGCCGCGCTGCTCGAGGGCACGTTGCCGCTCTCGTTCATCGGCGCGGGCCGTCTCGGGTCGGCGCTCGCCGGAGCCGACGTCGTGCACTGCATCGCG
>DASWFN010000129.1:0-7607 GCA_036394215.1 Candidatus Limnocylindria bacterium
TGGGTCTCCGGCCCGTCAAGACGCGGACTCTTCGGCCCCCGCCGCTCTCGCTCTCTACATAGCGCGAATTCGTTAGCGTCCGCAAGTCTCAAGAAGGAACGATTTCACTTCTTCGGCTTCTCCCTTGATCCGAACGCCCGCTTGAGCGCGACCTTGTAAACGGTCACAAGGTCGTCGATCTCGTCGGTGGTGAGATCGCCGCCGCTCGGCAACTGCGCGAGTGCTCCCTGTACTTCTTTGGGAAGCTGGTCGAGCCATGTCGTCGCCGGAGGCGGCGTCGGGCCGGCTGGAGGCGGAGGCGGCGGGGTGTCGTCATGCTTCGTGCCCTTCCGCTTCGTGCGTGTACGCGGGGCAGAGGGTGTCGCCGGATCGCCGCCCGTGAGTTTGAAGTTTGGGCTGATGGTGATACCTGCGTACTGCGCGGCCTGAAGGTAGAAACGGATGGCTTTTTTCTGGGTGCTGCCCTTCGTGTGCTCCGCAAAGGCGGCTTTCAGCGCGCCCATCGTCGCCTTCTTCTGATTGAGCGCGTCGAGCCACTGATAGCGGCTGCGGATGATCTGGCTCAGGTGGTCCTTGCGCGTCGTCGGGTTATCGACCAAGTCGATAAGTGACGGTTCCACGGTCCCGTCCTCCTTGATGAGTCCGAACCACTTGAGGGCTGCCATGAAGGGCCACCGCTGACCGCCCGCCATCGAGTGGAAGTAGTCGCGGTCCACCTGGGGAGGCAACGTCTGCGGCGGCGTCTTCTCGATGAAGTTGGTCAGGCTCTTGAATGGCACGTACGGCGGAGCTGCCGTCTTTGAGGTGGTGTTCGGTGTCGCCATGTCGTCATTCTCGCTTCCCGTGGCTCAACCCACAAGTCTCTGTGCTCTCGCTGGATTGTGGCACACAAAGGTTTAGTGACGCAATGGCCGGGAGTTTCGTGGATGAAACTTGAAACTGCTCCGTGGCAGAGCGTATGGTCGTGATCCGGAGGCACGAAATGTCGGAAATCGAGCAATTTAGGCCAGGAGATCACGTTTTGGCGCGCACCGCGTCTGGAACATGGGTGCCCATGCGCGCGGCCACGGCTATTCAGCCTGGGCGGACATTCCAAGTGATCTGGCTCTGCGAACCATCCAATTGGCGTTTGGACGGGCTACCAGACCGGGCGAGGTTGATTCCGTGGCCCGCCGCCTACGTGCGGGCGACCGATCAGTCGAATGCGGCGGGGTAGGCCGCTTTTAGGCCAATCAAGACGGTCACACCGGGGCCTGTGGCTGTGAAATGCGGGCGGGGATCGTCGTAGAAGAGGTTCTTGAACGTCATGGTCGTTCGCTTGCCGAATTCGGCCATCGGCAACGTCACCCTGCGCTCGTCGTCAGGCGTTGGCTCGGCAACATTCGCGTACACGTAGAACCGCTCAGGATCGCCCTCGTAGCCTTTGACGAAGATGCCCATTCCGACGAGCTTGTCCTTGGGAAGGCGATCTAGGACTTCGATGGCACCTGCGGCCTCGCGTGGACCGGCAACCTCATATATCCACTCCCGTGTAGGTGGGTCAACGTGCTGCCGCCGCTTCTTCGCCACGGTGCCGATAATGCGCCCCCGTCGAGCTATCCACACACCACCTGCCTTGAAGGGACAATCATCGAAAAGCCCGCCGTGCTGAAAGCGTCCACGCCGGGCAGCCACCCCGTCATCCGCGCGGTGTGGCTGCTCGGCTTCGTTCTCCTCATCGGCGCGGTGGCGCTGTTCGCGTTCCGTTCGTTCGCGTACCCGGCGCTCGCGATCCTGGCTGCGGCCTGCTTCCTCCTGGGCCTGCTGGCGTACGTCATCCGGCACGTGCGGTTCCTCGGCACGCTGGCACGCGGCGAGGCGGCGCTCCGCGCGGGCGACCTTCGGGCCGCGCGCGCGATCGCCGCGCCGCTCGTCGACCGGTATCCGCTCTTCCCGCCGGTCCAGCGGCTCGCCGGCCTCGTCCTCTATCCGAGCGGCGATCCGCTGTCCGCCGCGACGCTGCTCGAGAGCGCCGCGCGCTCGATGCGCGACCGCGACGTGACGGTCACGCTCGTCGCCGCGTACGCCGCGCTCAACAAGGCCGGCGACGCGCGCCGCGCGGCGGCGGTGCGCGCCGGCGATCCCGACGTGCGCCTCGCGCTCGCGTGGGCCGAGCTCGTCGCGCTCGGTGGCGACCGCGCTCGGGGCGCCACGCTCGCGGCCGAGCTGCCCGCGGACTCGCCGTCGCGCGCCGCGATGGCCGCGACGCTCCAGGCGATCGCCGCCGCGCATCGTGGGGACGACACCGCGGTGCGGGCGCGGCTCCGGGACGCCGAGGATCGCTACATCCTCGTCGAGCCCGACGAGCGCGCGTTCCTCGGCTACCTGGGCGGGGTCGCGCTGCGGGAGGCCGGCGCGATCGACGACGCTCGCGCGACGTTCACGCTCGCGATGGAGTCAGCCCCGGAAACGATCGGTGAGGCGCTCGCGCGGCGCGAGCGCGCTCACCTCTCCTCCGGCCCGGCCTCGTCCTCGTCGGACCAGCCCTCGGCCGACTGAAGGTCGTCGGCGAACAGCTCGACATCGAAGCCGAGATCGTCGATCACCGCGACCAGGCCGTTGCGCTGCTCCGGCGGCGTCGTGCGGATCCACGCGCGCACGACGTCCTCGACGGACACCTCGTCGGCCGCACGATCCGACGCGACGAGCTCGCTCTCGTCGCGCGCCGCGGCGCTCGCGAGCTCGCGAAGGGTCGACGGCACCATATCGGCGAACGTGCGCAGCGTGCGCTCGGCGCCGGGATCCCAGCGCATGGTCACGAGATCGCGTCGATGCCGGTCGCGAAGCGGCTGATGATGAGCTTCTGGATCTGGGTCGTGCCCTCGTAGAGGCGGTTCACCCGCGCGTCGCGCCAGTAGCGCTCGACCGGGAATTCGTCCGAGAACCCGTAGCCGCCATGGATCTGGATCGCGTTGTCGGCGGCGCGCTGCGCGGCCTCCGTCGCGTAGAGCTTCGCGATGCTCGTCTCGCGCGTGTTCGGGCGGCCCTTGTTCTTGAGGTCACCCGCGCGCCAGACGAGGAGGCGCGCTGCATCCGTCTCGACCACCATGTCGGCGATCATCTCGGCCACGAGCTGATGTCCCGCGATCGGCTTGCCGAAGGTGTTGCGCTGCGTCGCGTACGCGACCGAGGCATCGATGCACGCCTGGGACACTCCGACCGCGCCCGCGGCGACGGAGTAGCGCCCCGAGTCGAGCGCGCTCATCGCGATCTTGAAGCCCTCGCCGACCTCACCGAGGCGGTTCGCATCGGGCACGCGGACGTCGTCGAGGATGAGCTCCGACGAATCGCTCGAGCGCAGGCCGAGCTTTCCGTGGAGCCCCTGGCTCCCGTACTTCTGCTTCGACCGGTCGAGAAGGAAAGCGGCGATGCCCCGGTGGCCCTGGACCGGATCGGTCTGCGCGAAGACGAGCGCGAGCCCGCTCACGCTGCCGTTGCTGATCCACGTCTTCCGGCCGCGGAGGATCCAGTCGTCGCCGTCGCGCTTCGCGGTCGTGCGGAGCTTCGTCGCGTCGCTGCCGACCTCCGGCTCGGTGAGGCCGAAGCAGCCGATCACGTCACCGCTGCAGAGCCGCGGCAGGTATTCACGCTTCTGGGCTTCGGTGCCCCACTTCAGGATCGTCAGCTCCACGAGCGAGATCTGCACCGACAGCGTCGTGCGGACCGACGAATCGGCGCGGCCGATCTCCTCGGTCACGAGCGCGTGCGAGATGTAATCGAGGCCGTGGCCGCCGTACGCCTCGGGGACCGGCCCACCGAGGAGGCCGAGCGGGGCCATCTTCTTCAGGACGTCGGCCGGGAACGTCTCGGTGCGGTCGCGCTCGCGCGCGCCGGGCGCGATCTCCCGGTCGGCGAAGTCGCGCGCGAGCGTGCGGATCGCTTCCTGCTCGGGGGTGAGGTCGTAGTCCACGTTCCGAGTCTAGGGAGCGGCGGGGCTAGGCCGTGTCGCTCCGATACGGCCGGTTGATCCGCATGAACCGACCGGCCTCGACCGGCTGCCACCCGAACTTCGCATAGAGCCCGTGCGCGTCGCGCGTCGCGAGGACGAATGAACGCACGCGCTGCAGCTCCGGGTGCGCCACCACGGTCTCGATGAGCCACGTCGCGAGACCCCGTCCGCGATACGCGGGCAGCACGAACACGTCGCACAGCCATGCGAACGTCGCTCCGTCGGTTACGACCCGGCAGTAGCCGGCCTGGGTCGCGCCGGGTCGGGCGTCGCCTTCGAAGAGGCCGAAGCTCATCGAATGGTCGATCGAGTCATCGAACACCTCGCGCGGGATGCCCGTGGCCCAGTACGCGTCGTCGTGCAGGTAGCGGAAGATGGCGTCGCGATCGAGATGCGCGGGATCGGTCGAGATCGTGAATCCATCACGGCTCCGCATGCGTCGCAGTTTACGGTCGCGCGACGGCGCCGACCGATAGCATCGAGTGGTGCCAGCGAAGCGTCCCGCGTCACCACTCGCGATCTGGGGAGCCCTCGGGGTCGTGTACGTGATCTGGGGCTCGACGTACCTCGCGATCGCGATCGCCGTGCAGACGCTTCCGCCGCTTTTCTCCGCGGGGCTGCGCTTCTGCGTCGCTGGCCTCGTCCTGCTCGGTGTCATCGCCGTGCGTCGTGGCGTGCGCGTCGGTCGCGACCAGCTCCTGGCGGCGGCAACGGTCGGACTGCTGCTCATCTTCGGCGGCAACGGCTTCGTCGTGCTCGCCGAGCGGACGGTGCCGTCCGGGCTCACCGCGCTCATCGTCGCGTCGGTCCCGCTCTGGATCGTGATCCTTCGTCGCATCGCCGGCGACCGCATCCGCCTCTCGACGTTCCTCGGCGTCGCGGTCGGGTTCGCCGGCGTCGCGTTCCTCGTCGTCCCGCGCGGCTCGAGCGGCAGCGTCGATCTGGGCGGGGTCGGCTTGCTCCTCGTCGCGACGGTGTCGTGGGCGCTCGGGACATTCCTCTCGCCGCGACTGCGGATGCCGAAGGACAGCCTGCTCTCGACGGGGATCCAGCAGCTCGCCGGCGGGCTCGTCCTCCTGGTCGTCGGGGCCACGGTCGGCGAGCTCGCGCACCTCGAGCCGGCGAAGTGGTCGACGAACTCGCTGCTGGCGATGGTCTACCTCGTCGTCTTCGGCTCGCTCGTCGCGTTCACCGCGTACAGCTGGCTCCTGCAGAACGCGCCGGTCTCGCTCGTCGCGACCTACGCGTACGTGAATCCGGTCGTCGCGGTGCTCCTCGGCGCGCTCATCCTCGCCGAGCCGATCACGCCGTCGATCGTCGTCGGTGCCGCGATCATCGTCGCCGCGGTCGCATTCATCGTCACGCGCGAGGGCGCCCGGCAGCGCGCGGCGCGCGCCTCGCTCCTGTCGAACCTGTCCGCGAGCGAGGCGGACTAGCGTGGCGGCAATGGATCCCGAGCAGTTCATCGAGGAGCTCTGGGGCTACGCGCGGGACCTCGAGATGCGCGAGCACCCGTGGTTCAAGGGCGTCGTCGAACATCGCTGGACGCGCGAGCAGATCGTCCTCGGCGAGATGCAGCACTACCTGCGGGTGAGCCAGAACCCGGTGTTCTTCGGCTACATCGTCACGAACGTCACGGCCGAGAAGAACTACGACCTCATGCCGATCGTCATGGAGAACTTCATGGAGGAGCTCGGCGGCGAGAGGACCCACGTCGACGTGATGCTCCAGATGCTCGAAGAGGCCGGCATGGACAAGACCGCGGCGGACCGCGCGGAGCCGGCGCCCGGCACGATGGCCGCGATCGAGATGATCGTCGGCGGCTGCCAGCGGCGAAGCGCGCTCGAGGGGATCGCGCTCCTCAGCTTCGTCGAGGCGATGCACGGCGGCCCGAAGGGTGCCGCGGCCGGCATGTTCGAGGCGCTCACGAAGCACTATGGCTTTTCGAAGCGGGCCGCCGCGACGTACGAGCTCCATGCGGAACAGGACACCGGGCATGGCGATCGTCAGATCGACGCGATCCGCCGCTTCGCGCGCGACGAAGACACGCAGCGGAAGGTGCGCGCGGCGGTGAAGCTGGGACTCAATGCGTTCAACTTCGAATGGGACGGCCACGTCCAGGCGATGACCGGGAAGCGCGAGTACTGGAGCGGGAAGGCGCCGATCACGCTCGACGTACCGACGTTCAAGTTGCCGTGAACGCGGCCTCCTCCATGTTCCGCAGTGGCGACGCGAGCACGGCGACGGAGACCAGCACGAGGGCGTAGACGCCCGCGATCAGGAATGTTGACGCTGGTCCGACCGCTCCGATGAGCGCGGCCGCGACGAGCGGCGCGACAGGGTTGATGAGCGAGTTGCCGAGCAGGTTGATGCTCGAAACACGTCCCAGCATTCGCGGCGGTATCTGACGCTGGAGCAGCGCCTCCCAGATCACGGTGGACGATGACAGCGCCACGCCCATCAGAACGAAGGACACGAGCACGACCGGAAGGACAGGGACGAGCCCGATCGCGAGGACGCACGCCGCCGCGAGGATCTCGAACGCGAACATCACTCGGCCCGGCCGGCGGGTCACGAGTTGCGCGACCCAGATGCTCGCGACGATCGTCCCTACGCCGTACGCCCCACTGATAGCGCCGTACATCCGCGCATCGCCACCGATAGTGTTTCGCACCAGCAGCGGCGTCATCACGCCTGACTGACCGGCGAAGGCGATATTCACGAACATGAAATAGATGGTCGTGGTCCAGAGCCAACGGGCGCTGAACACGAATCCGAACCCCTCGCGGATGTCGCGGATGACCGATCCCGGTGGCAGCCCGGCACGCCGAGCCGGACGGGCGAGCAGTAGCGTCGCGAAGCTGAAGAGGAACGTGACCGCGTCGATGCCGAACGCGGCCGCCGGGCTGATGAGGGCGACGACGAGCCCACCGACGGTCGGACCGATGATCCGCGCGACGCTGCGGCTCAGTAGTCGTGTTGCGTTGCCGGCGCGAAGGACGTCAGCGGGAACGAGCTCAGGGATGATCGCGCTGTATGCCGGCGAGAGGAACGCGTCCGCGGCGCCGAGGCCGACGGCCGCGACGTACATGTGCTCGACTCGCAGCTGACCCGTGGCCGAAAGCAGCGCGACCGTGGCGACGACGAAGCCACCGAGCAGGTCGCTCGCGAGGATCAGTGTGCGTCGTGCGACGCGGTCGGCGATCGCGCCGCCGAGTAGCAGGAACGCGATGCTGGTCACGGTCTCCGTGGCAACAGTGATCCCGAGCTGGATCGGCGACGCACCGATGGCGAGCAGCTGGAACGGGACCGCGATCGTCGATACGGAGTTGCCGAAGCTCGAGACCGTCTGGCCGGTGAGCAGCAGCCGGAAGTCGCGGTGCCGCAGCGGTGCGAGGACCGCGGGGAGCCTCGCTACCGTGGCACCAGTCGATCGATCCGGGCGAGCTGCACAGCGGCGAGCCTTCGCGCTTCGGAGATCGCGGCCTCGTCGGTCTTGACGGCCGGCACGATCAGGACATCTACCCGCACGTTGCGATCGATCGTCCACACCGCGTAGTAGCGGTCGACGATGCCGCCGACCTCGTATCTGCAGGCCTTCGAGGAGTCGCCGACGCCT
>DASWFN010000130.1:0-5948 GCA_036394215.1 Candidatus Limnocylindria bacterium
CTGGTACGCGGCACTGTCCTCGGGCTGCCACCAGTTGCGCAGGTTCCCGATGTCGTCGAACTGGCTGCCCTGGTCGTCGAAGCCGTGGGTCATCTCGTGGCCGATGACCATGCCGATCGCGCCGTAGTTCACGGCGGCGTCCGCGTCCGGGTAGAAGAACGGCGGCTGCAGGATGCCGGCGGGAAAGACGATCTCGTTGCCCGGCGGGTAGTAGTACGCGTTCACCGTCGGAGCGCTCATGCGCCACTCGGCGCGATCCACCGGCCGCTTCAGCTTCGCGATATCGAACGCGGTGTTGAACTCGATCGCGCGCAGGACGTTGTCGACGAACGGTCCGCGGTCGAGCTTCAGCGCGCGATAATCGCGCCACGTGTCCGGGTAGCCCATCTTCACCGCGAACGCGTCGAGCTTCTTGCGCGCGGCCACGCGCGTCTCCGGTCCCATCCATTCCAGGCCGTCGATGCGCTCCGCGAGCACGGCGCGCAGGTCGGCGACGAGATCGAGGATCCGCTGCTTGGCCTGCGGCGGGAACGCGCGCTCGACGAAGAGCTGCCCGAGGGGCTCGCCGAGCTCCGCGTCGACGATCTCGAGCACGCGCTTCCAGCGCGGCTTCTGCTCGGGCTGGCCCTGCAGCGTCTTGCTGTAGAACTCGAAGTTCGCGCGCTCGAAGGCCTCCGGGAGATACGGCGAGAGCGCCCGCGCGATGTGCCAGCGGAGGTACGTGCGCCACAGGTCGATCGGGCGCTCCGCTAGGAGCTGCGCGGCCCGCTCGATGAACGCGGGCTGGCGCACGTTGAGGTCGGCGACGTCCGGTGCGCCGAGCGCCGCGAACCACGCCGTCCAGTCGAAGCCGGGCGTGCGTTCCGCGAGCGCGGCGCGGGTGTGCGGGTTGTTCACCTTGTACGGATCGCGCTGGTCCACGCGCGGCATCGCGGCCTGCGCGAACTCGCGCTCGAGCGCGTAGATGGCGTCGCTCCGCGACGCGTCGTCGCCGATGAGACCGAGCACCGTCGCGACGTGCGCGCGGTACGCCTGCTGGAGCGTCTGCGACTTCGCATCGTCGCGGAGGTAGTAGTCGCGGTCCGGGAGGCCGAGGCCGCCCTGGTAGAGGTGGACGATCGCCCGGCGGCTGTCGAACGCGTCGGGCTGGACGTTCGGCCAGAACGGCGCGCGGACGGTGAGGCGATTGAGCTTGGCGAAGAGTGCCGGCAGCTGCTCGGTCGTGACGCATCCGGCTTCGTCGAGCAGTGCCTTCGCGGCGCCGAGGCCCGTGCGCTCGATGCCGGCCTGGTCCATCCCGCTCGCGTAGAGATCGCCGATGAGCTGCGTCGAGGATCCCGGCGCGCCATTCGCGGCGGCGGACGAGTCGAGGATCTCCTGCAGCACCGCGAAATTGCGGTCGCGCAGCTCGCTGAAGCCGCCCCAGACCGCCTCGTCCGATGGGATCTGCGTGTTCTTCAGCCAGGCGCCGTTCGCGTACTCGTAGAAGTCGTCGCACGGGCGGATGCCCGGGTCCATGTTGTCGCGGCGGATCGGCTGGTCGGCGGTCGGTTTCGCGGTGGTCGTCGTCAGCCTCGTTGCTCCTTACAACCGCGAGTCCTCGTGTACTGAGCGGGTGGCGGGAATCGAACCCGCACCCCAAACTTGGAAGGTTCGTGTGCGGCCACTACACCACACCCGCTTGTGGAAACCGCCGCCGGAACGTGCGATCCCGGTGGCAGTTCTGACAAACGATATCGCACTTCGCCGCCTCGGCGAGTATTCCCGCCTCCGACCGAGACCACGAGTTTGCTACCTCAAATCGCTTCGTCGGGGGATCCCGATGATCGAACTGCATCACGAAGGGCGCGAATCTGCCACCACAGTCCAGACATGGTCGATCGCGAAGCGAAAGCAGGTAGTCGCGCTTTGGGAGAGCCCGCCGGCGCTGGGAGATGCGCCGCGGCGTTATGAGGATCATTCCTTCGGCGCGCCTCTTGGCCGATCGAGCTGCCTGCAGCCCATAGGTCCGCACCGCATGGCAGTTGGCGCAGACGACATCGCACTTGGCGATCTCGGCGAGCAATCGCGCGCGAGGCGCGAGCAGCGCCTTAGACCAGGTGATCCCGAAAAGCTTGGTATCGGGGTCGCGATGGTCGAAGTCCATCTGGTGCGGGAGGAACGTCTGGCCGCAGTCTTTGCATGGCACGCGACGGAGCTCGCGGAGAAACTCGAGCGTCGCGCGCTGTCTGGTCAGGACGCGATTGATCTCTCGCTGGCGGTTCCGCCGGTAGTAGTTGACGTTGTACGGACGTTGATCACGAGTGCTCGGCACAACACCGAAGATGCGCAGGCAACCGATGTCGTGTCAATGGGACTTGGCCCACCATCCCGACACCTTGCGGACGCTCATTCGTCACCGAGCCTCCTCCCGAAACGCTAGACACTCAACACTCGGGCCGGATCGACCGCGGCGACGAATGTCGCGCCCCTCGATGTTGTCTAATGACCTGACCCCACAACGAGGAGTTACGAATGGCCTCGCACGTCTCTGCCCCGCCGGTGACCTTGGACCCACGCGTCCGCCTCCAGATCGTGATTGCCGTACTGCTCGGGCTGTTCCTGGCCGCGCTCGACCAGACGGTCGTGGGCACGGCGCTCCCGCGGATCGTGACCGACCTCCACGGCAACGACATCTACACCTGGGCGTTCACGTCGTACCTGCTCACGTCCACGGTCAGCGGGCCGATCTACGGCAAGCTGTCGGACCTCTTCGGCCGCCGGCCGATCCTCCTCTTTGCGGTCGCGGTCTTCCTCGTGGGCTCGCTGCTGTCGGGCTTCTCCCAGGACATGTGGCAGTTCGTCGCGTTCCGCGCGGTCCAGGGCCTCGGCGCAGGCGCGCTCTTCCCGGTCGCGATCGCTGTCATCGGCGACCTCTTCGATGCATCGGAGCGCGGCAAGTACCAGGGCCTCGTCGGCGCGGTGTTCGGCCTGAGCTCGCTCGTCGGCCCGGCGATCGGCGGCATCATCACCGACACGATCGGCTGGCACTGGGTGTTCTTCGTCAACCTGCCGATCGGTTTCGTCGTCTTCGCCGTGATCGCCCGCACCCTCCCCACGCACCGTCGGAGCGGCGCGACACCGAAGATCGACTATCTCGGTGCGTCGGTGCTCGTGGCCGCGCTCGTGCCGATCCTCATCGGGCTCACCAACAAGCAGAGCGGCAACTGGGGCGACCCGACGGTTGGCGGCCTCATCGTCGTCGGCCTCGTGATCGCGGCCATCTTCATTTGGATCGAGCTGCGCATGGCCGATCCGATCGTCGACCTCCAGCTCTTCAAGAACCGCTCGTTCACGATCTCCGTGATCGCGATGTTCATGGCGTCGATGGCGTTCTTCACGCCGATCGTGTTCCTGCCGCGGTGGTTCCAGGTCGTTGCCGGCTCGACCGCGACCCAGTCCGGGTACCAGATCCTCGCGCTCCTCGGCGGCCTGATCATCAGCGCGACGGCCTCTGGACAGATCGTCGCGCGCACCGGCCGCTACAAGATCCTCGTCCTCAGCTCGATGATCGTGCTCGCGGTCGGGCTGCTCTTGCTCTCCAACCTGCACGCCGACACACCGCTGCCCGTGCTCTGGACGTTCATGTTCGTGACTGGTCTCGGGGTCGGTCCCGCGTTCTCGATCTTCACGCTTGTCGTGCAAGGCTCGGTGGACCCGCGCCAGATCGGCACGGCCACGAGCAGCTTGACCTTGTTCCAGCAGATCGGGGGCACCGTCGGCCTCGCGATCACTGGAACCATCTTCGGCTCTCGCCTCGTCGAAGAGCTGCCGCGCGAGCTCGGCGCCGCGGGCCTGCCGCCGCAGGTCGTGGCGGGCTTTTCGGCCGGCGGCGGCGTGCTCCAGCGGCTCAGTGGCGTCGGCGATCTGGGTCAGGCCATCCTCGCCTCAGCGACCCCGGAGGCCCGCGCACAGCTCGAGCCGTTCGTCCCGCAGATCGTCGCCGCGATCCACCGCGCGTTCTCGACGGCGACCGCGAGCACGTTCCTCTTCGGCGTCGCCGCGGCGGTTGCGGCGATCGCCGTGATCTTCTTCCTGCGCGAAGAGCCGGCCCGGATGCCGGAGACGACGGGCGCGGCGGTGGGATCGCCGGCCGGGAGCTGACGGGTCGCCGTTACGCGACCGCCCACCTGATCGGCCGACCGTCCACCTCACGCAGCTTGCCGCGCAGCTCGAGATAGCGCAGATGCGCGAGCGTCTCCGCGAGCGCGAACCGCTCCTCGTGCGGCGAGCGCAGCTTCGGGAAGAGGATCCGGCAGATCGCGTACGCGTCGCGTCCCGCTCCGACCGCGTTCATCGTCGCGTCGAGGCGCGACGCATGGTGCGCGAGGATCTCGTCGACCCGGCCATTGCAATCGTCGAACGGCTCGCCGTGCGCGGGCAGCACCCGTTTCACGCCGAGGGTCTTCATCTTCTCGAGCGCGCTCAAGAAGTCGCCCAGCGGATCGGGGCGCGCATCCGGGTACAGACCGACGTTCGAGGTGATCCGGGGCAGCACGTGATCCCCCGAGACGAGCGTGCCGCTCGACTCCTCGAAGAGCACGGCGTGATGGTCGGTGTGCCCGGGCGTCCACACCGCCGTGAACGCGCGGCCACCGAGATCGAGCACTTCGCCGTCGGCGACGGGCTGGATCGGCTCGAACGGATCGACGCGCTCGTTCATCGCGACCCACGCCGCGCGCATGCCCTCGTCGACATCGTGCGGCATGCCATGCCGCTCGAAGAGCTCGTACGTCGCGTTGATCAGCCGGTGGTCGGCCGCCCAGACCTGGCGCGCCCGCTCGATCTCGGGGCCGTGCATGACGACAGTGGCGCCGGCCTCGCGCATCGTGCCGGCCATGCCGAGATGGTCCGGGTGCAGGTGGGTGATGAACGCCATGCGCAGGTCGGCCAGCCCGATGCCGGCATCGGCGAGCCCCGAGCGCAGGTCGCCTTCTGCCTCGGGCGTGTGCATGCCACTGTCGACGATCGACCAGCCACCGTCGCCCTCGATGAGATAGACGTTCACGCTGCGGAGTGCCAGGGGGAGGGGGAGCGCGACGCGCCGGACGCCCGGCGCGACGTGGTCGGCGGACGTCACTGACCTAGAATGGGGGGACTCCGGCCCGTTCGTCTAGCGGCCCAGGACACTGCCCTCTCAAGGCAGAGACCACCGGTTCGAATCCGGTACGGGCTACCGGATCGTCGCCCTTTAGCAAGTACGTCCCCAGACGACCCGAGAGCATGGAGCTCTGATCATGCGGAAGCTCATTGCGACAGTGTTCAACTGCTCGCTCGACGGCGATCGACGCACGGTGGGCCGCAGCCGGCCCGCCGACGCCAATCCCGTATCCCGATGACTAGCGTGCGCGACTGGCTGCTCGATCTAGACCGCGCCAGCGGAACGCCTGCCGTCCGCTGCGCCGCGGCGAGCCCGATCGTCGACGGTCAGCTTCCCGGACCCGACATTCGACACATCGACTAAGGGGGTACCGCCGCTGTTCGACGCGCCCCTTGTTCTCGCCCGCGCATGTCCCCATCGCACGCAGGGCTTCGCTAGCCTTCAGCAGCATGGCAGATCGGCGCATGGCACTGCGGAGCGCGATCACGATCAGCCTGGTGAGCGTGGCGTGGAGCGGTGTCGTCGGCGCGGTCACGGTCAGGAGCGCGCTCGTTTCGGGGAGTCTGTCCATGCTCGGCTTCGGGGTCGACGCGGTGGTGGATGCGGCAGCCTCGGTTGCGTTGATCTGGCGTTTCTCGGTCGAGGGTCGTCAGCCCGCGCGGGCTGACGAGGTCGAGCGGTTTGCGGAGCGCGTTTTGGGAGCGGCGTTGGTGGTGCTCGCGCTGTACGTCGCGTACGCGTCGATCGGTTCGCTGATCGCCGCTCGCTCGCCACTGAGCTCGGAGCTCGCGGTTGCCCTTCTCCTGGC
>DASWFN010000131.1:0-5550 GCA_036394215.1 Candidatus Limnocylindria bacterium
GTGAGCGGCTGCATCCGTGAGGCGATCGAGAAGGCCAAGGCCGCCCAGAAGCCGCGCGACCTCGCGCCCGGGACGCACGAGGTGGTGCTCGAGCCGTACGCCGTCCGCGACATCGTCACCTTCCTCGGCATGCAGCTCACCGGCCTCGCGATCGAGGAAGGCCGCTCGTTCGTCGGCGGGAAGCTCGGCGAGAAGGTCACCGGCGACGTCACGATCGTCGACGACCCGTTCGATCAGCTGGGGCTGCCGCGGGCATTCGACTTCGAGGGCCAGCCGTCCGCGCGCGTGACCCTCATCGATCACGGCGTCGCGAAGGCCGTGGTGTACGACTCGCAGACCGCGCACCGTCTCGGCGCGAAGAACACCGGCCACGCGCTCCCGCCCAACCCCTTCATTCCAGCGGCGCCGATGCATTTGCGGATGGAAGCGGGGACGAAGACTCGCGAGCAGCTCATCAAGGACACCAGGAAGGGCGTCCTCGTGACCCGCTTCTGGTACACGCGCTGGGTCCACCAGCTGCGCACGATCGTCACCGGCATGACCCGCGACGGCACCTTCGCGATCGAGAACGGCGAGATCGCCTACCCGGTGAAGAACTTCCGGTTCACCCAGTCGTATCACGACGCGCTCGGCGGGACGCTCGGCACGGGCTCGGACCTCGCGCTCCTCGTGCCTGGCGAGCAGTTCGGTCTCCAGACCAGCTCGTACCGCGTCCCGGCGCTGCGCCTCGCGGCGTTCCAGTTCACAGGTGCGACGCAGTACTGAGATGACGAAGCCCGGCACGCGCTCCGTGGAACGCACCGGGGCCGGAGCCGGTCTGGCGCGCGAAACGGTCGCCGTACTGGACTACGGCGGCCAGTACGTCCAGCTCATCGCGCGCCGGGTCCGCGAGTCGCGCGTGTACTGCGAGATCTTCCCGCACGATGTGAGCGCGGCCGAGCTCGCCGAGCGCGGCGTCATCGGCGTGATCCTCTCGGGCGGGCCCGCGAGCGTGTACGAAACGGAAGCGCCGCTCGTCGACCCAGCGATCCTCGACGGACGCTTCCCGGTGCTCGGCATCTGCTACGGCATGCACCTCATGGCCCACGTGCTTCCGGGCGGCGCGGTCGTCGCGGAGGGCAAGCGCGAGTTCGGACCGGCGACGCTGAACGTGCAGGACCGCTCGGGCATCTTCGACGGGCTCGCCGAGGCCGAGCGCGCATGGATGAGCCACGGCGACTCGGTGCGCACGCTGCCCGACGGATTCCACGCTGTCGCCAGCACCGATCGCCTCGCGGCGGCGGCGATGAGCGACGGGTCGCGGCGATTCGGGGTGCAGTTCCATCCGGAGGTGGCGCATACCCCGCACGGCGCGGACATCCTCCGCAACTTCGTCCTCCACGTCGCCGGGGCGAAGGGCGACTGGACCCCGGCCGCGTTCGTCGAGGAATCCGTCGCGGAGCTGAAACGCGTCATCGGCGACCGCCACGCGATCCTCGCGCTCTCGGGAGGCGTGGACTCCGCGGTCGCCGCGGCGCTCGTGGCGCGCGCGATCGGCGACAAGCTCACCTGCGTGTTCATCGACACCGGCATGCTCCGCGAGAACGAGGCGCAGCAGGTCATCGCGACGTTCGGGCCGCGCCTGCGGCTCATCCCCGTCGATGCCGAGGCGCGATTCCTCGCGCGCCTGGCGGGCGTGACCGATCCGGAGCGGAAGCGCGCGATCATCGGCGAGGAGTTCATTCGCTGCTTCGAGGAGGAGGCCGCGAAGCTCGGCCCGGTCGACGTGATCGTGCACGGCACGATCTATCCCGACGTGATCGAGTCGAAGTCGAAGGACAGCAAGACGAGCGCGCGGATCAAGACGCATCACAACGTCGGTGGGCTGCCCGCGGACATGCGTCTCGAGAACGTCGAGCCGCTGCGGCGCCTTTTCAAGGACGAGGTCCGCCGCGTCGGTGCCGAGCTCGGCATCCCCGAGGACATCCTCTGGCGGCACCCGTTCCCCGGACCGGGCCTCGCGGTGCGCGTGATCGGCGAGCTCACCAAGGACCGGCTCGACATCCTCCGGAAGGCCGACGCGATCTTCCTCGAGGAGCTCCGCGCCGCTGACCTGTACCGCACCGTCGCGCAGGCGTTCGCGGTCCTCACGCCGGTGCAGAGCGTCGGCGTGATGGGGGACTTCCGCACGTACGGCTTCCTCGTCGCGCTGCGCGCGGTCACGACCGAGGACTTCATGACCGCCGACTGGGCCCGCCTGCCGTACGAGCTCCTCGCGCGCGTCTCCGCACGGATCGTGAACGAGGTCCCCGCGGTGAACCGCGTCGTCTACGACATCTCGTCGAAGCCGCCGGCGACGATCGAATGGGAATAGCGGAGTGAAGTACCTCAACGACGGCAAGCGGATGCGCGAGCTCATCGCGAAGCAGCGCGCGGACCGCAGCCCCGGCCGGGCACCCGCCGGCACCGGGCTGAACGTGCTCGTGCTCGGCGGCGGCGGGCGCGAGTACGCGATCGCCTGGCGGCTCGCGCGCTCGGAGAGCGTCGCCGCGATCGACGTGATCCCGGGGAATCCGGGGATGTCGTTCTTCACCCGGCCGCTCGACATCCCGCTGGACCGTATGGACCGCATCGAGCAGCACATCGCGGCCGCGGCGGTCGATCTCGTGATCGTCGGGCCCGATGACCTCGTTGCCTCCGGCATCGGCGACGCGCTGCGCCGCACCGGTGCGAGCGTGGTGTGCCCGTCGCGCGAGGCGGCGAAGCTCGAGTGGAGCAAGTCGTTCGCGAAGGACGCGATGCGCGCGGCCGGCGTGCCGACGGCGTCGTTCCGGACCTTCCCGGATGCCCGCGCGGCGCGCGCGGGCCTCGTCGACGGTCCGGTCGTGGTGAAGGCCGACGGGCTCGCCGCGGGGAAGGGCGTCGTCGTCGCGAAGGACCGCGCCGAGGCCGATGCGGCGCTGTCGCAGAGCGCGATCGCATCGGGCCCGGTGCTCCTCGAGGAGCTCCTCGAGGGCGAAGAGGCGTCGCTCCTCGCGCTCGTGGACGGCGAGACCGTCGTCGCCCTGCCGCCGGCACGCGACCACAAGCGCGCGCGCGACGGCGACAGCGGGCCGAACACCGGCGGCATGGGCGCCTGCTCGCCGACCCGCGTCCTTCCGGACGACGAGGCCCAGCCGCTCGCCGACCGGCTCATCGCGCCGGTCGCGAAGCTGCTCGCGGAGCGCGGCACGCCGTATCGGGGCGTGCTCTACGCGGGGCTCATGAAGACGGCCGCCGGCTGGCGCGTCATCGAATACAACGCCCGCTTCGGCGACCCCGAGGCGCAGGTGATCCTGCCGCGGATCGGCGGCGACTTCGGCAAGCTCATGCAGGCGCTCGGCGACGGCCGCCTGGCGGCGTACGTCTACACGAACCCGCTGCGGTTCAGCCAGCGTGCGTACGTCGACGTCGCGCTTTGCGCGGAGGGCTACCCGGGCACGCCGCGGATGGGCGACGTCATCGAGATCGGGGCGCTCCCCGACGACGTCTGGACGTTCCATGCCGCGACGCGTCGCCTGCCCGATGGACGGTTCGTGACCGCCGGGGGCCGCGTCCTCCACGTCGTCGCGCAGGGCGACACGCCGGCTGGAGCGCGCGATCGCGCGTACGCCGCCGTCGAGCACGTCACGTGGAAGGGCAGGACCTATCGTTCGGACATCGCCGCTTCCGAGGGCCGAGTGGAGGTCACGGCATGAGTGCCCGCGTGGCGATCGTCATGGGCAGCTCGAGCGACGCGCCGGTCATGGCCGTCGCCGAGGAGACCCTGAAGGGTCTCGGCATCGAGTTCGAGACCCGGACCCTTTCCGCGCATCGCACGCCGGATGAGGTCCGCGAATGGGCCCGCGGGCTCGCCGGCCGGGGCCTCATGGTCGTCATCGCGGCCGCGGGTGGCGCGGCGCATCTCGCCGGTGCGGTCGCGGCGCATCAGACGCTGCCGGTCATCGGCGTCCCGCTCGTGTCGCCGAACGCGATCGCCGGCGGTCTCGACGCGCTGCTTTCGACCGTCCAGATGCCGCGCGGAGTGCCGGTGGCCACCGTCGCAGTCGGCGAAGCGGGCGCCGCGAACGCCGCGATCCTTGCGGCTCAGATCCTTGCCTTGAGCGATCCGGCGCTGGCATCGCGCATCCACACGCTGCGGCAATCGATGGCCGCGCGGATCCTCTCGCCGTGACCTTCGCTTCGCGCTTCGACGCGATCTCGCCGCTGGATTCCCGCTTCTACGGCGGCGATCCACAGCTCTACGCCGCGCTCCATCCCTATCTCTCCGAGGAAGGCCGGGTCCGCGCGCAGGCGAAGGCCGAGGCGGCGCTCGCCCGCGCCCTCGCCGAGGAGGGCATCGCCCCCGCCGCCGCGGCCGACGCCATTGCGGCCGCGGCGGAGCGCGTCGGCGCGGCCGAGGTCTACGCCGAGGAGGCGCGCATCGGCCACGACGTCCGGGCGCTCGTGAATCGCATTCGCGCGCAGGTCCCCGAGGACGCGCGGCGGTTCGTGCATCTCGGTGCGACGTCGATGGATGTCGTCGACACCGCGAACGCGTGGCGCTACCGCGAGGCCATCGAGAGGGTCGTGCTCCCGCGGATGGGGCTGCTCGCAGCGCGGCTCATCGCGATCGCCGAGGGCGAGGCCGACACGCCGCAGGCCGGTCGCACCCACGGCCAGCACGCGGTCCCGATCACGTTCGGGTTCGCGATCGCCGAGTACGTGAGCCGCGTCGGCGGCCGCATCCTCTTCCTCCGGACGGCGGCCCGCGCGCTGCCGGGCAAGCTCTCCGGCGCGGTCGGCGCGTACAACGCGCCGGCGCTGCTGGCGAAGGACCCGCGCGCGCTCGAGCGGCGCTACCTCGCGCAGCTCGGGCTCGTCGCGGCGAGCCACTCGACGCAGATCGTCGAGCCCGAGGCCTGGAGCGATCTCGCGCACGGCTGCGTGACCGCGCTCGGCGTCATGGCGAACCTCGCCGACGACATGCGGCACCTCCAGCGCACCGAGATCGCCGAGATCGCCGAGGGCTTCAAGGCCAACCAGGTCGGCAGCTCGACGATGCCCCAGAAGCGCAACCCGGTCTCGTTCGAGAACGTGAAGAGCATCTGGAAGGCGTTCATGCCGCGGGTCATCACGACCTACCTCGATGAGATCAGCGAGCACCAGCGCGACCTCACCAACTCCGCGTCGCAGCGGTTCAGCGGCGAGCTCATCGCCGCGACGGCCTATGCCGCGACGCGCCTCGGCTCGTCTATCGATGGGATCCACATCGACCGCGAACGGATGAAGGCGAACCTCGGCATGTCGAAGGGCGGCGTGATCGCCGAAGCGCTCTACGTGCTCCTCGCGAAGCACGGCCACCCCGACGCGCACGAGGCCGTGCGCCGGCTCACGCTCGAGGCCGAGCGAAGCGGCAGGTCGCCGCTCGAGCACGCCGCGCTCGATCCCGAGCTCAAGCCGCTGCTCGCGAAGCTCACGCCGCAGGAGCGCAAGGTCCTGGACCAGCCCGAGGAATACCACGGGCTGGCGCCGGATGTCGCGCGCGATGTG
>DASWFN010000132.1:0-15774 GCA_036394215.1 Candidatus Limnocylindria bacterium
GGGCAGGTTGCCGCCGCTGGTACCGTGGATTACGGGGAGGCGCCTGGAAGGGCGCCTTTTTGTCTGAGCCGAGGTGAAATGGTCGTAGCCAAGCAGCCAACCAAGCGAGTGAAGCGCGCGGCGCCCAAGGCGCATGCGGCGACGCCGCAAGACGCGCTGTCCGAGGCAGCCGTGCGTCCGGGCCCGGCTTTGCCGGCCCCGGACGAGCCCCGTAAGGGGGGTGATCTGGTCATCGTCGAGAGCCCGACCAAGGCCAAGACGCTCGGCCGGATGCTCGGCCCCAACTACACCGTCGAGGCCTCGTTCGGCCACATCCGGGACCTCCCGAAGTCCAAGATCGGGATCGACCCGAAGACCTACGCCCCCGAATACGTGATCCCGCCGGACTCCGAGAAACACGCTCGCCTGCTCAAGAAGGAGGCGAAGGTCGCCGACCGGGTCTGGCTGGCGAGCGACCTCGACCGCGAGGGCGAGGCGATCGCCTGGCACGTCGCGCAGATCATCAATGTCCCGGCCTCCAAGCTCCGGCGGGTGACGTTCCACGAGATCACCCCCGATGCGATCGCCGAGGCGTTCCGCAAGCCGCGGCAGATCGACCAGGACCTCGTGAACGCGCAGCAGGCCCGGCGTGTCGTCGATCGACTGGTGGGCTACACGATGTCGCCGCTGCTCTGGAAAAAGATCCGCTACGGCCTGTCGGCCGGGCGCGTCCAGTCCGTCGCGCTGCGGCTCATCGTCGACCGCGAGCGCGAGATCCAGAAGTTCAAGCCGGATGAGTACTGGTCCATCGACGCCGTGCTCGCGAATCACGCCGGCGAGACGTTCGGTGCCGAGGTCATCCAGCACAAGGGCAAGAAGCTCGCGATCGCCAACGCCGCCGAGGCGGAGACCCATCGCGCCGCGCTCGCCGACGCGGTCTACCGGGTCGCGAGCGTCGAGAAGCGCGACTCCTCGCGCAGCGCCGGCGGTCCGTACACGACCTCGACGCTCCAGCAGGACGCTTCGCGCAAGCTCGGCTATTCGGTCAAGCGGACGATGGTCCTCGCCCAGCAGCTCTACGAGGGCGTGTCGCTCGGTCCGGATACACCGGTCGGCCTCATCACGTATATGCGTACCGACTCGCTGCACATCGCCGAAGGCGCGCTGAAGCAGTCGAAGGATGTCATCACCAAGGAGTTCGGCGCGGACTACGCGCTGGAGAAGCCGCGGCACTTCAAGACCAGGAGCAAGGGCGCGCAGGAGGCCCACGAGGCGATCCGGCCGACGGACCTCGCGCGCACGCCTGACCGGATGCGCCGCTTCCTCAGCAAGGATCAGCACCGGCTGTACACGCTCATCTGGCAGCGGACCATCGCATCGCAGATGGCGCCGGCGAGGTTCGAGAACACGCGGCTCGACGTGAGCGCGGACGGCTACACGCTGCGGGCGAACGGGCGTCGGGTCACGTTCGACGGCTTCCTCCGCGCGTACCAGGAAGGCACGGATGAGCCGGAGAAGGAAGTCGCGCCGCTCCCGGTGGTCGTCGAGGGCGAGGAGCTGAAGCTGCAGAAGCTCGACGCCGCGCAGCACTTCACCCAGCCGCCGCCGCGGTTCAACGAGGCCTCGCTGGTGAAGACGCTCGAGGAGCACGGCATCGGCCGGCCGTCCACGTACGCGCCGACGATCTCGACGCTCATCGATCGTCACTACGTGCGCCGCGAGCAGCGTGCGCTCGTGCCGGAGGACGTCGGGTTCACCGTCGTCGATTTCCTGACGGAGCACTTCCCGGACATCGTCGACCTCGGCTTCACCGCGCGGATGGAGCTCGATCTGGACCGCGTCGCCGCGGGCGAGGTCGAGTGGGCACCGGTCGTGCGCGACTTCTTCGTGCCGTTCGAGGCGCTCGTCAAGGAGAAGACCGCGTCGGTGAAGAAGTCGGACGTCACCGAGGAGGCGACCGACAAGGTCTGCCCGAAGTGCGGGCGGCCGGTGATCATCAAGCTCGGCCGCTACGGCCGCTTTTACTCCTGCACCGGATTCGTGAAGGGCAAGAAGGGCCAGCCCACGCCACCCGGTGGCTGCGACTACTCCGCGCCGCTCGAGGGCGAGGAGCAGGGCCCCGAGGTCATCGAGGGTGAGGTGTGCCCGGACTGCGGCAAGCCGCTCGCGAAGAAGCGCGGCCGGTTCGGCCCGTTCATCGGCTGCACCGGCTACCCGGACTGCAAGTACATCAAGAAGAATGTCCAGAAGACCGGCGTGACCTGTCCGCTCTGCGGGCAGGGCGAGCTCGTGCGCCGGCGTGGCCGCGGTAAGTCGCTCTTCTTCGGCTGCGAGCGCTATCCCGACTGCACGTTCACCGCTCGCGAGCTGCCCGGTGCGAAGACGGAGGACGCCGCCGTGCCCGCGGGCGCGGCGGAATAGCGCTGACCCTGCGCGCGACGCCGGTCCCCGTCGCCGACGGGGGCACGTGGGACGACCTCGTGCGCGCGACCGGCCGGCCGCACCTCCTGCAGACCGCCGCGTGGGCGACGCTCAAGGCGAGCACCGGCTGGGACGTGCGGCGCTTCACGCTCGACGACGGGCAGCGGCGCGCCGGTGTCGCGCAGGTGCTGCTGAAGCCGCTCCCGCTCGGATTGACCCTCGCGTACGCGCCGCGCGGCCCGCTCGTCGAGGCGAACGATCTGCCCGACGCGCTACGCGCGCTCGCCGCCGCGCTCGCGGCGGACCGGGGCACCGGCCTGCTCGCGGATCCCGAACTCGCGCCGTCAGCGGAGCTCGGCGCCGCGCTCGCGCGGTCGGGCGCGCGCCCGGCGGGCATCTTCGTCCAGCCCCGCCGCACGCTGCTCGTGGACCTGCGCAAGACGCCCGAGGAGCTGCTCGCGGCCATGCGCAAGAAGACTCGCCAGTACATCCACAAGGGCGAGCGCGAGGGCGTCGTCACCGAGGAGACGCGCGACCTCGATCGATTCCTCGCGGTGCTCGCGAAGGTCGCGGCGCGCGATCGTTTCGCGCTGCACGACCGTGGCTACTTCGAGCGGCTTCTCGCGGCGTTCGGCGACGCCGCGCACGTCACGCTGTCGCGCATGGGTGATGAGGATGACGGCGCGCTCCTCGCGATCCACATCGGCGACCGCGCGTGGGAGCTGTACGGCGGCTGGTCCGGCGCGCACGCGGAGTCCCGGCCGTTCTATCTGCTCAAATGGCGTTCGTTGATGGCGATGAAGCAGCGCGGCGCGACGCGGTACGACATGTGGGGCCTCTCCGAGCGCGAGGGCGACGACCTCGCCGGCATCGAGAACTTCAAGCTCGGCTTCGGCGGAGAGGTCGTCGAGTGGATCGGCGCGTTCGACCGGCCGGTCGTCGCGCCGCTCTATCCGGTCTGGCGCGTCGCCGGCCGCCGCCGTCTCGCCGCCGCCGCGCGATGACCGACGCGCCGGCGGGCTGGGACGCGGTCGCGGCGCGCGGGCCGGGCGGTCACGTGATGCAGTCGAGCGCGTGGGCGAAGATCCGCGAGGCCCAGGGCTGGACCGCGGAGTTCCTCGATCGCGACGGCGCGCGGGCGCTCGTGCTGTGGCGCTCGCTTCCAGGCGGGATGCGGTTCGGCTACTGCCCGCGCGGACCGGTCGCGGCGCCCGAGCGGCTGGCCGACGCGCTGCGCATGCTCGCGGCGCACGCGAAGGCGACACCCGGCGCGCTCGTGCTGAAGGTCGATCCCGAGCGCACCGCCGAAGAGGCCGGCGACGCGCTGCGCGCGGCCGGCTTCAAGCGCGGTCCCGACATCCAGCCGGTGATCGCAACGCTCGTCCTGCCGCTCGACGGGGACGAAGCATCGCTCCTGGCTGGTTTCGAAAAGGACACGAGATGGGGGGTGCGGCAGCCCGAAAAGCGTGGGGTCGACGTGTATCAGGGCACGACCGACACCGACCTTGGCGCGTTCTACCGGCTCTACGCGCTGACCGGCCGGCGCGCGGGATTCATCACCCGGACCGAGGGGTATTACCGGACGGTGTGGCGCACGCTCATCGAGGCGGGACTCGCGACGCTGTGGCTCGCGGAGCACGACGGCCTGCCGGTCGCCGGCGCGATGACCTGGCACTGCGGCGATCGCGAGCTGTACATGTACGGCGCCACGAGCGAGGCGGGCCGCAAGGTGTACGCCGCGTACGGCCTGCTCTGGCGCTGCATCACGGAAGCCCTCGCGCGCGGCGCACGGACCTTCGACTTCGGCGGCATCCCCGCGGACCCGACGGACGAGCGCGACCCGATGCACGGCCCGTATCTGTTCAAGAGGGGCTTCGGCGGGACGGTGACCCACTGGGCCGGCGCGCACGACAGCGTGCCGCGGCCGCTCGCATACCGCGCGTTCCGTATCGCCGAGCCGCTGTACACGCGGGCTCTTCGGCTGCGCAGCCGCCGCCGCGGTGGCTCCGAGTGAAGCTCGGCGCGCTCCTCGTCCAGGCGAAGCTCCCGGTGCCCGAGCGCGCCGCGGACCTCGACATCCGCGCGATCGCGTACGACTCGCGCAGGGTCAAGGAGGGCTCGCTGTTCGTCGCGATCCCGGGCTTCCATCGCGACGGGACCGACTTCGTCGCCGATGCCGTGCAGAACGGCGCGGTCGCCGTGGTCGCGGAGCGCGCCGTGCGCACGACCGTGCCGGTCGCGGTCGCGCCGGACGTGCGCGCGGCGCTCGCCGACCTCGCCGCGGAGTTCTTCGACCACCCGACCGCGACCCTCAAGGTCGCCGCGGTCACCGGCACCGATGGGAAGACGACCACGGTGCACCTCGTATCGGACGTCCTCGAGGCCGCCGGCCAGCGCACCGGCTACTCCACGACGGTCGACTTCAAGCTCGCGGACCACGAGTGGCAGAACGAGACGCGCCAGAGCACTCAGGAGGCGCTGGAGCTCCAGGAGTTCTGCGCCGAGCTGCTCGTCGCGGGTGGCACGTGGGGCGTGCTCGAGGCGACATCGCATGCGCTCGCGCTGCGGAAGGTCCGCGGGATCGACGTCGACATCGCGGTGTTCACCAACCTCAGCCCGGAGCACCTCGACTTCCACGGGACCATGCAGGCGTACCTCGAGGCGAAGGGCATCCTGTTCGAGATGCTCGGCCGGGGGCGCGACAAGGGCATCCCGAAGACCGCGGTCCTCAACGCGGACGACCCTCACTGGAATTACCTCGCGGACCGCGCGGCGGGTGCGCGGATCATCTCCTACGGCATCGACGCGCTCGCCGACGTGCAGGCGACCGTCCTGGCGGCGGACGCGAACGGCTCGCGGCTCACGGTGACGGCGTTCGGCGACAACGTCGAGCTCAAGCTGCCGCTCGTCGGCCGGTTCAACGTGCACAACGCCCTCGCCGCGATCGGGGCCGGGCTGGCGGCCGGCGCAACGCTCGCGCAGTGTCGCGACGCGCTCGCTCGCGCGCGTCCGGTGCGCGGCCGGATGGACCGGATCGATGCGGGCCAGCCGTTCGCGGTGATCGTCGACTACGCCCACACCCCGGAGTCGCTGGAGAAGGTCCTGGCGCTGCTCCGCCCGCTGACGAAGGGGCGGCTCATCGCGGTCTTCGGAAGTGCCGGAGAGCGCGATCGCACGAAGCGGCCGAAGCTCGCGGCGGCGGCCGCGAAGTACGCCGACCACTTCGTCATCACGCAGGAGGATCCCCGGCTCGAGGATCCCGCCGTCATCCTGTCGGAGATCGAGGCCGGCGCGATCGAGGCGGGGAAGCAGCGGGACCGCGACTATCAGGTCATCGACGACCGGACGGACGCGATCAACGCGGCCATCGCCGCCGCGGCGGACGGCGACACCGTGCTTCTCGCGGGCAAGGGCCACGAGGGCTCGATCATCGTCGGCGAGGAGAAGCTGCCCTGGGACGAGGCCGGCGCGGCACGCGCCGCCCTGCGGGCACGCGGGTTCGCGGCGTGACCCGGGTCGGCGCTCGTTCGTCGGCGGCCGCGACCAGGGCGCAGACGCGCGCGTACGCGCAGCACGTCGATGTCCTCGTCGCGCAGCTGCGCGAGGAGATCGGCGCGCCGGCCGTGCCCGCCGGGACCGCCGGTCTCGTCGTGCTCATGGGCTACCCGGGGGTGGGGAAGTCGCACTGCGCGCGGCTGCTGGCGGTGCGCCTCGGCGCGGCGCACGTCGCCAGTGACCAGCTGCGCAGCCGTCTCTTCATCGCGGCCACCTATGCCGATGAAGAGAACGCCACCATCTTCAAGTGCGTCGACGCGCTCGTCGACGGGCTCCTCGCGGACCGGCATCGCGTCATCGTCGACGCGACGAATCTCGTCGAGCGCTATCGCGCCGCGAGCGTCCGCGCCGCCCGGCGGCACGGTGCTCCGCTCGTGTTCGTCCGGGTCACGTCCGACGAGACGGCGATCCGGGCGCGGCTGTCGGAGCGCCGTGCCGCGCGCGCGGCCGACGACCACTCGGACGCCGACGAGCGGGTGTACGAGCGGATGCGCGATCGCCCGTTCGAGCCGCCGGCCGAGGGCTACCTGGAGCTCGTGAACGGCGCGGACCTCGAGGCGGACATCGAGCGCGTGGCGCGCGAGGTGGAGCGGGTGTGCGCGTCCGGGAGCTGATCTTCGGCGTCCTCGCGGTCGTGATGCTGATCGGCTACATCGTGCTCGGCCAGCGCGTCGCGCCGCTCCTTCTGCCGGGCGCGGCCGCGACGCCGACGCCGCCGCGGCCGACCGGCCAGGTCGCCGCCCCGATGGTCGGCGGCACGATCGCATTCATCCTTCGGGGCGATGTCTTCGTGCTGACCGGCGGGAAGTACTTCTCCCATACCGAAGAGGGCCGGTCGCAGACGCCGGCCGAGAGCCCTGACGGCAAGACGCTGTTCTTCAGCCGCATCGAGCAGATCGACGGCAAGGCCATCGTCGACGGCCAGGTCGCCAACGCGCGGCTGGGCTACAGCAACATCGTCCGCAAGCCGGTGAGCGGCGGGCCCGATGAGGTCCTCGTGAGCGGACTCAGCAAGGTGGCGAGCGGGTTCCATCAGGTCCATTGGTATCTTTCGCCCGCGGTCTCTCCGGATGGAAAGCAGCTCGCGGTCATCGAGGCCGATCCCGACGGGTCGTCCGATCTGCTGCTCGTCGACCTCGTGACGAAGAAGCCTCCGATCGGCCTGTCGAACGGCGCGGACTGGAACGATCCGGCGTGGTCGCCCGACGGCAAGACGATCGTCGTCACCGCGTACGACGGCGGTGCCCCCGAGCTGCTGCTGAAGCCTGCGTCGGGCGTCGGGCGCGCCGTGCCGCTGAAGGGCCTGCCCGCCGGCGAGCCGTACCGCGCCACCTATGCGCCCGACGGGAAATGGCTGGCCTACACCCTGCGGCATGACGGGAAGAACGACGTGCACGCGTTCGAGCTCGCGACCTCGCGCGACATCGCGCTCACGAGCGATGGCCAGAGCTGGAACCCGGCCTTCTCGCCCGACGGCTCGCAGCTCGCGTTGCTTCGATCGGTCGACTTCACGATCGATCTCTGGGTCATGGACCTCGGCGGCGCGCTCACCGCCGGCGGCGCGCCGAAGGGTCTGCAGAAGATGACCAACGGCGAGGGCATCGATGGCGCGAATCGCCCGAGCTGGGGCCGCTAGACCAGCTTCTTCCTGATCTGCGCCGACGCGAAGTCCATGGCGGCGACCGTGACGACGATGAGCAGGATGATCGTGCCCGCCTGCGGGTAGCGCAGGAGCTGGATGTTCTGGAACAGCATGACGCCGATGCCGCCGCCGCCGACGAAGCCGATGATCGGCGCGAGGCGGACGTTCGTGTCGAGGCGGTAGATGGTGAAGCTCACGAACGGGTTGAACAGCTGCGGCAGCACGGCCGTCCAGATCACCTGGAAGCGATTCGCTCCGGTCGCGGTGATCGCCTCGACGGGGCCGGGGTCGATCCCCTCGATCGCCTCCGAATAGAGCTTGCCCATGACGCCGATGTTGTGGAACGCGAGGCCGAACACCCCCGCGGCGTTCCCAAGGCCGAACACGATGACCATGACGATGACGACGATCAGCACATCGATGGAGCGGATCACGGTGAACAGGAGCCGGACGGCCACGTAGACGGCCGACGTGATCGGGTTGCCGGCCATGATGTTGCGCGCGCCGAGGAAGGACATCGGGATCGCGATGGCGATGGCGAGAGCCGTGCCCATGATCCCGAGGAAGATCGTCACGATCATCAGCCCGAACGCGCCGTCCCAGAACGTCTCGAACTCGTTCTGTGGGAAGAGGACGGACGTCGTCGGGTCGTTCGGCGGCAGGAAGTCGAAGTGGAGGAGCTTGCCGATCACCTCGAGCGCGTACGGGAGATTCGCGCGGGACGTATCGATGTCGGTGATCTGGAATCCGATGTAGAGGATCACCAGTCCCGCCGCGATGCCGAGCATCCGCCGCCAGTCGGTGAGCGGGCCGCGCCGCAGCTCCTTCGGCACCGGCAGCCCGCGGGACGTGAAGTACTCGGCCATCAGCGCTCCGGCGGGATCCGCGGGTCGAGCGCCGGTGCGTCGACGGCGTCGGCCGCGTCGGCGGTCTCGGATGGAAGCTTCCCGGGGCCGATCTCGACCTCGACCGCGTCCTCGCCGTAGATCTCCTTGAACCGCGCCTCGTCGATGTCGGCCGGCTTGCCGTCATAGGCGACGCGGCCGTCCTTCAGCGCGATGACCCGGGTGCCGTACCGCCGCGCGAGGGATAGGAAGTGGAGCGAGCAGATGACGGTGATGCCGTCCTTCTTGTTGATCTCCTCGAGGTACTTCATCACCGAGTGGCTCGTCGCCGGATCGAGGCTCGCGACCGGCTCGTCCGCGAGCATGAGCTCGGGCTCCTGCATGAGGGCCCGCGCGATCCCGACCCGCTGCTGCTGCCCACCGGAGAGCGCATCGGCGCGTCCGAATGCCCGGTCGGCGATGCCGACGCGCCCGAGGTTCTCGAAGACCTGCGCGACGTCGAGACGCGAGGGCCGCGACGCGATCGTGCGCCACGTGCTGCGCCACCCGAGGCGCCCCGCGAGGACGTTCGCGAACACGGAGCTGCGCTTCACGAGGTTGAACTGCTGGAAGATCATCCCGATCCGCCGCCGGATCCGCCGCAGCTCGGCGCCGCGGGCGCGCGTGACGTCGAGCCCTTCGAACGTGACCGTGCCCGACGTTGGCTCGACGAGCCGGTTGATGCAGCGGAGCAGCGTCGACTTGCCGGAGCCGGACAGCCCGATGAGCACGACGAACTCGCGGCGCTCGATGTCGAGGGTGACGCCGTCAAGCGCGCGGGTCCCGTTCGGATAGGTCTTCACGAGGTCCTTGACCGAGACGATGGGCGCCACCGCGACCGACTCTAAATGAACACGCCCGCCGGTCTGACCCGGCGGGCGTGTTCGATGTGCCTCGTAACGTGGGCTACGGGGTCTTGCTCGGTGCGGGGGTCGGCGGCGGGTTCGGGGTCTTCGCGGCCTCGGCCGCGACGTCGATGCCCGCGAGCTTCGCGGCATCGCGGACCGGGTTGTAGAAGTCGGCCGAGACCTCCTTGAGGCCGTCCCAGCCGAAGAGGCTCTTGCACTGGACCTTGCCGGCGTCGGACGCGCAGTAGTCGATCAGTGCCTTGGTGACCTGCGCGCGAAGCTCGGCCGGGAAGCCCTTGCCGACGGCGATGCCGTCGTTCGGGATCGGACCGGCCGTGTCGATGACCTTGGTCTTGGCCATGACGTCAGCGGGCATTCCGGCGTTGGTGCGTGCGTCGATGAACGACGCGGCGCCATCCACCTGGCCGCTGTACACCGCGAGCACGGACTTGTCGTGGCTACCCGCGAAGATCGTCGAGCTGAAGAACGTCTTCGGCTCCTGCCCGGTCTTGCTCTTCACGAGGAGCGACGGGAACAGGTACCCGGAGGCGGAGATCGGGTCGACGAACGAGAACTTCTTGCCCTTCAGTCCATTGAGGTCGGTGATGCCGCTCGCGGTCGACACGAGGATCTGCGACTTGTATGTGGTCGCGAGCTGGCCGGTGTCGTCCTTGCGCAGCGCGGCGAGGATCGGGTTGCCGCAGCTCTTGTCGAGCAGCAGCGTCATCTGGAGCGGCGCGATCGCCGCGATGTCGGTCTGCCCGGCGCAGACCGACTCGATCTCGGCCGCGTAGCTCGTCGGCACCGTCACCTTCCAGCGAAGCCCGGTGGCCGTCGCCAATGCCGAGGCGATGGCGTTCCCGCTCGCCGTGATCCGCGCGACGTCCTGCGAGGGCGTGAAGGCGAAGATGATCGGACGGTCGAACGATCCGATGCGGACCGTCTTCGACGGGGCCGGCGTCGTGCCACCGGATGTGCCCGTGCCAGTACATGCGGTGATCAGAACGACGGCGGCCAGCGCCCACCAGAGCCGACCGCGAGCACCTTGCATGCGTCCCTCCTTGTTGTCTGGAAGCGTCCGTATCATACCGAGTACCCATGACATTTTTGACCAAGCTCGCTAGCGCGTCGCGAGCCCGCGAGAGCGTCATCTGTATCGGTCTCGACCCGGAGCCCGACCGCATCCCCGAGCACCTCGGGCGCGGGGCGCAGGCGGCGGTGCGATTCATGCGCAGGATCGTGAACGCGACCAGCGACCATGCGTGCTGCTACAAGCCGAATGTGGCGTTCTTCGAGCGCTACGGATCAGCCGGCCTGGACATCCTCGCGCTCACGCTCCAGGCGATCCCCTCCGACATCCCGGTCGTCCTCGATGCGAAGCGCGGCGACGTCCCGAACACCGCGGCGGCCTACGCCGAGGCGCTGTTCGACCGCTTCCACGCCGACGCCGCCACGGTCGCGCCGTACATCGGGATGGACGGCATCGCGCCGTTCGTGCAGAAGGGCTACGCGTTCGTGCTCGCGCGCACGAGCAACCCGGGCGCGGGAGACATCCAGGACCTCCTCGTCGATGGCCGGCCCTTGTACGAGCATGTCGTCGAGCGTTGCGTCGCGACGTTCGACGCGGAGAGCTGCGGCTTCGTTGTCGGCTCCACCTATCCCGCCGAGGCGAAGCGGCTGCGGAGCCTCGCGCCGGACCGGCTGTTCCTCATGCCGGGCGTGGGGGCGCAGGGCGGCGACATCGGCGAGGCGCTTCGTGCGGCGCTGGACGCGAACGGTGGCGGCGTGCTGCCGGCGGCGTCGCGTTCGATCCTCTACGCGGAAGGCGGGACCGGATTCGAAGCCGCGGCCGCGCGCGCGGCGCTCGACCTGAAGCGACGGGCGAACGAGGCTCGCGCCGCGATGGCGGGCATCGAGCGCTGATGTTCGGCATCGGTACCGGCGAGCTGCTCTTGCTCCTCGTCATCGCGCTCATCGTGCTCGGCCCCGAGCGCATGCCGAAGCTCGCGCGCGATCTCGGCCGCGCGCTCGCCGAGTTCCGGAAGACGAGCGACGAGCTCCGCAACGAGTTCCTCAACGCCGACAAATACCTGGACACGACTGCGACCGCTGCGCCGCCGCCGGCGCTGCCCGCGCCGGAAGCCGCGGGCGCGCCGGCCACTGAGACGCCGCCGATCCCGGTGGAGCCGGACGAGACGGCGTTCGACCGTGAGGCGCGCGAGGCGCGCGCGCGGCTGCGTGACCCGGAGCGGCTCGAGCAAGCGAAAGCGGAAGGCTGGAAGACGCCGACCGACGAAGCGGGCACCTCGGACCGCTGGGGCTGAGCCGGCTCCAGCGGTTATGATCGACGTGAGCGAGCGCACCCTCCGGGGTCGCGCTTTTTCTTCGCCTAGAGGGGGACACCGCTTCCGATGAACCGCGCGCTGGCCTGGGTCGTCGTCGTCATCGCCATCCTGGCGGTGTGGATCGACGTCCCGAAGCACCAGTTCCCGTTCCCGTTCGACTGCGCCGGCGTCTGCTACACGGTCGGCGGCAAGTCCACGTTCATCGAGATCAAGACCCACCTCGGGCTCGACCTCCAGGGCGGTACCCAGCTCATCCTGCAGCTCCGCCCGGACAAGGTGCAGGGCGGCACGTCGATCCCGATCGACCAGCTCAACGCCCAAGCGAAGGTCGTCATCGATCGACGGATCAACTCGCTGGGCGTCAGCGAGCCGGTCATCGAGTCGCTCGGCACGGACAAGATCCTGCTGCAGCTGCCTGGCGTATCGGACCTGGCCAAGGCCCAGGAGATCGCCACCCAGCAGGCGTTCCTCGAGATCAAGGTGCCCGCGAAGGACGCGAACGGCGCGGTGATCCCCGGCCAATACCAGTCGCTCAACCCGCCGCTCACCGGCGCGAACCTCAAACCGACGTACGTCCAGTTCCAGGGTGCGAGCAACGCGCCGGTCGTGCACTTCGAGTTCGGCCCGCCGGATGACGCGCGCTGGGTGCAGCTCTCGAAGGACTACCTCAACCAGCCGGTGCAGATCACGCTCGACGGCAAGGAGATCTCGGCGCCGCGCATCAACCAGGTCTTCACGAGCGGTGTTGGGGTCATCGAGGGCAGCTTCACGACGCAGAGCGCGAAGGAGCTGAGCACGCTCCTGAACTCCGGTGCCCTGCCCGTCCCGCTCGACATCGTGCAATCGAGCCGCGTCGAGCCCACGCTCGGCCAGGACTCCGTGCGGCGCAGCCTCGTGGCGGGCACGATCGGGCTGCTCCTCGTGGCGCTGTTCATGATCCTCTACTACCGCTTGCCCGGCGTCATCGCCGTGCTCGCCCTCCTCTTCTACACGGCGTTGACGTATGCGCTGTTCCGCCTGGTGCCGGTCACGCTCACGCTCGCCGGCATCGCGGGCTTCATCCTGTCGATCGGCATGGCCGTCGATGCGAACGTCCTCACCTTCGAGCGGTTGAAGGAAGAGCTGCGGAGCGGCAAGAGCCTGCGCGTCGCGCTCGACGAGGGCCGCCGCCGCGCGTTCCCCTCGATCTTCTACTCGAACGCGGCGACGATCCTGACCGCGCTCATCCTGTTCTACTTCGGGACCGGTACGGTGAAGGGCTTCGCGCTCACGCTCATGCTCGGCGTCGCCGTGTCGTTCTTCACCGCCGTCTTCGTCACGCAGATGCTCCTGCACGCCGCGATCGAGTACCAGGCGCTCCGCCGCCGCCCGCTGTGGGGCGTCGAGGAGCGGCCGGCCGACGGGCGTGACCCCCGCGCGACCGCCGGGATCACCGCCTGATGCTGTTCCGCTTCGTCGAACGCAAGATCTGGTACTTCGCGCTCTCGGCGCTGCTCATCATCCCGGGTGTCTTCTTCATCGCGATCGGCGGGCTGAAGCCGGGGATCGAGTTCAAGGGTGGAACGCTCCTCGACCTGCGCTTCGGCGCGGCGCCGACCGCCGCCGAGCTGCACGACGTCTTCGCCGGACTCGCGCATCCCGAGGCGGTGATCCAGGGCGCCGAGGGCGGCCGGATGGAGGTCCGCACACTCCAGCTCGAGCCGACCGACGTCGCCGCGATCGACCGGGCGCTCAAGGCGAAATACCCCAGCTTCATCGACGACAACGCGTCGACGGTGAGCCCGTCGTTCAGCGCGGAGCTCGTGACGAACGCGGTGCGGTCGATCATCTTCGCGTCGATCCTGATCGTGCTGCTCATCGCGTTCGCGTTCAAGGAATTCGGCTGGTCCGCGTTCCGCTACGGGATCGCGGCGATCGTCGCGCTCCTGCACGACGCGCTCGTCGTGCTGGGGCTGTTCGCGATCCTCGGATACTTCTTCAATGTCGAGGTCGACAGCCTCTTCGTAACGGCGGTGCTGACGATCATCGGCTTCTCGGTACACGACACGATCGTCGTCTTCGACCGGATCCGGGAGAACCTCCACCTCAACCGCGGTGAGGCCCTCAACCCGGTGATCAACTACTCGATCATGCAGACGCTCGCGCGGAGTGTCATCACGTCCCTCACGGTCGTCCTGACGCTGCTGGCGCTCTACCTGTTCGGCGGCTACTCGATGCGGACGTTCGCGCTGGCGTTGCTCGTCGGCATCGTGTCAGGGACGTACTCGTCGATCTTCAACGCGAGCCAGATCATCTCGCTCTGGCAGGAGATCGAAGACCGCGTCCGCCACCGCGGTGGCCGCCCGCCGGCCGGAGCCCGCGCGACCGCCTAAGCGTCCGTCTCGGCCCGCTCGCGCAGCTCCTCGTCGCTCGCGATCTCCGACCCGTCGCCCCGGTGCTCGTCGCTGTCCGCGCTGTGGTCGGCGTGAGGGTCGTCGTCGATGGTCTCGCGGTCCCGCTTCGACTCCCTGCGCGCGTCGTGCTCCGTCCGGTCGATCACCGGCGCACCTCCTCTATCCGGATGGTCGAGCGAGCGAGCCAGCAACAACCGTGCCGACCGCTACCGCCCGTAGGCCTTGGCCAGCTGGGCCAGCGTCACGAACCGGACCGGGCCGCGATCGCTGTCGTAGCGCAGCGGGCCGAACGCCCCGAGCAGCGCTTCGATCGCCGCGCGCTCCGCGGGGACGATCGTCCCGGGGTGGCTCACCGCGGTGATCGCCTTCCGCTCCGTCGCGACCTTGCCGGCCGGCGCGAACAACGCGAGGTTCGCGCGGATCTGCGGCTGGATGCTGTTCACGGTGTAGGCGTAGGTGTTCCCGCCGATGGTCGGCGCCTCGAGGAGCGAGAGGTCGCCCGCGACGTTCGCATCGGTGCGGGACGGCGTGTACGGCTGCGCGCCGACCGGCAGGTTCCACGGGTAGGGGACCCGTCCGATCGCCGGGTAGTCCTTGGCGACCGCCGTGCAGTCCGCGTTGAAGCCGGCGGCCGCGACGGCGCGCAGCGTCGCCGCGTCGCCGATGTCGCCGCCCGCGCGGAACGACGTCGGCTTCGGCAGGCCGTGCTCGGTCATGAGCTTCACGCCGTAGTCGATGAGCGTCTTCTGGTCGGCCTCGGGGTACGCGGTCATCGGCACGTCGTAGCCGTCGCCGCGTCCCGCCCAGCTCGGCGAGAGTCGCGGCACGAGCCCCGCCGCGCGGACGTAGTCGGTCCACATGTGCAGGTGCAGTGCGACCTCGTCGCCCTTCGCCTGGCGGTCCTTCGTCCACGTGAGCATCGCGTCCTGGCGCTCGGTCGAGACCTGGCTCGTCGTCCAGGCGCGCGGGTTCCAGAAGACGCTCATCGGGATCTTGAGGCCGTCGGCGATGGCTGCGGTGTTCGCCAGCTCGGCATCACCTGAGGCGTCGCCCTCGAAGTCGAGCGTCCACACGACGTACTCAGGCTGCGACAGGAGGAAGGTCCCGGTCCCCGCCACGACGTACCCCTGATCGCGGACCCGGACGAGCGCCTCTACGGTCTGCTCGCCAGGAGCGAGGCCGGTCAGATCGATGGCGCCGATGTAGGTGAGCGGGCCGCTCCGCTCGAGCGGGATGTCCCGACCGGTCGCGCTGCCTCCACTCTCGCGGATCCGCGCTCGCGGCGCGCCATCGAACGGATCGGTCGCGAACGTGATCGCCAGATGCACCTGCTCCGCGTACAGGCCGTCCGGCACCAGGTGCCACCGACCGATGGTCGCCACCGTGGCTGGGACGACCGCCGCCAGGGCCCCGCTCGGGAGCGGCGTGAGGGTGGCCGAAGGTGGGGGGCTCGGGCTCGGTGCGACCGTCTGCGGGCCGCAGGCCGCCAGCAGGACGGCCAGAACGAACAGGCGTGTCCGATACTTAAAGGTCATGAGCCTCGTTCCGCAGCGTCGGTGGATCATCCCGCGGTCCGTGGGTGCATCGAGTGGGGATGCGCCCGATGGTATCCCGACGCTCGTCGCCCAGATCCTCCGGACCCGCGGCCTGGCCGATGCCGACATGCCCGCGTTCCTGGTGCCCAAGCTGGCGAACGACGGTCCGCCG
>DASWFN010000133.1:0-2150 GCA_036394215.1 Candidatus Limnocylindria bacterium
CGCGCGCTCGGCGGCGCGGGTGAGCTTCTCCCCCACCACGCTGCCCATCGAGCCGCCCATGAAGTCGAAGTCCATGACCGCGAGCTCGATCGGGCACTCGTCGATCTTCGCGGTGCCGCAGATCGCCGCGTCCTTCTCGCCGCTCTTGGTCTGCGACTCGCGAACGCGCTGTGGGTACGGCTTCTGGTCGGTGAACCCGAGCGGGTCGCCCGACGTGAGCTCGGTGTCGTGCTCGGTGAAGCTGCCCTTATCGACCAGCAGCTCGATGCGCTCGCGCGCGCCGAGCCGGAAGTGGTGCTCGCACTTCGTGCAGACGTTGTGATTCCGGGCGAGCTGCTTGTTGAAGAGCATCTCGCCGCACGTCGGACACTGGGTCCAGAGGTGCGACGGGAACTCCTTGCGCTGCCGCCCGAACGGCATTCTGAGTCGCATTACCCACTAGTTTCCTCTGGATACCAGCCCAGCGCCACCGTTCCCGGTCCGGCATGCGAGGCGAGCACCGGCCCGGCCTCGTCGACCCAGTACTCGACGCAGTGGTACCGCTCCTGGACCCATTCGCCGACCAGCCGCGCCCGGTCGGGCGCGTTGCAGTGGAGGATCGCCGCATGGATGCGCGAGCCGGGCTTGGTGCGCCCTTCGACGAGCCCCTTCAGCGCCTCGAGCCCGCGCTCGCGGGTCCGGACCTTCTCGATCGCGTCGGCCTTGCCGTGCTTGAGGTCGAGGATGACCTTCAGCGAGATGAGCGAGCCGAACGCCGCGGCTGCGCCGGAGATCCGGCCCGAGCGGCGGAGGAAGTCGAGCGTGTCGATGAGCGCGAGGAGGCTCGTCTGCTCCGCGAGCGCCCGCGCGATGGTCGCGGTCTGCTCGAGCGACTTGCCGTCGCGGCGCGCCTTCGCGCACGCGGTCGCGATGAGCCCGATGCTGCTCGCGGTCGAGCGCGAGTCCACGACGACGATGTTCGTGCCGATGATCTGGGCGGCGGTCGTCGAGGCGACCGAGTACGTCCCGGAGAACTCCGTCGCGACGGTGAGCACGAGCATGTCGTTGTACCCGTCGCGCTGCGCGGCCTCGTACACGTCGCGGCACTCGCCGATCGAGGGCTGCGACGTCGTCGGCTTCGCCTTCGGATCCTTGATCTTCTCGTAGAACTGCTCGGCGGTCAGATCGACGTCGGCGGTGTACGACTCCGCGCCGAAGCTCACGTGCAGCGGCAGCGTGCGCATGTCGAGCTCGCGCCGCATCGGCTGCGGCAGGACCGTCGTGCCATCGATGATGATGGCGAACGGAAACTTCCCGCTCATCCCAGAACCCTCACTTCTCCCGCGATGACCCGGCGCTGACCATAGGGTGTTTCGACCAGAAGGGCACCATCGTCGCCAAGCCCCGACGCCGTCCCGCGGAATGGCGCTTCGCCCGCGCCGCTCACCTCGACCTCGCGCGTCAGCGTGATCGACCGCTTCCGCCACTCGGCGAGCGCGTCGGCATGGCTCGCCGGATCGGCGAGCGCGTCGAGCTCCCCGGTGATGCGCGCGAGGAGCGCGAGGCGGTCCACGTCGTGGCCGGCGCGCCGAAGGCTCGTCGCGGTCGCGGCGATCTCGCGCGGCAGCTCGCGCTGCGAGACGTTCACTCCGATCCCGAGCACGAGGTGGTCCGACGCGCCATGCGCGAGGCAGCCGGCGATCTTGCCGCCGGTGAGCCACACGTCGTTCGGCCACTTGAGGCCGACGTCGGCGACGCCGAACGTCTTGAGCGCGCGCGCGACGGCGACGCCAGCGAGGAGCGCGAAGAGCGCGGGCTCCGCGGGCGCCGGGCGGAAGCTCCACGACGCGAGGAGCGACGCGCCCGACTCGCTGAGCCACGACTTCTCGCCGCGCCCGTGCCCCGCGGTCTGCTGATCGGCGACGACGATCGTCGACCGCGCGCCGCCGGCGCGCGAGAGCTCCCGCGCGCGGTCTTGCGTCGAGCCGATCGACGCGTGGTACTCGATATCGCGGCCGAGCTCGCCGCCGAACGCCGAGCGCACCGCCGGATCCGCGAGCAGAGCGAGGCGATCCATCTGCGAGCAAGGCTAGCGGGCGACCAAGGCATCGCTCGCGATGCCAACTTGGGGCATCGGTCATGCGTCGTCATTCGTAGGTACCTAGAAGGAG
>DASWFN010000134.1:0-28795 GCA_036394215.1 Candidatus Limnocylindria bacterium
GCGGAGCTGCCGCTGCTGGACCTGCTCGAACGTGAGCGGCAGGCCGCCGAACGAGAACTGACTGACGCTCTGGGGTGAGAACAGCGCAGCGGCGCTGCTCGCGGCGCCGGCGAGCGCGAACGCCGCGACGGCCATCGCGACCAGCATCACGACGATCGCAGCGCGGATACGCGGCCGCGGAGACTCCGGCGGCGTTCGAGAGATCCACCAGGCCGCGATCGTGGCGACGACCGCGGCGACCGCGATCACGCTCAGCTGGATCGTGACATCGGCGCCATCCTGGAATGTCAACGCGGTGCATGCGGCCTGGCCCATGAACAGCACGAGCAGGAGCGCGAACGCGACCCACAGGTTCAGGTACTGGTGACGGATGCCGGTCGCGCGCTCGGCCGGATCGGTGAACGATCGCCGGATCAGCCACAGGTGCACGCCACCCACCGGGACGGCGATCGCGAGGAGCGCGATCGCGAGCGAGATGTTCCGCGAGGGTTCCGCGGGGAGCGGCCGCTCGCCGAATCCGAGCGCCTGGATGCCGAGGTGGAGCAGGACCGCGGCAGCGACCGCGATCCCGATGACCGCGACGGACAGCAACGAGTAGAGGTAGAACCGCCGGTACGCCGCGGCGCGCGACGGCGCGATCATCGCGCGAGCCTACGCCGGGCTGTCCGCGATCTCGATCACGGACGGATCCCACCGATCGTCGCGACGGTCGATGACGCGCAGCGGGTTCGTGTCGACGATGAGGCCGGCGTCGGTCTCGCTCATGTGGAACAGCTGGAGCGGCTTCGGCGCGGGATCGCGGATCACGATCGCGGTGCGCTTGTCGTAGATCGAGCCGTGGCACGGGCAGTGGAAGCGGTCCTCGACGGCGCTGAACGGGACCGCGCAGCCGAGATGCGTGCACTTGCGGTACGCGGCGACGATCCCGCCGGGCGGGTGCAGCAGGAAGAAGTGGCCCTGGCGGAACAGGATCGGCGCATCGTTCGTCGCCGCGAAGGCCGCGAGGACCTGGTCCTTAGGCCCGACGTTCACCGGGGTGCCCAGGCCGACGATGCGCTGGACCTTCAGGAACGGGACGACCGACGCGGCGATCTCGGCGCCGGCGAGCGACACCGCGCCGAGGAAGGCGAGGCGCAGGAGCTGCCGCCGGCCGACAGTGCCACGCGGTCCGGCGCGGATCATCGCGTACCTCCTACACGCTTGTAGGAGAAGCCTAGGACGGTCTTCCGCGAAGTCCAGCCGAGGGCCGGCTGGCTACGGGTGCAGCCGGGGCTCCTGGCCGCCGCCGGTCGCGGGCACCTCGACGTCGACGACCCAGCGCACCGAGTTCGCACACGGGCAGGCGCCGCCGACGCGGGCGAGCCGCGGCATCGACGAGAGCGCCTTCTCGAGCGCCACCGTGCCGTTCACGACGCCGCGCTGCAGCTCGGCCCAATGCTTCACGTCGACCGAGGCGAGGTAGGCCTCGGGCAGGTGATCGCGAACGTGCTCGATGTACCGCTCGACGTCGTCGAAGGTCGACCCGTCGACACCGATCAGCTGGAACGCGTACTCGCCGCGCCGGCGGAAGAAGCCCGCGTGCGGCAGCTTGAGCAGATCGTCGTCCCACGAGAGCCCGTCGATCGTCGCTCGGTCGGCCTTCACGCGCGCGTACAGCGCGTCGGCGTCGTCGCGCGAGAGCTGCGGGAACCGCGCGCGGACGTACCGCTGGTTGATGTCGTCGAGCATCTTCTCGACCTCGGCGATGTACTCGTCCTGCGCGACGCGATTCGTCTTGTCCTTGAGCCCGAGCTTCAGCGCGGTCTTGCCACCGCGCTCGTCGCCGAACATCTCGAGCCCCCGGCCGTACCACTTGCAGACGGCCTTCTGCAGCGCGGGCATCGTGATGAGCGCGTCGGACCTGGCCGCGCCCTCGGCCCAGCGGCGCATCGGGATGACGCCGGCCGCGAGGTGGAAGGCCTCCTCGCGGAGCATCGGCGGCATCGACGCGGCCATCGGCGCGTAGGCGTTCACCTTCTGCATCGTGAGCTGGTACTTCCCCACCCGGTCGATGAACGCGGCGAACACCACGTTGTCGACGAAGCTGTCGTACTCGAGGTTGAACGCGGCGAGGACGTGCGAGCCGGTCTTCATGGAGAGGATCTCCTCGACCATGTCCTGCGGCTTGGTGTCGGTCACCGGCGACCAGTCGGCGCTCGTGAGCAGATGGATCATCTGATAGCCGTGGCGCAGCTCCTCGGCCATGACGCGGAGCACCCACGCCTGGTCCTGTGGGTCGCTCGCGCGCGCGAGCGTGGCCTGGTGCTGCTGGATCGAGCCGAACTCCGTCGACGCTTGCGCGCGGATGATCGCGAGGAGCTCCTCGGCCGCCTTCGGATCGAGCTCCTTCGGGACGATCGCCTTCGGCTGGCCGGTGCGGTCACCGACCTCGATCCGCTCGGGCATGTGCTGCTGGATCCGCGCGCACAGGCAGAACGCCTCGTCCTTCGGGAAGTACGTGTCCCACTGCTCCTCGAGGTGCCCGTAGTCCGGGAAGTTGTGCCGCTGCCAGTGCATGACGGCCTCGTGGTACTGGCGCGGCAGCTGGCTCTGCTGGTCGGCCATCGCGGCGCCCTCCCGGTGCTTACTGACTAACTAGTCAGGACTCCCCGGAAGTGTACCGCGACCCACCAGGCCTCCCAGGACGAGCGCCTGGAACGTCCGCGACACGTCGTCGACGGTCGACCGGCCTTCGGGGCGGAACCACTTGTAGACCCAGAAGCACATTCCGAGGATCGCGAAGGCGGCGACGGCCACGTCGGCCTTCCCGAACGTACCGCCGGCCATCCCGTCGCGCAGCACGCGCTCGAGCGCGCCCGCGATCTTCCGCTCGATGCGGGTCACGGTCTTCAGATGATCCGGCGCGAGGTGGCCCTTCTCCTGGAAGTACACGGTGAAGAAGGACGGCCGCTCGGCGACCAGCCGCACGAACGAGTCGACCATCGCCGCGAGCTTGCGCTCCGCGGGCCCCGCCGACCGCTCGATCTCCGAGATGCGCGCGTCGGCGAGCTCGAGCGTCTGGGTCGAGATCTGGAAGAGCAGCTCCTCCTTGTTCTGGACGTAGTAGTAGAAGGCAGCCTTCGTGAGATCGAGCTGGCCCGTGACATCCTCGACGGTCGTGCCGGCGAACCCCCGCTGCTGCATGAGGAGCGCGCCCGCGTCGAGGATCGCCTGGCGCCGCGGGCCGGAGCGCGGCGCGTCGCCGGCCGCGCGCGGGCGGGCTCGCAGGGTGCGGCCATCGGGGCGCTTCGGCTTGACCCCCGCCGGCTCGCGCTTCCGTTCGCGCGGCATCGGGCTAGAGCCGCTTCTCGAGCGCGGTGACCGGCGCCGCGGTGAACCGCATCGCCTTGAGGAATCCGGCGATGTCCTCGTCGCGCGCCGCGACCATGGTCCGCGCGATGTGCGCGCCCTGCGCCCGGAAGTGCTCGAGGAGCGCGTCGATGAGCTTGCGCCCGAGATCGCGCCCACGCACGTCGGGATCGACGCCGAAGAACTCGATCCAGCCGGTCGGCTCGTCGAGCCCGAATTCCCCGCCCCGGACCTCACCCATCATGAAGCCGGCGACCTTCCCACCGACCTCGGCGACCTGTGAGGACTCGGCGTCGCGGCGGATGTAGTAGCCGACCCGTCGCTCCCAGACCTCGGGGCGGTATTGCTTCGTGATCCGCTCGTCGATGCGCGTGATGCCCTCGATGTCGAGCTCGGTCATCGGTCGGATGCGGACATCAGCGGCCACGCGGCGCAGGATAGGGCGACCGAGCGAGGTCGAATTTGGGATCAACGCGGTGTCGGGTGCCGCCGCCCACCGGTACCGGAGTCCCGGTCGTGCGCTCAGCGCACACGAGCCACCTGGACTAGGCGCATCCCGGCGCGTGCGCGATCGTGCGTGCTGACGGTGCCGGCAGGCTCGCTCGTTCGCTCGTCCGCCGAACGAGGGCCTGACCTGATCCCCGTCGACACGGCAAGTCGCGGCTCTCTGAGCGGACATCTGCATTCTTCGTAGCGGGAAGGGGAAATGACCATCCACATCACCCGGCTACGGGTCCTCTACGTGTGCATGACCGCCGCGCTTTGCCTCCTCGCCTTCGCGACGGTCGCGAGCGCGGACGACACCGCGCCCGTCACGCCGCGCGCCGTGCCGTTGGCCCGTGCGATCCCCCGGACGTTCGCCGGCTACGAGATGCTCCTCGCGACGGCGTCGGCCGTCGCGAACGACCAGGTCACGCTCTACGCCCAGCTCCTGATCGCGCAGGCCCAGACCGACACGGCGAAGGCCGCGCTCGCGTCGGTCATCGACCCGCGTGTCCGTGGCGGGCTCGTCCGGATCGAGTCGAACGTCAGCGACGAGCCGGCCCTCACGGCCCTCCGGACCCAGGTCACGACGGATCTCGCGGTGCAGGCCCAGCTCGTCGCCGGCGGTGCGATCCCCGTCGCGCCGGCACCGACGTGGAGGCCGCCGCTCGCCGGCGAGATCAGCCAGCCGTTCGGCCCGACAGCTCTCGGCCTCGAGCCCGCGCGTCTCTACAAGGGCGCGTTCTACTGGCACTTCCACGAGGGCGTCGACATCATCGCGGTCGCCGGCACCCCGATCGTCGCCCCGGCCCGCGGCCGCGTCGTCTTCGCCGGGCGGATGGGCGACGGCGCGATGGTCGTCGCGCTCGCGCACGACAACGGCCTCGTGTCGCTCTACGCGCACCTCGAGGACGGCCCGCTCGCGCCGACCGTGAAGGCCGGCGACATCGTGCAGGCCGGCGACCGCATCGGTGCCGTCGGGCTCACTGGGCTCACCACCGGCTATCACCTGCACTGGGCCGTCTACAAGAATGGCGAGCCGATCGACCCCCTGGGCACGCTCAGCCGCTAGGCCAGCGCGCGCGCGATCCCGGCCAGCGCCCGGATGAATCGCGCATCGCAATTCAGCATCCCGACGCGGTGGTAGCGAAGCCCGGCCGCCTCGGCCTCCGCCGCCGCCGCGACGTCCAGGTCGTAGAGGACCTCCAAGTGATCGCTGAGGAACTGCACCGGCGCGACGAGCACGTCGCGATGGCCGGCGGCCGCGAGCGCGGGGAAGAGCTCCTTCAGGTCCGGGCGCAGCCACTCCTCCTGGGTGTGCCCCGCGCTCTGGTATGCCCACCGCCAGTCGCCCGAGGCGAGGCCCGCGGCTTCCGCGACGAGCTCGCCCGTCTCGTGCAGCTGCGCGACGTACGCCGGTTCGGCGTCGAAGACGCGCCTCGGCAGGCTGTGCGCGGTGAGGAGCACGGCGGCTTCGGGGATCCGTACGCGCGCCTCGCGCACCGCGGCGCCGAGCGCGTCGAGGAACGCGGGCTCGCGATGCCACGCGCCAGCGAGGGCGACCGGTGCGTTCGTCGCCGCCGCGAGCGCGTCGGCGTAGCCGCGCATGAGCAGCGGCGACCACTGCGGCGACATGACGATGCCGACGACGCGATCGACGTCGCCGAGGTCGGCCACGCGGTCGGCGATGCTCGGCGCCGAGTAGCGCATCCCGGCGCGCACCCGGAACGCCGGGCCGAGCTCGCGCTCGAGGGCCGCGGCCTGGGCCTCGGTGATCCGTACGAGCGGCGAGCCGCCGATGCGCGCGTAGCGGCGGCGCATCTCGGCCACGAGCTCGTCGTTCGGCACCGTGCCGCCGCGCACGCGCGCGAGATACGCCGGCAGGTCCGCGTCGTCGCGGGGCGCGCCGTAGGTCATGAGGAGAACGCCGGTCGTCACGCGGCGACGGCGGCGGTCGCTTCGTGCACGAACGCGGTGAGGCGCGCGAGCGTGTCGGCGTCCGTCTCGGGCAGCACGCCGTGCCCGAGGTTGAAGATGTGGCCCGGCCGGCCGGCGGCGCGCCGCAGGACGTCGCGCGCCGCCGCGGCGACCACGTCGAACGGCGCGAGGCAGATGCCCGGGTCGAGATTGCCCTGGATCGCGAGCTCCGGGCCGGCGAGGGCCCAGGCCTCGTCGAGCGGAACGCGCCAGTCCACGCTCACGACCTCGGCGCCGCTGCGGCCCATCGCCGGCAGCAGCAGCGGGTTCCCGGTCGCGAAGTGGATCCGCGGGACCGCGAGGTCGTCGAGGGCCGCGAAGATCCGCGCCGTATACGGCAACACCGACCGCGCGTAGTCGGCGGGTGCCAGCGCGCCGGCCCACGAGTCGAAGAGCTGCACGACGTCCGCGCCCGCGGCGACCTGGGACCGCAGATAGCGCGACAGGACCTCGACGAGGACATCCATCAGCCGGGCCCAGCGCTCGGGCTCGCCGAAGAGCATCGCCTTCGTCCGGGCGAGGTCGCGGCTCGGGCGGCCCTCGATCAGGTAGGAGGCGAGCGTGAACGGCGCGCCCGCGAACCCGACGAGCGCGACGTCGGCGGGCAGGTCGCGCCGCAGCGCGCGGATCGTCTCGAAGAGGTACGGCGTCGCCTCGTCGGCGTCGATGACGCGGAGGGCCGCGACGTCCGCGTCGGTGCGGACCGGCGCCTCGACGATCGGACCGAGGTCCGGCTGGATGTGGAACGGCACGCCCATGCCATCGAGCGGCAGCATGATGTCGGCGTACAGGACGGCCGCGTCCACGCCGAGCCGCGTGACCGGCATTTCCGTCACGCGAGCGCAGAGCTCGGGCGTGCGGGCCATCTCGAGGATGCCGTAGCGCTCGCGCAGCGCACGGTAGTCCGCGAGGCAGCGCCCGGCCTGGCGCATGAACCAGACCGGCGTCCGGTCCACCGGCTCGCGCCGCGCGGCGCGCACGAGGATCGGCGTCACGCGATCACCGCGGCGGCGGCGCCGTCGATGAGATCCAGCGCGTCGGCGGCCGGCATCGCCGCACCCACGAAGATCGGCGTCTCGCGCTCGGTGTACGAGGACGACTCGGTCTCGCGCAGGTCCGCGACGAGCGCCAAGAAGTCGCGCGGGTCCGGCGCCTCGAACGCGACGACGAACTCGTTGTCGTCGATCCCGAAGCTGTATCCGGTGTGGATACGGATGTCCGGGTACTTGTGCCCGACCGCGAAGTGCGCGCCCATGATCCGGCTGCGCTCGGCGAGGGGCAGCGCGTACCACGAGCGCTTCTTCGTCATCGGGTAGACCACGACGTACGGCTTGTCCCCCACCGGTCCCGCCGCGCTGCGGTGCTCGCTCCCGCTGTGCTCGTGCTCGCCGAGGTACTTCGACTTGCGCCGCCCGGCCAGGTACGCGTACGGCCGGCTGCTCCAGGCCCACAGCGACGTCGCCGCGAGGCGGCTCTCGGCGGTCCGCAGCGCCGCGGCGTCGTCGCCGACGAGCCAGAGCAGCAGGTCCGCGTCGCCGCGCGTGCCGACGAGCGAGTACGCGTGCGCCGCGACACCGCACGTGCCGACCGCGCGCGCGAACTCCCGCTTGTCGGCCTCGCGATCCGCGGGATCGCGGCGCCGCCATTCGGGCGATACCGCGAGCGTCAGGAATCGGAACAGCTCGTTCATGCGCGCATCTCCTCCAGCGTGGCTGCGGCCGCGTCGGCGATCGCATCGACATCCGCGTCGGTGTGGGCCAGGGACAGGAACCAGCATTCCAGCTGCGACGGCGGGAGCAGCACGCCGCGCTCGCGCATGCCGCGGTGAAATCGCGCGAACCGCTCGCGGTCGACGCGGCGTGTGTCCGCGTCGCAACGGACCGGCGCGTCGGTGAAGAACAGCGTGAGCAGCGAGCCGACCCGCTGGACGCGCGCCGGGACATCGGCGGCGGCTGCCGTGAGCCGGGCCTCCAGCCGCGCGCCGAGCCGCTCAAGCCTGACGTACGCGGCGTCGTCCAAGTGCGCGAGCGTCGCGAGGCCCGCGGCCATGGCCAGCGGATTCCCCGACAGCGTGCCGGCCTGATAGGCCGGACCGAGCGGCGCGACGTACGACATGAGCGCGCGCGACCCGCCGTAGGCGCCAACGGGCAGCCCGCCGCCGATCACCTTGCCGAAGCACGCGAGATCCGGGCGGACGCCGGTCCGCTCGAGCGCCCCGCCGCGCGCGACGCGGAAGCCGGTGATGACCTCGTCGAAGATGAGCAGCGCGCCCGCGCGGTCGCACAGCGCGCGCAGGCCCGCGAGGAATCCGGGGCTCGGCGGGACGCAGCCCATGTTCCCGGCGAACGGCTCGACGATGACCGCGGCGATGCGATCGTCGATCGCGCGCTCGCAGGCCGCGAGGTCGTTGTACTCGACGACGATCGTGTCGCCCGCGGTCGCGGCGCTCACGCCGGCCGAGTCCGGCAGGCCGAGCGTCGCGACCCCCGAGCCGGCGCGCGCGAGCAGGCCGTCGCTATGGCCGTGGTAGCAGCCGGCGAACTTCACGACGCGGTCGCGGCCGGTCGCGGCGCGCGCGACGCGCAGGGCGCTCATCGCCGCCTCGGTGCCGGACGAGACGAACCGCACCATCTCCGCGGCGGGGTAGGCGGCGACGATCGTCTCGGCGAGGTCGACCTCGAGCGGCGTCGGTGCGCCATACGACGTGCCGAGCGCCGCCTGCCGCGCGACGGCCGCCACGACGTCCGGATGCGCGTGGCCGAGGATCAGCGGTCCCCACGAGCAGACGAGGTCCAGGTACTCACGGCCATCGGCGTCCCAGACGCGGGGGCCGGCGCCCCGCACGATGAACGGCGGCTCGCCGCCGACCGCGCGATAGGCGCGTACGGGGCTCGAGACGCCGCCGGGCATCACCGCCTCCGCGCGGCGGAGCAAGGCCGCGTTCGCGCTCGCGGTCACCGCCACGCCGCGGCCTCGAGCGCGAAGTACGTGATCACGATGTCGGCGCCGGCGCGGACGATGCCGACGAGCGACTCGCGCGCCGCGCGCTCGCGGTCGATCCAGCCGCGCTCGGCGGCCGCGCAGATCGCCGCGTACTCGCCGCTCACCTGGTACGCCGCGAGCGGGACGTCGAAGCGGGCCCGCGCCCGTGAGAGGACGTCGAGATACGGTCCCGCGGGCTTCACCATCAGCATGTCGGCCCCCTCGGCGAGGTCGGTCGCCATCTCCGCGAGGGCCTCGCGCGCATTCGGCGGGTCCAGCTGGTAGCCGCTCCGGTCGCCCTCGCGGGGCGCGCACTCGGCGGCCTCGCGGAACGGTCCGTAGAACGCCGACGCGTACTTCGCGGCGTACGCGAGGATCGCGACCTCGCTCCGGCCGTGCGCGTCGAGCGCGGAGCGGATCGCGGTGACCCGGCCATCCATCATGTCCGACGGGGCGACGATGTCGGCGCCGGCTTCGGCATACACGGCCGCGGCGGCCGCGAGCAGCGGCAGCGTCGCATCGTTGTCGACGCCGCCGCGGCCATCGAGCAGGCCACAGTGACCGTGGCTCGTGTACTCGCACAGGCACACGTCGGCGACGAGTGCGAGATCCGGCACGGCCGCGCGGATGCGGCGCAGCGCGTCGGGGACCGGGCCGAGCGGATCGGAGGCGCCCGAGCCGGCGTCGTCCTTCGCGTCGGGCAGGCCGAAGAGCAGCAGCCCCCCGACGCCGGCCACGACAGCCTGCTCGGCGATGCGGGTGACCTCGCGAGCGGGCCAGCGCTGGTGGCCGGGCAGCGACGCGATCGGCTCGGGCCGCTCGAGGCGCGCGTCGACGAACACCGGAAGCAGCAGCTTCGCCGGGTCGATGCGGCTCTCGCGCACGAGCGCGCGCAACGCCGGTGTTCGCCGGAGCCGGCGGTGCCGCACCACCGGCGCCGCGACACGATCAGCGGTCGACGAAGGCATGGCGTCCCTCCAGGGCGCGCTCGATGGCGATCGCGAGCGCGACGTCATCCGGCGCCGCGACGAGCGCGTCGATGCCGAGGCGCTCGCGGACGCGTGCGGCGGTCGCGGGGCCGACCGCGACCGCGACGGCCGCGTGGGCGCCCGACAGCGCGAAGCCGTCGACGGCCGACGGCGACGCGAACACCGCGACATCCGCGTCGGCGATCCCGTCGGGTGCGAGCGGCACGGTGCGGTACACGACGATCTCCCCGACGAGCGCCCCGCGGCGGCGGAGGATCGCGGCGGGCTCCGCCGCTGCGCGGTGCGAGCGCGCAAGGAGCACCACGCCGCGCGGCAGCGGCAGCTCGTCCGCCAGTGCGATCCCGGTCGCGACCGACGGCATGAACGCGACGCGCAGGCCGGCCTCGCGGCAGGCGTGCGCGGTGGCCGGCCCGACCGCCGCGGCGGGCGCCGCGCACGGCGTGCCCCGCAGCGCCCGAGCGACCGCGCGCGCTCCGGCGCGGCTGGTGATCACGAGGACGTCGTCGGCGGTCAGCCTCCGGAGCGAATCGGCGAGCGGCGCGAGATCCGCGAGCTCCTCGATCCGCACGCACGGCGCGGCCTGCGCGTCGATGCCGCGCTCCGCGAGGCGCGCGGCGAGCGCGTCGTTCTCGCCGTGCGGCCGGGTGAGGAGGACCCGCGGCCTACGCGACACCAAGCGCTCCGAGTCCGGCCGCGGCGGTGCGCGCGAGGGCGAGCGGCTCGCGAGCGCGCACGCTCGTGCGCCGCGCACCGAGCATCGCGTCGAGCACGATGCCCTGCCCGGCGATGCGGGCGAGCGCGCCGAGCGCGAGGTCGCAGCTGCCGCCGAGGATGCGGAGGAGCTCGCGCTCGGCGTCGGTCGTGCGGCGGGTGGCGTCGTCGTCGATCCGGGCGAGCCGTTCGAGCGTGACGCGATCGTCGGCCCGGCACTGCACCGCGATCGCAGCCTGTCCCGGCGCGGGCAGCATGACCGCAAGCGCGATGGTCTCGTCCTCGGCCACCGCGATGCCGAGCCGCCGCAGGCCCGCGAGCGCGAGCACCGTCGCGTCGTACTCGCCGCGCGCGACCTTCGCGAGCCGGGTCTCGACGTTGCCGCGGATCGGCGCGGTCACGATGTCCGGCCGGATCGCGCGCAGGGCCGCGTCCCGGCGCGGGCTCGACGTCCCGACGCGCGCGCCGCGCACGAGGCTCGCGAGCCCGTGCCGCGCGGTCGTGATGAGGACATCGCGCGGATCCTCACGAGGCAGCACCGCGGCAATGACCAGTCCGGGACGCGGGCCGGTCGGGAGATCCTTCAGCGAGTGCACGGCCGCGTCGATCGTCCGCTCGCGCAGGGCGTCCTCGAGCGCGGCGACGAACACGCCGTCCCCGAGCTCCTGCAGCGGCCGCGCCGATGCGTCGCCGGCGGTCTTGACGATACGGGTCTCGGTCGGCTCGTCGAGCGCCGCGGCGACGAGCCCGGTCTGGGCGAGCGCGAGCGCGCTGCCCCGTGTGCCCAGCGTCAGCGGTGCGAGCGGCCGGATCACAGGGCGAAGAGGTCCCGCGCGGCGGTCTCGCGCTCGGGTGCCTGGCGCAGCCGGACGGTGGGCTCGTGCATGAGCGCGTGCGCGAGCCCCTCGGAGAGCGCCTCGACGACCTTGCGGTCGCGCGGCGAGAGGTGCGCGAGACGCGTGAGGGCGCGCGCCAGCTGCCGCTGCCTGATGGCCTCGGCGCGCTCTCGCAGCGCGCGGATCGTCGGGCCGGCCCGTCGCTCCTCGAGCTCCCGCACGAGCGCATCGGCCGCGCGCGCGCAACGCCGCTCGATATCCGCGATCGCCGGAGCGTCGAGCTCCGCGCCACCGATCTCGGCGAGTCCATCGACATCGACGTACCGCAGGCCCGCGAGCACCCGGGCGTCGGGCGCGACGCTCCGCGGGACCGCGAGGTCGACGACGGTCAGCGGGCCGCGAGCGAGGCGGGCGCGAAGGCGCTCGGCGGTGAGGAGCAGCCCGCGGCTGTCCGCCGCGGCGACCACCGCGGTGGCCCCCGCGAGCGCGTCGTCGATCCGCTCGATCGGCATGGCGATCGCGCCCTGGTCGCGCGCGACGGCCTCGGCGCGCGCGAGATCGCGGTTCGCGACGACCACCCGGCCGGCGCGGCTGGCGAGCGCGCGCAACGCGAGCTTCCCCACCTCGCCGGCGCCGACGACGAGCACGGTCGCGCTCGATGGGTCGGCGATGCCGGCGAGGGCCGCGTCGACGGCGAGCGAGCCGAGGCTCCGGCGCACCGTCCCGAGGGCGGTGTCCCGGCGGAGCCGGCGGCCCGCCTCGAGCGACCGGCGGACGAGCAGCGCGAGATCCGGATCGAGCCCGCTCTCGCGCGCGGCATCGAACGCGCGCCGCAGCTGGCCGAGGATCTGGGCCTCTCCTTTGACCACCGAGTCGAGCCCGCACCCGACCCGCATGAGCTGCCGCACGGCGTCCACGCCGGTCCGGACGACACCGCCCTCGGGCAAGGTGCGCCCGAGGGGCCGGCCGACGGTCACGACCTCCACGCGATGACAGGTCGCGAGCACGAGGACGTCGGGACCGGCCAGCGTCTCGATGTCGCGAAGGAACTCCTCGCGCGCCTCGAGGTCGACGTCACGCTGGTGGAGCGAGAACAACGCGAATGTCGATCCGCTGCGCACGCTGCGAACGTACCGATGGTCCGCCGCGGGACAAAATCCGGGCGGTCGTTTTGCCGAGGTTTCAGGCCTTACGCGGAGGTACGGCTCGTCAGTGTGTGCGGCGGGTGTCGAGGAACGCGATGAGATCCGCGAGCTCCTGCGGGGTGAACGCGCTCGCGAATGACGGCATGGCCTGGCCCTTCCCGGCGAGGATCGTGGTCGTCAGCTGCTGGCGCGTGAGGCGCGCGCCCACCTCGCTGAGGTCCGGTCCGCGGCGACCACCCGCGCCCGCGATCTGGTGGCAGGCGAAGCAGTCCTTCTTGATGAAGAGCTGGGCGCCCGCGGCCTGCGGCGCGGTCAGCCCCGCCAGCACGGCGGGCGGCAGGGCCGCGCCCTCCGTCGAGATGGGGACCCACGGCGACGCGAAGCCGACCGCGGTGAGCGCGCCGTAGACGAGCACGCCGAGCCCGACCGCGGCGACCGCCATCGGACGTCGCGAGAGGTGGCGCTCGCCGCGGGGCCGCACGAGCGGCAGCAGGAAGAGGAATCCGAACGCGAGCGCGGGCAGGCCGATGATGACGAGCGACTCGAGGCCCTTGGGGATGATGGCGAGCAGCGCGAAGTAGCCGATGAAGTACCAATCGGGATGGGGGTCCGCGACGATGATCGTCGGGTCCGGCGTCTTTCCGAGCATCGGCGCGCCGGCGATGACCGCGAGGACGACGACCACGGCGACGGAGACGAAGGACACGACCGCGTCGCGCACCGCGGCGTCCGGATAGAACGGGACACCCCGCGCGAGCAGCTCCCTGTAGCGGGCGAGGTACGTCGGCGTGTCGATGCGCTCGCCGGGGACCGGCGGCTCGCTGATCCCCCGCCGCACCACGAGATAGAGGTGGACGCCGAGCAGCGCGAAGATCGCCGCCGGGATGAGGAAGACGTGCGTCGCGTAGAACCGGGTGAGCGTGGCGCCCCCCACGTTCTGGCCCGCGACGATGAGCGTCGCAAGGAAGCCTCCGACGACCGGCGCCCGGGCGGCCTGCTCCGCCGCGACGACGATCGACCAGAACGCGTCCTGGTCCCAGCGCAGCAGCTGCCCGGTGAACGCCATCCCGAACGTCAGCAGGAGCAGCAGCGACCCGCTCATCCAGTTCGCCTCGCGCGGGAACTTGTACGCGCCGAACAAGAACACCTGGGTCATGTGCACGAGGACCAGCACGACCATCGCGCCCGCGCCGAAGTAGTGGATGCCACGCACGATGTTGCCGAGCGTGGCTTGCGTGCTGATGAACTGCAGCGAGTCGTACGCGCTGTTCGGCGCGGGCACGTACGTCATCGCGAGCCCGACCCCGGTCGCGACCTGCACGATGAAGATCGCGAGCGTCGCGCTCCCGAAGACGTACCACCAGCCGACCGGGCCCGCGAGCGCCGCGGGCACCGGGTGCGTAATGACCTCCCCGACCGAGTCCTCGAGCTCGAAGCGAAGCTCGATCCACCGGCCGATGGCTCGGGCGAGCCGCCTCATGGCGCGCCGCCGCCGGCCGTCGGCAGCTTCTGGGTCTTCACCATGAGCTTGCCGCCAGCGACCCGCCATTCGCGCTCGAACAACGGACGCGGCGGCGGGCCGCCCGCGACGGAGCCGTCCTCGTAGAAGACACCGCCGTGGCACGGGCAAAGGAAGAGCCTCGCGCTCGCGCGCCAATCGACGGGACATCCGAGGTGCGTGCAGTTCACATTGAAGACCTGGAAGCTCGTCGCCGAGATGCCGCGGACCCACAGCGCGGTCTTCGCGGTCTGGCCGGCCCACGCGAGCGGGCTCGGGTCGTCGAAGTCGACCTGCAGCGTCGTGCCCGGCTGGAAGCGGGAGACATCACCGACGGCCACGTACGTGTCCGTCTCGCGGGCGAAGAGCGGCGCGAGCAGGTAGCCGAGGATCGGCGCGCCCACGATCGCGGCGATCGCGCCGGAGAGGCCGATCGTGACGCGCGAGAGGAACCGGCGACGGTCCATCAGCGTCCCCGCACCGCGTCGACGACCCAGCCGACCAGGGCGAGCGCCGCGAGCAGCGCGCCGCCGAGGGCGATCACCCAATGCGTGATCACGCCGGCGCACAGGATCGAGAGGCCGAGCGCGAGCGTCACCGGCCAGATCGACGGTCCGGGCGCGGCGTGGCGTTCGGTCATGCGATCGCCGTCCCGACGTAGACGATCGAGAACACGACCAGCCAGACGGCGTCGACGAAATGCCAGTACAGGCCGATACCCTCCCACGCGGCCGGGCCCATGCGGCGCGGCCGCGCGGTCGCGGCGGCGAACAGCGTCGCGAGCAGCACGAGGCCGACCAGGACGTGGAGCGCGTGCAGGCCGGTGAGGGTGAAGAACGTCGTGCCGAAGAGCTCCGACCCGGGGCGCAAGCCGGCCGCGAGGAGCCGCGCGTACTCCATCGTTTGCCCGCCGAGGAAGACCGCGCCGAACACCGCGGTGAGCGCGAGCCATGCGCGCGACCGGCGCGCGACCGCGAGCCCGACGGTCCCGCTCGACGCGAATAGCAGCACGCTGAAGGTCGCGGTGCGGCCGACATCGAGCTGCGCCTTCGCCGTCGCGAGGCCCTGCTCGCGGAACACGACGTACGCGATCACGATCCCGAGGAAGAACAGCGATTCGGACGCGATGAACAAGCCGATCCCGAGCAGGCTCGGGTCGCGCGTGACCGGCAGCGCGTTGGCCCGTGCGGTCATCGGCTCAACCCGGATCCGACTGCGACGGATGCTTGCGGTCCCAGAGCGGCCGCTTCCCGCGCACCTGCGGGACGCTCTCGAAGTTGTGCGCCGGCGGCGGGGATGACGTCGCCCATTCGAGCGTGTACGCGTCCCACGGATCATCGCCCGCCGGCTCGCCCGCGCGGACGCTCCGCCAGACGTTGACCGCGAGGACGACCGCGCCCGCGGCCATCAGGAACGCGCCCGCGGTCGAGACGAGGTTCGACGCTTCCCAGCCGAGCCCCGGCGCGTACGTCCAGACCCGGCGCGGCATCCCCATCACACCGAGCCAGTGCATCGGCAGGAACGCGAACGTCAGGCCGGCGAGGGTCAGCCAGAAGTGCACGAGCCCGAGGCGCCGGCCGGGCATCCGCCCGGTCACCTTCGGGAACCAGTAGTACAGGCCCGCGAACACCGCCATGATCGTCCCGCCGAACAGCACGTAATGCAGATGCCCAACGACGTAGTACGTGTCGGTCACGACCAGGTCGATCGGCACGAGGGCGAGCGACACGCCGGTGAGGCCGCCGATGACGAACGTCGCGATGAACCCGATCGCGAAGACCATCGGGAGGGCGAGGCGGATCCTGCCACGCCACATCGTGGCGAGCCAGTTGAGGACCTTCACGCCGGTCGGGACGGCGATGAGCATGCTCGTGAGCGAGAAGAACGCGTTCTCCGCGTCGCCGAGCCCGACCGCGAACATGTGGTGGACCCACACGCTGAACGAAAGGAACCCGATCGCGATCCCCGAGCCGGCGACGAAGCGGTACCCGAACAGCGGCTTGCCGCTGAACACGGGCACGATCTCCGAGATCATCCCGAACGCGGGCAGGACGACGATGTAGACCTCGGGGTGGCCGAACGACCAGAAGAGATGCTGCCAGAGCACCGCGTTGCCGCCGCCGGCGGGATCGAAGAACCGCCCGCCCAGCTGCCGGTCGACGAGGAGCATGACGAGCCCCGAGGTGAGGAGCGGGTACGCGCCGAGGATGAGGACGCTCGTGATCAGGACCATCCAGGTGAACATCGGGACGCGGCCCATCACCATCCCCGGACAGCGCATCAGGAGGATCGTGACCGCGAGATTGATCGCGCCGATCAGGGTGCCCACACCCGAGACGAGCAGCCCGAAGACGTACCAGTCCATCCCGCTTCCGACCGCGAACGGCCGCTCGGTGAGCGGCGCGTAGGCGAACCACCCGGCGTCCGGCGCGCCGCCGGCGAAGAAGCTGAGGTACAGGAGCACGCCGCCGAACAGCGTCAGCCAGAACGAGAGCGCGTTGAGGCGCGGGAACGCGACGTCCGCTGCGCCGATCTGCAGCGGCACGACGTAGTTCGCGAATCCGACGAGGATCGGGATCGCGACGAGGAAGATCATCGTGATGCCGTGCATCGTGAAGAGCTGGTCGTACGTGCTCGGATCGAGCACCCGCAGGCCCGACGATGCGAGCTGCACGCGGAGCAGCAACGCCTCGACGCCGCCGATGGCGAGGAACGCCAGGGCGAGCAGCACGTAGAGGATCCCGATGTCCTTGTGGTCGACCGTGCGCAGCACGCCCGCAGCGGCGAATGCCCGGGGTCGCTTCACGAGCGCGGTCGCGGTCACTTGAGGGTCACCAGATACGCGACCAGCGCGTCGAGGTCCGCGTCGCTCAGGGGCACGCGCGGCATGAGCGCGCCCGGCTTGTAGCGCTGGGGGTCCGCGATCCACGAGCGAAGACCGTCGGGCGTGTTCGCCAGCACGCCACCGGCGATGATGCGGCGCGAGGCGAGGTGCGTGAGGTCGGGCCCGATCGCCGCGCCGGTCACCTGCCCTTGCACGACATGACACGACGAGCACACCGTGGACCGCAAGACCTCGAGCCCCGCCACGGCCGGGCCCGCCGGAGCGGTCGCGGGCGCCGCCTGGGCCGCGACCCAGCGCTCGAAGTCGGCGCGCGGCTCGGCGACCACGATGATCCGCATCCAGGCGTGCTCGAGGCCGCAGAACTCGTAGCACGCGCCGCCGTAGGTTCCGGCACGCGCGGTGAAGAGGCGCATGACGTTGCGCTGCCCCGGCACGATGTCGGACTTCGCGCCGAGCTCCGGCACCCAGAGATCGTGGATCACGTCGACGGAGCCGAGCTCCAGCTCGATCGGCACACCGACCGGGATGTGCGCCTCGTTCGCGACGACCGCGCCGTTGGGGTAGCGGAACTCGAACCACCACTGGTGGCCGACGACCGCGATCCGCACCGGCGGCTCGAGGCTGCCGAAGGTCGCGCCGCGGCCGATCTGGCCGAGGGTCACCAGGCTGAGGGCGAACACGATGGCGAGCGCAAGGACCGGGACGGCCGTCCACGCGACCTCGAGCGCCTGATGACCGTGGATCTGCGGCGGCGTACCGGAGCCGCGATCGCGGTAGCGGATGGTGAAGGCCGCGAGCGCGACGAGGACGCCCGCGAAGATGAGGGCGGCGATCGTCCCGACGACCAGCGACAGCGTCACGATCGGGTCGAGCGAGCTCGCCATCGGGAGAACGTACGCGCGGCCCGGGCCAACGCAAATGCGGGCGGCCGGATGGCCGCCCGCATTTGCGCTTGGTCGCTAGGCCGCCGGCATGGCGCGGCGGCGGCCGCGGGTCAGGACGACCAGGACCGCGAGGGCGAGCAACGGGATCCAGGCGAACACGAGGACCCAGATCGTCACGTCCGCAAGGCCGCGCAGGACCGCGGCAAGCGTCCCGAGGGCCACGGCCACCGTCTTGGCCGGGTCCCACGCGCCGGGTGTGGTCGTCACGGGCGGCACGAGCGCCGGCATGATGGACGCGGTGATCGTCGAGAACTGCGTGCGGGCGGCGATCGAGTTGACCTGCCCCTGCAGCTGCTCGATCTGCGTGCGGACCGTACCGAGCGCGCTGTCGATCTTCAGGATCTCGTCGATGGTGTTCGCCCGGACGAGGAGCGCGTTGTAGCGCTGCTCCTCGGCCTGCTTCGCGACGAGACGCGCCTTGAGGTCGACGAACTGGTCGGTGACGTCCTTGCCGTCGACACTGGACGAGATCACCTCCGCGTCGAGCGCGCGCAGCTGACGCAACGCGTCGGTGAAGCGGTCGGAGGGCACGCGGAGCGTGAGGCTCGCGACACGCTGGTCGCCGCCGCCGCTCGTGTTGAGGCCGATGACGTCGCCGCCGACGCCCGCGGCGACGGCCTGGGCCTTATCGGACATCGCCCACGGGTCCGCGGCCCGCATCGCGATGTTCGCGGTGAGGATGATCGACCGGGTCGGATCGAACGCCAGCGGGATCGGGACGCCGTTCGGCGCGGTATTCCCCTGCGCCGGCGCGGGCGCCGCGATCGCGTCCTTCGAGACCGCGTAGGCGGGGGCGCCGCCGGCGGTCGACGTCAGGCCGGAGGACGCCGTCGTCCCGGCACCGGAGCACGCCGCGAGGAGCAGGAGCGCGGGGGCCAGCCAGACGAGCCGTTTCATCGCCTACCTACCTTCTCCGGGGGTGACCCGGCTGGTCGGTAGACGTCGCTAGGGCGCTCCCGGTTCCCGCACCGTCAAGGCGACCCCGTGGTCCCAGTACTCGACGGTGTAGGTGGTCCGGAGGTCAGCCCCTCCGCGGGCGCGGCTTCGGCCACGGTGAAGGTCTGGCGGCGGACGAGTTCGTCGAGCAGCCCGATCTCGACCTCGACGACGCCGCGGTCGGCGCGGTCGATCCGGTAGCGGGCGGTGATGCTCCCGCGCGCGAAGCCGAGGCCGCGGTACGTCGCGCTGCCCGGCTCGCGCAGCTGCTCGAGCACCGCGATCGGGCTCGCGAGCGTGCGCAAGACAGCGGGCGACGCGGGCTCGCCGTCGAGCGTGATGGTCTTCCCGACGATGAGCAGGACCGCGGGTCGCGGCGTCGTGACCGTGAGCCGCAGGCGGTCGGGCGGCACGAGCTCGCCGGTCGCGCGGTACTCGAGGGCCAGGTCGCCCGCGACCGACCCGCCGCCGCTCGCGACGCTCGTCGCCACCAGCGAGAAGCGGACGCCGCGCACATGCTCCATCGCGTCGGCGGAGCGCGTCAGCCGGTCGGATGCGCCGCTGCCGGTGCCGCCCGCGACGAGCGCCAGTGACGCGGCGAGCACGAACGCCTTTACCAACGAGGGCCGAACAGCGAGCGTGCGACCGCATCGGTCGTGGCGCTGAGGGCCGAGACGTCCGCGCCGCGCTCCGCAGCGATGACCGCGTACGTGATCGCCACGTACGCGGGCTCGTTGCGCTGGCCGCGACGACCTTCTGGCGAGAGGTATGGCGCGTCCGTCTCGACGAGCAGCGCATCCGTCAGCCGCGCGGCCTCGCGCAACGCGCGGTTCGCGCGGTACGTCACCGGTCCGGCGAACGACGGCACCAGGCCGAGCCCTCGCCACGCCGCGATCTCGTCGGGTCCCTCGCTGTAGCAGTGGAGCTGACCGCGTACCGCGCGTCCATCGAGCAGGGCGCGCGTCTCGGGTCCGGCGTCGCGCACGTGGATCACGACCGGCAGCCCGAGCTCGTTCGCGAGATCGAGCTGCGCGGTGAACGCGCGCTCCTGCGCGTCGCGCGGCGCGCTGCGGCCCGACAGGTCGATGCCGATCTCGCCGATGGCTACGACCCGCTCGTCGGCGGCGAGGCGGCGCAGCGCGTCAAGCGCCCGCGCATCGAGCGATCCGGCACGATGCGGATGCACACCGGCCGCGACGCGGACGTCGGAGTGGGCGCGCGCGATCGCGAGCGCCGCCTCGCTCGAGGAGACGTCCTCGCCGCACGTGAGGACACGCGTGACGCCTGCGGCACGGCCGCGATCCAGGACCGCGTCGAGATCGCCGGCGAAGCGCGCATCGGTCAGATGCGCGTGCGCGTCGATCAGCAGGCTTTCGCCGCCTCCAGCCGTGGGAAGAGCGGCGGCCCCGCGTGCACCTTGCGGCCCGGCTCGAGGAGACCCCACCGCGCGACGTCGGGCCAGGGCGCGAGCGCGGGCGAGGGCAGGCCGAGCTGCGCGCAGATGGCGTCGGCCACGTTGGGCATGTACGGCGACAGGAGGTGCGCGACGATGCGCAGTGCCTCGAGGCCGGCGTACAGCGACCCCGCGACCTGCCCCGCGTTCGCGGGGTCCTTCGCCAGGATCCACGGCTGGGTCGCCTGGTAGTGCTTGTTGGCCGCGTCGACGAGCGAGAAGATCGCCGCGAGCGCGTCCGCGAAGTGAAGCCCGGCGGCCGCGATGTCGTGCTTCTCGACGGCGCGGTTCGCGACGGCGTGGAGCTCGATCTCCGACGCCCCCTCGCCGCCCGGCCGCGGGACCAACCCTTCGCAGTAGGTCTCGACCATCTTCAGCGTCCGCGACACGAGGTTCCCGAGGCCGTTCGCGAGGTCGGCGTTGAACCGCGCGTTGAACTGCTCCGGGCTGATCGGTGAGTCCTTCTCGAACGGCGCCTCTCGCAGCACCAGGTAGCGGATCGCATCGGCGCCCCACTCGAGCGCCGACGCGAACGGGTCGATCATGTTGCCGCTCGACTTGGATAGACGCTGGCCGTTGTACTCGAGAAAGCCGTGCACGAACACGCGATCGGGAAGCTCGAGCCCCGCGGACCACAGCATCGCGGGCCAGAAGATGCAATGGAACCGGCTGATGTCCTTGCCGACGACGTGCACGTCCGCCGGCCACCATCTCTTGAACTGCTTGTCGTCCGTCCCGAATCCGACTCCCGTCGTGTAGTTGATGAGCGCGTCGAACCAGACGTAGACGGTGTGCGTCGGCTCACCGGGCCAGGGGATGCCCCAGGTGAGGTTGCGCCGCGACACGCTGACGTCCTTCAGGCCGCGCTCGAGCCAGCCGAGGACCTCATTGCGGCGGATCTCCGGCTCGCAGAACTCGGGCTTCTCCTGATACAGCTGCTTCAAGCGATCCGCGTACTTCGAGAGGCGGAAGAAGTAGTTCTCCTCCTTCAGCCGCTTGATGTATTCCGGCCTCGTCGTGTGGATCGGGCACCGGCCGTCGATGAGGTCGGCCTCCTCGTAAAAGGCCTCGCAGCCGGTGCAGTACCAGCCCTCGTATGACCCCAGGTAGACGTCGCCGTTCGCGATCCAGCGGCGCACGAATTCCTGCACGCCCCGGACGTGATCGGGGTCGGTCGTCCGGATGAACCGGTCATAGGAGATGCCCCACGTGTCGGCCATCCGTTTGAACTCGGCGGCGTTCTGGTCGACGAAGGCCCGCGTCTCGAGGCCCTTGGTCTTCGCGTTCTCGGCGTTCGTCGTGGCGTTCTCGTCGGTGCCCGTCAAAAAGAAGACGTCACGCCCGCGCTGGCGGTGGAAACGAGCGAGGGCGTCGGTCGCGGCCATCTCGTAGGCGTGATGCAGCCCGGGGCGATCGTTGACGTAATAGATCGCCGTCGTGACGTAGAACTTTGGAGCCGCCATCTCGGTATTCTAGGTCGGACGTAGTGGTGGAACGCGGAACGGCCACGCGCGCATCGCTGGCCGTGCTGATCCGGCTGTCGCTCGTCGTTCTCACCTTTGTCCTCATCATCGTGCTGTCACAGGTGGCGCTCGTGTCCGCGCGCACCCGTCTCGAGCGCGCGGACCTGCCGACCATCGCCCAGCAGGCCTGGGAAGGGACGCAGGACTACTTCACGAGCCTGGCCTCGGGGTCGCTCGGTGAGGCGAGCTCGACCTCGATCCTCGGCGGGCAGCGCCGGGCGATGGGCGAGCTGCTGGTCGACGCCTACTGGAAGAGCATGGTCCTGGTCCTCCTCGCGGTCGGGAGCGCCGCGATCCTCGGCACGCTGGTGGGCGTGCTCGCCGCGGCATCCCGGGGTCCTCGGCTGCGCGGCTTCCTCCTCACGGCGACGACGCTCACCGTCTCGCTCCCGTCGTTCCTCGTCGCGATCCTGCTCATCCTGGGCGGGGCGGAGCTCACGGCGCGGACCGGAGTGCGGCTCTGGCCGACGTTCGGCTTCGGCATCGACAACCACCTCATCGTCCCCGTGCTCGTCCTCGCGGCGCGGCCGTTCGCGCAGATCGCGAACTTCGCCTACGTCGCGACCGAGGACGTCCTGAGGCTCGACTACATCCGCACCGCGCGCGCGAAGGGGCTGGCCGAGTCGTTCATCCTCATGCGGCACGCCCTCGGGAACGCGGCCGTGCCGATCATCGGCGCGATCGCGAGCGGCCTCTCGATCGCGCTCTCGACGCTCCCGGTGGTCGAGGTCTTCTTCAGCTGGCCGGGCCTCGGCTTCGCACTGCTGCAGGCTGTGCGGCGGTTCGACGCCGCGACGGCGGGCACGCTCCTCGGCGCGCTCGCGGTCACGATCGCGATCGTGCGCTTCGGGCTCGACGCGGTCGCCGCGCGTTTCGCGCACCGCGCGACCGGGACGTCCGCATGAGGCGGGCGCTCAACTGGCAGCTCATCGCCGGGCTCGCGCTCGTCGCGGCGTGGCTGGTCGTCGGCTTCGGCGCGCCCTTCGTGACCGGCGCCGATCCATTGAAGGAGCACACGTTCATCCAGGTCGGCACGCGCTCGGTCCCCGCGCCGTTCGAGCCCGGCACGTACGGCTTTCCGCTGGGCTCCGACCGTCAGGGCCGCGACCTCTGGGTCACGGTCATGTACGGCGCCCAGGCGACGTTCACGCTCGCGTTCGTCGTCCTTGCGGCACGCCTCGTCATCGGCGTCGCGCTCGGCGCGGTCGCCGGCTGGTTCGCGGGGCGGTGGATCGACCGCGTCGTGTCGGCGCTCATCGACGCGTTCGCCGCGTTCCCGACGCTCCTCTTAGCGGTCCTCTGGATCTTCGCGTTCGACATCCGGTCGGGGCTGCAGGCGTTCGCCGCGGCGCTGACCATCACCGGCTGGTGGGGCTTCGGCCGCGCGACGCGGTCGGCGCTCGTCGACCTCAAGGGCCGGCCGTTCCTCGAGGCCGCGCGGGCCGAGGGGCTCAGCGAGTTCGCGACGTTCGCGCGCCACGCGGTGCCCAACCTGCTCCCCCTGCTCGCGATCACCGCCGCGCTCGAGGCGAGCGCGATCCTGCTCATCCTCGGGGAGCTCGGATTCCTCGGATACGTCGTCGGTGGCGGGACGTCGATCCCGCTCGACGACCTCCGTGGTGCGGGCCGCGTCTTCTTCTTCGCGTCGCCAGAGTGGGGCGCGATCCTCGCGCAGGGCCGGTTCGAGGTCTTCCGCGCGCCGTGGATCGCGCTCGTCCCGGCCGCAGCGTTCGCGAGCGGCGTGCTGGCGTTCAACCTCGCGGGCCACGGGCTGCGGATCTTCTTCGAGCGCGCACCGGTTGCGCTCGGCCGGCTGCTCAGCTGGAAGACCGCGGCGGCGCTGGTCGCCGTAATCCTCGTGATCCGCCTCGCCTCGCCGCTCGTCGGCCCGGCCGCGGGGCTGACCGGGGTGTCGAAGCAGTTCGATGGGGCCCGGGCGCACGACGATCTCGCCTACATCGCCGACCCGGCCCGCGGCGGCCGGTACACCGGCTCGAAGGGCTATCAGGAGGCGGCCGCGTTCATGGCCGACCGCTTCAAGGCGCTCGGGCTCGAGCCCGCCGGCGACGACGGCACCTACTACCAGAGCTTCCGGATGTCCGACGTCGGGCTCACGGCGATGCCCACGCTGGACCGGCTCGGCGCCGACGCGAAGCGCTACGTGCCGCGGACCGATTTCTCGGAGAGCGTTGGCGGCCGCCGCGGCGGCGGCGTGGCCGAGGGCCGCGTCGTCTACGTCGGTGGCGGGAACAAGACCACCGAGTACAGCGATTATCTCGGGGTCCATCCCGAGGGCAACATCGTGATGATCGCCGGCCCGAGCATCGCGCAGCAGGACCGCATCGACATCGCCCGCCGCGAGGGCGCCGTGGGCGTGCTCGTCGTGACGTTCAACGACCTCATCAAGCCGTCATACGTCGCGGCGTTCGAGAAGGAGACGATCCCGGTCCTCACGATCACGGCCGGCGTGGCCGACGAGCTCATCGCCGCGTCGGGGAAGCACGTCGCCGACCTCAATCAGCTGCTCATCGACCGGATCCGGCGCGCGCAGAACCGGCCGAGCCTGCGCGCCGAGATCATCCAGCCGATCTCGTTCGACACCCAGACGCCCGTCCGGATCTCGGTCCCGCTCGGGCCGATCCGCCAGATCACCGGCCAGAACGTCATCGGCATCCTGCGCGGCAGCGACCCCGCGCGCGCGGACAAGTTCGTCCTCGTCGGCGGGCACCTCGACGGTATCGGCACCGATCCGGACGGCACCGTGTTCGCGGCCGCGAACGACAACGGCTCGGGCCCGGCGGTGACGCTCGAGGTCGCCCGGGTGCTCGCGGCGAACCGCGCGACGCTGAAGAACTCGGTCATCTTCGCCGCGTTCGCGGGCGAGGAGGAGGGCCTCGTCGGCTCGGAGTACTTCGCCAACCATTCGCTCACCACGCCGCTGCGGCCCTCGAACGTGCTCGCGTTCGTGAACCTGGACGTATCGGGCTGCTGCGGGGACACGCTCGCGGGATCCGACGAGAACTTCGCGATGCACGCGCGGCTCGCGAGCGCGGCCGACCGCCTCGGCTATTCGTTCGGCTACACGCCGGCCATCGGCGGCAGCGACCACATCTCGTATACGCGTCGCGGCGTGCCGGCGGCGTTGCTCGGCTGGGCCGACTTCACCGGCTTCCACACCGTGCGCGACACGCTCGACACCGTGACCGCGCAGCGCCTCGAGATCGCCGGACGCACCGCGACGCAGGCCGTGCTGGAGCTCGCCGCGACGAACTAGGCCAGCGCCACCTCGGGCACGCCGCGCACGGTCTCCTGCGCGAGGGAGTCGACGACCGAATGCAGATGCCCGGTCTGCTGGAAGACCGCGATCTGGCGGTCCGCGCTCGTGCCGTCCCGCGCGAGCGTGCGGAGGTACTCGACCTCCTTGCGCGAGCCGAGCGGATCGAGCACGTCGTCGACGAATTCAAGGAGCTCCTCGCAGAGGTCGCGCATCGGCACCTCGGTCTCCTTGCCGAAGTCGATGAGCTTCGCGTCCATGCCGCCGCGCATCGCCCGCCACTTGTTCTCCTGGATGAGGCCTGGCATGTACCGGCGGAAGCCGAGGTTCCGCTCGCGCAGCATGAGGAGCTTCGCGCAGATGGCCTGGATGAGACCGGCGATGCAGAGCGTCTCGTCGACGGTCGTCGCGGCGTCGCAGACCCGGAACTCGATCGTCGGATAGAAGGCGTGGGGCCGGAGGTCCCACCAGATCTTCTTCCCGTCGTCGATGCACTTCGTGCGGACCAGCAGCTCGACGTAGTTCTCGTACTCGTCATACGAGGAGAACTGCGGCGGGATGCCGGTGCGCGGAAAGCGCTGCCACACGATCTGGCGGTACGACTTGAGGCCGGTGTTGCGCGTCAGCCAGAACGGGCTCGACGTCGAGATCGCAAGGAGGTGCGGCAGGAAGTAACGGGCCTCGTTCATCACCTCGATGCGCTGCTCCCGGTCGGGGATCCCGACGTGCACGTGCAGCCCGAAGATGAGCAGCTCGCGGATGACGTCCTGCAGCTCCTCCTCGAGCACCTTGTACCGCTCGTGCTCGGTGACCAGCTGCTCCTGCCAATGCGAGAACGGGTGCGTGCCCGCCGACACGAGCCGGAGCCCGTCGCGCTTGAGCAGGGCCGCGAGCGTCCCGCGCGACTTCACGATCTCGGCGTGGGCCTCGGGGACGTCGGCGCAGATGCGCGTGCCGATCTCGACGACCGACTGCATCATCTCGGGACGCGCGCGCTCCTCGAGGTAGGGCTTCGCCGCGGCGAGGAGCGTCTCGCTGTGGCTCTTGAGGTGCCCGTCGCCATCGACGATCTGGAACTCCTCCTCGATGCCGATCGTGAGGCGCGGGACCGTGCCCCCGTTCTTCATGCGTCGACGATATAGGTGGGCACGACGCTGCCGGCCCCCGCGGTCACGTTCAGGAGCGCGCTCGACGACAGCCGGGTGAGGCAGCCCGAGACCGCGCCCCAGAAGAGGTAGGGGTCGTGGTCGATCGCGAGGTCGAGGTAGTGGATCCGGTCGAGCAGGACCGGGAAGGGATATCGCGGCACCGACACCTTCTCCTGTACGACGTACGACGCCGTGAGGCCGGCGAGGATCGTCTGCTCCCACTCGTGCTGCTCGACGGTCCAGCCCAGGACGACGCCCTTGCCGCCGTACTCGTCGTTCGGTTTCAGGACGAACCGGTCCTTGTGGCGGGCCACGAGGTCCACGAGATCGGCGGTCTTGCCGCGATAGGTCGTGTGGCCCTCGCGCATCTTGCGCGTCCACGGGATGTGGGTCGCGATCGCCCTCCGTTGGTCCGGCGTGTAGAGCGCGGCGTAGCGGTCGTCCGACAGGAGGGCCAGGCTCATCTTCTTGTGCAGCAGCTTCGCGCGAAAGCTGTTGACCACGGTGACCGCGCCGTCCAGGTACGCCTGCACGAGCGCCTTCGCCGCGTCCGGCTTCGCGAGGAGCTCGCTCGTCAGCACGCGCCGGTACACCACGTCGATCCGCTTTCCGCCGGCGCGCAGGGTCTTCCGCGCGTAGGTGAGGTCCTGCGGCGCGCAGATGATCGCCGTGAAGCCCTGGCTCTCGAAGTATCGCGCGAACATCTCGAACTCGGTGAGCGTCGGCAGCCCGCGCCAGTCGACGATCGCGATCGTGCGCAGCTCGCCGCGCGGCCGGTGAGCGCGCTTCAGCACGCCGAGCTGCTTGCCGCGTACGGGGAACGCGGCCAGGTGGTGCTTCTTCTTGAACGCGCGCATGACCGGAAGGGTCGCGAAGACCGCGGCGAGCTCGTCGTTGTAGGCCATGCCGGCCGGCGACTCGGCGTTGTATTCGACGAACCGGATGACGCCGTCGTCCCCGACGAACCCGTCGAGGCGCGCCGATGGCGACGAGGCCCGGAAGCCGGGGTCCGCGAGAGCGAGCTCCGCCTCGCGTGGATCGAGATCGAGCTCGCGCCGCAGGTCGTCATCGGTCAGCAGCGCGCGCTCGAGCTTGTCGAACGCCGCGTAGAGCGTCTCGGAGGCCTTCGCGATGGTGTCGTACTGCCAGCGCGAGATGAGGTTCGGACGGAGCGCCACGCACAGCGGGCGGTCGCCGAAGACGAGCCGGCGCGCGCGCTGGCCATCGGAGAGCGCCGCGGCGCTCTCGGCCGCCAGGTCGCCGTCCTCCAACAGCGCGTGGTACTCGATCAGCGGATGTGGCGCCACCACCGGTGCTCTCCGCGCCACGGCGGCTCCGCGGCGCCCGTCGCGTAGGCGATGACGAGGTCGCTCATCTTCTCGAGGACCCAGTCGAAGTTCGCGCCCTTGATCGAGAAGCTGTCGAAGTCGGGCGCCGGGTTGAGGAAGTCGATCGCGTACAGGACGTCGTCGCGTACGGCGAACTCGACCGTGTCCATGTCGTAGCCGAGCGAATCGGTGAGCGCGATCGCGTCGTGGATCGCGCGCTCGCGAAGCTTCCCCGTCACCGGCTTGTCGACGACGTAGCGCTCGTGGAACGGCGCGGTCGGGTCGTACCGGATCGGGTTGATATGCCGCCGCGCGATGCAGATGCAGCGGATGTAGTCGGTCCACTGGATGAACTCCTGGAGGATCATCGTCTTCGGACGCTGACCGAAGGTCGCGGTCCCCGTCTGGTCGTAGGCCCAGAGGAGCTGCTCCATCGTGTCGACCTTGTAGACGTCCTTCCAGCCCCCGCCGGTGTTCGGCTTGAGGATCGCCGGCAGGCCGGTGTACTCGACGATGCCCTTCCAGTCGATCGGGTACTGGAGGTTGCGCAGCGAGCCCTCGTTGATGTCGGGGATATACGACTTGTTCGGAAGCACGACCGTCTTCGGCACGGCGACGCCGAGCTTTCGGGCGAGCGTGCACTCGAAGAATTTCTCGTCGGCCTCCCACCAGAACGGATCGTTGACGACCACCGTGCCGAGCACCGCCATGCTCTTGAGATGGGCCCGGAAATACGGGACCTCGTGGCTGATGCGATCGACGATGACCGAATACTTCGGCTGCTCGAGCTCCTTCGCGCCGCCGAGGACCGCCATCTCCGCGCGGACGCCCTTCGCCTCGCCCTTCCGGTTCACGGTATCGATGAACGGCTGCGGGAACGTGTTCTCCCGGCCGACGAGCAGGCCCACCAGCTTGGTCATAGGAACGTGTCCACCATCTCTTTCCAATACGGCCAGTCGTGGGCCCAGCCGTCCCACAGATGCAGCGCCGCGGGGACGCCCTTCTCCTGCAGGATCGACACGAGCTGTCGGGACGCTCCGACGTTCTGGTCGTCGGCGCCGGTCGCGATGACGAACTCGGTCTCGCGGAGCGACCGCAGCTGCCGGTCGTCGGTGAGCCCAGGCAGATATGCGAGCGGGTTCACGAAGTAGGCGTCGTGCTCGCGAAAGCCCTCGAGCCATCGCGCGGCGTCATACGCCCCGGAGAGGCCGATGACCCGGCTCGCGATCCCGGCATGCCGCGTCGCAAGGGCGACGGCATGGAACGCGCCGAACGACGCGCCGACCAGCTCGAGCGCGAGGTCGCTGTTCTGCCGGCGGATCGCCGGCACGACCTCGTCCGCCAGGTAGCGGTCGTACGCGATGTGGCGGCGCGC
>DASWFN010000135.1:0-10208 GCA_036394215.1 Candidatus Limnocylindria bacterium
CCACGACCTCGGCAGCGGCACGCTCATCGATACCGCGCGGTACGGGCTCGGCCGCGAGGAGACGGTGCCCGAGGCGGTGCGCGACGGCGCCGATGTCGTCACGTTCAGCGGCGACAAGCTGCTCGGTGGCCCGCAGGCCGGCATCGCGGCCGGGCGGGCCGCGGCGATCGCGAAGCTCCGCAGCCATCCGCTCATGCGGGCGCTGCGGCCGGACAAGCTCACGATCGCCGCGCTCGTCGCGACGGTCGCCGCGTACCGGGACGGCACCGCGGTCGAGACCATCCCGGTGTGGCGGCTCATCAGCGCGACGCCCGTGAAGCTTGGCCGCCGCGCCAAGGCGATCGCCGGGCGGCTCGAGGGGGCCGGCATCGCGGCGGCCGTCGTCGAGACGTTCTCGACCGTCGGCGGCGGCTCGCTGCCCGAGGAGACCCAGGCCTCGCGGGGCGTCGCGCTGACCGCGGCATCGGCCGCGCGCGCGGTCGGCGCGCTGCGGGCGGGCGACCCGCCGGTGATCGCGCGCATCGTCGACGATCGCGTGGTGCTCGATCTGCGCAGCGTGCTGCCGGAGCAGGATGATGAGCTGACCGATGCGATCATCAGCGCGCTTGCGCACGCGCCGAAGTAGGGGAGGGCATATGACCATGCAGCTGCGAGCCATCGCGACCGACGGAGCGCCGAAAGCGATCGGTCCGTACAGCCAGGCGATCGCGGTCGGGGACTTCGTCTACTGCGCCGGACAGGGCGCGATCGACCCGGCGACGATGGCGAACGTCACGGGTGACGTGACGACCGAGACCGAACGGACCATCGACAACCTGACCGCGGTGCTCGCCGCGGCCGGATCAGACCTCGCGCACGTCGTGAAGACGACGGTGTTCCTGACCGACATGGCCGACTTCGCCGCGATGAACGACGTCTACGCGAAGCGGTTCGGCGACCACCGGCCCGCGCGGTCGACCGTCGGCGTCGCCTCGCTGCCGCGTGGATTCCGCGTGGAGATCGAGTGCGTCGCGATCCGGGTGAAGTAGGGAAGCCCGGCTCGCCGCTCCCGTTGCGTGCGACAGCGATGGTGCTCGCGCTGTGGATCACCGGTCTGGCCGTTCTCGCTTTCGTCGTCGTGCCCGCGCTATTCGCCACCTGCGGCCCAGGCGGCCCCGCGCAATGACGGGCGACGCGACGATCCGCGTCGTCGGCACGGCAGGGCACGTCGATCATGGCAAGTCCACCCTGATCCGCGCGCTCACGGGCATCGACCCCGACCGCCTCCGCGAAGAGCGCGAGCGCGGCATGACCATCGACCTGGGCTTCGCGTGGCTGACGCTGCCCGGCGGCACCGACGTCGGGATCGTCGACGTGCCGGGGCATCAGGACTTCATCCGCAACATGCTCGCCGGCGTCGGCGGCATCGACGCGGTCGTGCTCGTCATCGCCGCCGACGAGGGTGTGATGCCGCAGACGCGCGAGCACCTCGCGATCCTCGAGCTGCTCGGGATCGAGCGCGGCGTGATCGCCCTGAGCAAGCGCGATCTCGTCGACGATGACTGGGCCGCGCTGGTCCGCGAGGAGGTGCGCGCGGCCGTCGCGCGGACGCCGCTGCGCGACGCGCCGATGGTCGAGCTCTCGGCGACCACCGGCCGCGGGCTCGACGAGCTGCGCCGCGCGCTGGAGGCGGTGCTCGGGGCCGCGCCGGAGCGGCGCGACCTCGCGCGGCCACGGCTGCCGATCGACCGCGCGTTCACGATGTCCGGCTTCGGCACCGTCGTCACCGGCACGCTCGTCGACGGGACGCTGCGGACCGGGGACGAGATCGAGGTCGTGCCCGGCGGCCGGCGCGGCCGGATCCGCGGCCTGCAGACGCATCGCCGGCCGATCGACATTGCGCGGCCGGGGTCGCGCGTCGCGGCGAACGTGACGGGCATCGAGAAGGACGACCTGGAGCGCGGCATGGTCGTCACACGCCCGGGCACGCTCGTCGCGACGAGCATCATCGGCGCGCGGCTCTCGCTCCTTCCCGACATCAGCGACGCGCTGGCCCACGACGAATCGGTGCGGGTCCACGTCGGGACCGCGGAGGCCATCGCGCGCGTCTCGGTGCTCGAAGGGCAGAAGATCGGGCCGGGTGGCAGCGCCTGGGTGCAGCTGCGGCTCGCGACGCCGCTCGCCCTCGCGGTCGGCGATCGCTTCGTGCTCCGCCGGCCCTCGCCGCCGGAGACGCTCGGCGGCGGGTCGGTCGCGGATACCAGCGGCGATCGTCAGCGGACCCGCGCGGATGCGGCTGCCGCGCTCGAGCGTCGCAGCGCACCATCGCCGGAGGATCGGCTGCTCGCGTCATTCGACGTCGCGCGCACGCCGGCTGAGGCAGGCGAGCGCAGCGGTCTCGATGCGGCCGCGCGCGCGTCGGCCTACGCGGCGCTGCTCGCGGATGGCCGCGCGGTCGCGCTCGCCGATGCCGCGGTCTCGCGGGCCGCCTTCGAGGCACTCGCGACCCGTGTCGAGCGCACGCTCGCGATGGTCCACCGGCGCAGCCCGCTCCGTGCGGGCGCCTCGCGCGAAGAGGTCCGCAGCACGCTGGACCTGCCGCCGAAGCGCTACGCCGCGCTCGTCGCGCGCCTCGTCGCCGATGGCCGCATCGCGGAGCGCGGGAGCGCGCTCGCGCTTCCCCGGCACCGGCCGACCCTCACCCCCGATCAGGAGGCCCGCTGGTCGAACGCCCGCGCGGCCCTCGCGCGCGATCCGGCGCGGCCCCCGAGCGCCGCGACGCTGCAGCAGGAGCATGGCCTCGACATCGACATGCTTGTGGCGCTCGAGGAGCGCGGCGACGTGGTGCGCGTCGGGACCGAGAGCGTGTTCCTGCCCGACGCGGTGCGCGGATTCGGCGACGCCGTCATCGATGCGCTCGCCGGCGGCCCGATCACCGTCGCGCGGGCCCGCGACCTCACGGGATCGAGCCGGAAGCACGTCCTTCCGTTGCTACAATTCCTCGACGATCACGGCCTCACGCGACGCGTGGGCGACGATCGCATCCTCATCCACGATCCCGCGACCAGCCATACGCAGCTCGATCAGATCATTCGGCGTACGCGCACGCACGAGGGGGAGTAAGGAATGAAGTTCCGCGCTGTCCGGCCGTCCGAGGCCGGAGCCACCGACGTCACGATCGTGCCGTTCTTCGCCGACAAGCAGGTCGCGAAGAGCCTCCCGCGCGGGAAGCGCGCGATCGCTGAGCGCCTGGGAGCCGAGCACGGATCGGCACTCCTGTACAACGTGCTCACCCACGCCGGCGGTGACAAGGACGGACGCGTCGTGATCGTCGGTGCGGGCAAGCGCGCCGAGTACGACGCCGAACGCGCTCGCAACATCGCGAGCGCCGGCATCAAGTCGCTCTGGAAGAGCGATGCGAAGACCGTCGCCATCTACACCGAGGCGGCAACGATCGGCGAGGCTCGCGCCGCACAGGCCGCGGTCGAAGGCGTGATCTTCGCGATGTTCCGGCCGGAGGCCCACCGGAGCAAGGCCGAGGAGCGGCGGCTGCCGCCGCTGACCGCGATCAGCATCGTGGCCGAAGGCAACGTGAAGGACGCGCTGCGGCGCGGCGACGCCGTCGGGAACGCGGTGAACGTCGCGCGGCGGCTGGCGAACGAGCCGGCCAACAAGATGACCCCGACGATCGTCGCCGAGGAAGCCCGGGCGCTCGCGAAGGCCGCGGGCATCGAGTTCCAGGTGCTCGATCGCAAGCAGTGCGAGAAGCTCGGGATGGGGAGCTACCTGTCGGTCGCGCAGGGGAGCCACCAGCCGCCGCAATTCATCGTGCTCCGGTACAGGGGCCGCGGCGGCAAGGGCTACGACCTCGGTCTCGTCGGGAAGGGCATCACGTTCGACTCGGGCGGCATCTCGATCAAGCCGGCCGAGGGCATGTACACGATGAAGGCCGACATGACCGGCGCGGCGTCGGTGATCGCCGCGATGACCGCGATCGGGACGCTCAAGCCGAAGACCAACGTCATCGCGGTCGCGCCGTGCACCGAGAACCTGCCGGGTGGCGGCGCGACGAAGCCGGGCGACGTCTTCACCAGCATGAGCGGGAAGACGGTCGAGGTGATCAACACCGATGCCGAGGGCCGGCTCGTGCTGATCGACGGGATCACCTACGCCCAGCGCGAGGGTGCGACGCGCGTCGTGGACGTCGCGACGCTCACCGGCGCCATCGTCATCGCCCTCGGCGACTACTTCAGCGGCCTCTTCGGCAAGCCCGCGTCCTTCGTCGACGAGGTCCGCCGCGTCGGCGCCGAGGCGGGGGACCGGCTTTGGCCGATGCCCCTCACCGACGAATACCGCATCGCGATCAGGAGCGACATCGCCGACCTGACGAACAGCGCCGGCAAGAACGGGAGCGCGATCAAGGCCGCGGCGTTCCTCGATGCGGCCGTCGAGGACGGCACCGAGTGGGCCCACCTCGACATCGCGGGAACGTTCTGGAGCGAGAAGGACCGCACCCACGCGCCGAAGGGTCCGCAGGGTCCGTCGGTCCGGACGCTCGTCGCGCTCGCGGAGCACTACGCCCGCTCGTAGGATAGAACGGATGAGCGAATCCGTTCTCGTCGTCGGGGCGGGGCTCGCGGGATCCGAAGCCGCGTGGCAGCTCGCCCGGCGCGGCATCGGCGTGGAGCTCCTCGAGATGCGGCCGGAGAAGAGCACCCCGGCCCACCGCACCCCGCGGGCGGCGGAGCTCGTGTGCACGAACTCCTTCAAGTCGGACGTGCCCGAGGTCGCCGCGGGGCTGCTCAAGGAGGAGCTGCGGCGGCTCGGGTCGCTCGTGCTGCGGGCCGCCGACCGCGCGCGCGTGCCGTCGGGCCAGGACCTCAGCGTCGACCGTGATGCGTTTTCGTCCGCCGTCGAGGCGGGCCTCGCCGACGCCGGGGTGCGCCGGGTCGCGGGCGAGCTCACCGCGATCGATCCGGCGCGAACGACGATCGTCGCGACCGGACCGCTGACCTCTCCGGATCTCGCGGCCGCGATCGAGCGCCTCACCGGCCAGGAGCACCTCCACTTCTACGACGCGGCCGCGCCGATCGTGGTGGGGGAGTCGCTCGATCAGACCCTCCTCTTCCGGGCCTCGCGCTACGGGAAGGGCGGCGACGCCTACCTGAACATCCCGCTCGACCGCGCGCAGTACGAGGCGTTCGTTGCGGCGCTCGTGGCCGCCGAGCAGGTCGAGCTTCACGACTTCGAGCGGACGATGTGGTTCGAGGCCTGCCTGCCGGTCGAGGAGCTCGCCCGGCGCGGGCCGGAGACGCTCCGGTTCGGGCCGCTCAAGCCGCTCGGCCTCACCGACCCGGTCACCGGCAAGCGGCCGTACGCGGTCGTCCAGCTGCGCCCGGACGACGCCGCGAGCGATCTCTACAACCTCGTCGGCTTCCAGACCAACCTGCGCTGGCCCGACCAGCGCCGGATCATCCGCTCGCTGCCGGGCCTCGCTCGAGCCGAGTTCGCCCGGCTCGGGGTGATGCACCGGAACACGTACGTGAACTCGCCGGCGCTGCTCGCACCGTCCCACCGCCTCCGGTCCGCGGAGCGGACGTACCTCGCGGGCCAGCTCGTCGGCGTCGAGGGCTACCTCGAGTCCGCGATGAGCGGCCTGGTCGCCGCCCTGAACGTCTCCGCGACGCTGGCCGGCGAGCCCGAGGTGGTCTTCCCCGAGGACACGGCGATCGGGGCGCTCGTGCGGTACGTCACGACGCCGCAGCGGGAGTTCGCGCCGATGAACGCGACCTGGGGACTCTTTCCGCCGCTCGCGGAGGAGCTCCGGCGCACCGACAAGCGCGAGCGCGCCCGGGCCCAGCTTGCCCGCGCCCGTGCCTCGTTCGCGGCCTTCGTCGGCTCGCGACCGGATTTGGTTGCAGAGCGGTACTCGCCGCCGCCGGCCGACCGGGAGGCCGAGCCGGCCGCGATCGCGCCGTGACCGAGCAGCTCAGCTTCCCGCTGGGCGAGGAGCGGCCGGACATCCTGCGCGCGCTCACCGCGGAGCAGCGCGAGGCGGTCGAGCACGGCGAGGGCCCGCTGCTCATCGTCGCCGGGGCCGGCACCGGCAAGACCCACGTGCTCACCGCGCGGATCGTCGAGCTCATCGCCTCCGGCCGGGCCCGCCCGCACCAGATCCTCGCGCTGACGTTCACCGAGAAGGCCGCGGCGACGATGCAGGAGCGGGTCGACCTCTACACGCCGCTCGGCCAGAACGACGCCGCGATCCGCACCTTCCATTCGTTCGGCGACGAGGTCTTCCGCGAGTTCGCGCTCGAGCTCGGCCGGGCCGGGGAGCTGCGGGTCCTCTCACCCGCGGAGCAGGTCATCTTCGTCCGCGAGCATCTGTTCGAGCTGCCGCTGAAGCGCTACCGCCCGGCAGGCGACCCGGTCCGCCACGTCCGCGCGCTCCTCGATCTCTTTGGCCGGGCCCGCGACGACGACATCTCGCCCGAGGACTACGTCGCCTTCGCCGCGCGGCTGCGGGCGGAGGCCGCCGACGACGCGACGCGGGATGAGGCCGAGGCCCAGGCGGAGCTTGCCGCGACGTACCTCGCCTATACGTCGCTGAAGGAGCAGCACGGGGTGCTGGACTTCGGCGACCAGATCGCGCTCTCGCTCCGCGTGCTGCGCGATCACCCCGGTGCGGCCCAGCGGCTCGCCGACCGCTACCGGTACGTGCTCGTCGACGAGTTCCAGGACACGAACGACGCCCAGTTCAAGCTCATCGAGCGCCTCGTCGCGCCCCACCGGAACCTCACCGTCGTCGGGGACGACGATCAGTCGATCTTCGCCTGGCGCGGCGCGACGCTCTCGAACTTCGACGCCTTCCGCGACGCCTATCCCGATGCGAAGGTCGTGACCCTCGTCGAGAACCGCCGCTCGAGCCAGGGGATCCTCGACGCGGCCTACGCCCTCATCCGGAACAACCCGGATCGCCTCGAGGACCGCCTCGGCATCGACAAGAAGCTCCGCGGGCGGCCGGCCCCGGACAGCGATGAGGTCGAGGTCGACCACCTCCGGTTCGCGAGCGCCGCGGAGGAGGCCGAGGACGTCGCCGACCGGATCGCCGCCGCGGCGGTGAAGCGCGAGCGGAAGCTCGGCGACTTCGCGATCCTCGTGCGCAACAACTCCGATGCGACCCGCGTGCTCAACGCCCTGGCCCGCCGCGGGCTCCCGGCGCACTTCTCGGGAGGCGGCCAGCTCTACGACCGCGACGAGATCCGGCTGCTGGTCTCGTTCCTCACCGCGGTGGCCGCGCCCTCGGACTCGCCGCATGTCTACTTCCTCGCGACGTCCTCGCTGTACGCCTTCCCGGCGGGAGAGCTGGCCAAGCTCGCCGAGGCCCAGACGCGCCGGCAGCGCCCGCTCCGCGAGCTCTTCGAGGAGGTCGCCCGGGAGGAGGCGACCGGCTTCAGCGAGGAGGCCGTCGCCGCCGCGAAGCGGCTCGTCACCGACCTCGAGCTCTACGCCGCGCGCTCGGCCGAGCTCACCACCGCCGAGCTGCTGTTCGAGTTCCTGGAACGCTCGAGGCTGCTCGACCGCTACCGCGATCCCGACTCCGCGCTCGCCGAGGAGCAGGGTCGCAACGTCGCCAAGTTCCTCCGGCTCGTCCAGAGCGCCGGCAAGGCGCTGCCCGCGGACCGCGCCTCGTACGTCGTCCCGCACCTGCAGCTCCTCCGCGAGGCGGGGGACGATCCGGCGGCCGCGGACTTCGAGCAGTCCGAGACCGCGGTGAACGTGCTCTCGATCCACAAGGCCAAGGGCCTCGAGTTCGGGGTGGTCTATCTCGTCGTCGCGACCGAGGAGCGGCTTCCCGGCAGCCTCCGGCTGCCCGACCTGCGGATGCCCGTCGGCCTCGCCCGCACACCGCAGAGCGACCGCGACCGGCACGTCGCCGAGGAGCGCCGGCTCGCCTACGTGGCGATGACCCGGGCGAAGGAGGCGTTCTTCTTCACCAGCGCGACCGACTACGGGGGGACCCGCGGCCATCGCCCGAGCCGGTTCATCGGTGAGGCCCTCGGCCGCCGGCCCCACGCGAAGAGCGTCCGGCTCGCGTCGTACGACGAGCTCCAGCGATTCGCCGCCGCGCCGGCCGAGGTCGACAGCCCGCTCCCGCGCCTCGGGCCGGACAACGTGCTGACGCTCTCGTACACCGAGATCGATGACTACCGGCGCTGCCCGCTGCGCTACCGGTTCGCGCATGTCCTGCGCATCCCGGTCCTGCCCACGCCGCCGATGGTCTACGGCAACGCGCTGCACCGGGCAGTCGCGGATTTCCTCCGCCGCAAGCGCGCGGGCGAGGAGCCGACCCTCCCCCAGCTCGAAGCCACGTTCCGGTCGTCATGGGTCGGCGGGGGGTTCATTTCACCCGACCACGAGAGCGAGCGGTTCGAGGCCGGGCTCACCGCGCTTCGCCGCTTCTTCGACGACGAGCGGGGCACGCCCGCGCCAGATCTCGTCGAGCAGCGGTTCTCGTTCATGCTCGGCAACGATCGCGTCGTGGGGCAGTGGGATCGGGTCGACAAGACCGCGGATGGCGTGACGGTGTCCGACTACAAGTCGAGCATCCTCGACGGCGACGAGGACACCCCCCAGCGGCGGGCCGCGAAGAACATGCAGCTGCCCGTCTATGCCCTCGCGTATCAGAAGACCTACGGCGAGCTTCCCGCGACGACCGCGCTCATCTTCCTCGAGAGCGGACAGCGCGGCGAGACGAAGCCGAGCCCCGACGCGATGGGCGCGATCACCGCCGTGATCTCCTCGACCGCCGCGAAGATCCGCGCCCGGCAGTTCCCGGCGTCTCCCGAGCGACCGGAGGCGCGGACGTGTAGCCAGTGTCCGTACAACGCGATCTGCACCGAGTCATGGTCCGCGCGCCAGGTCCGGGGGCAGCTGGTCTGACGCTGGCAGGCTGACCTAGAGTGTCCTTGCGCACGGACACCCAAAATAGGTAGCAGCGCCGGCCCGGATCGGAACGATGTCAGATGATCGCCGGATCATCGAAGGGGATCGCTGTCGCGCGGCCGAGCGGGACCTTCACCCACCGGACGAGGATGACCAGCGCGACGAGGATCGCAGCGGCGAGCAGCACGAAGACCCCGCGGTAGCTGAATCGGGGAAGGAAAACCTCCGCCGCGATGACCACCGACGCGGGGATCGCGATCGACTCCGCGGCGGCCTTGAGCCCGGCGAACACCCCGGTCTGCTCCGGCGGGACGAGCGACGCAAGGAGCGGCCAGCCGGCGGCGGTCGCGGCCCCATTGCCGACGCCGGCGAGGACCACGACGGCGATCGTCTCGGGCAAGCCCCGGATGACGATGCCGCCGAGCGCGGCGACCGCGAGGAGCGTCCAGCCGATGACCAGGACGGGCTTGGTGCCGATCCGGTCCGCGAGCTTCCCGAACGCCACCGCCGCGATCGCCGTCACGAGCAGCGTGCCCGCGGCGAGGCCGAGGGCGACCTGCTCGGTCTGGCCGATGTCGACGGTGATGAACAGCGTCAGGTAGGGGAGCACGGCGCTGAAGCCGACCATGAACGCGAAGATCGCCCCGAGGTAGCGCAGCGCCTGGCGGTGCTCGATGAGCGCCGCGACGTATCCGCGGAGCCCGAGGCGCTCCTCGGTCCGGTCGACGATCGGGGGCTCGCCGACCCCCGCGACGGTGATCGCGAACGTGCCGACGAGGAGCGCCGCGACCAGGACGTACGACCACGTGGGGACGCCCCCACTGCCCGCGGCGACGGAGATGAGCACCAGGAACGCGACCTGGCTCGCGAGCTGGATCCCGGTCGAGACGCCCTGGAGGATGCCGCGCTCGCCGACGCCGGTGATGTCGGCGAGGAGCGCGACGTACGGGTCGGCCGCGACGTTGAAGAAGATCGAGAACAGGACGATCGCGATGGTCAGCCCGAGGACGTCGCGCTGGGTGGCGGCGAAGACGAAGAACGCCGCCGACAGCGGGATCCCGAGCGCGATGAACGGCCGGCGCCGGCCGAGCCGCGAGCGGGTGCGGTCGGAGAGCGCGCCGACGGTGGGCTGGATGATCGCGCCCTCGATGCTGCGGGTGCTCGAGAGCAGGCCGGTGAGGAGATCGCCGGCGCCGGCGGCGCGGAGCAGCTGGGGGAGCACGAAGTTGTTGAATGCGTAGAACGCGCCCGCGCCGACGGAGCCGGCCGAGTAGCGAAGGGTC
>DASWFN010000136.1:0-20637 GCA_036394215.1 Candidatus Limnocylindria bacterium
TTCGCCGTCTTCAAGAACCGCAACTTCACGCTCATGGTGTTCGTGCTCATGGCGATGGGCTTCGCGATGCTCGGCGTGTTCCTGCCGATCACGATCTATTTCCAGTCGGTCCTCGGGTTCGACGCCCTGACCGCCGGCCTCACGATCGCGCCGATGCCGCTCGCCATGATGTTCGCGTCGGGCATCGTCGCCAGCCAGGTCCAGAAGATCGGACCGAAGCCCTTCCTCTTCGCCGGCCTGACCCTGTTCACCATCGCACTCGCGTACATCGCGTGGACGGTGAGCGCCGACGGTGGCCGCTGGGCGTTGCTGCCCGGGTTCATCCTCATGGGCATCGGGATGTCCGGCGTGTGGACCCCGGTCTACGACCTCGCGACGCGTGACCTCAAGCCCGAGCTCGCCGGCACCGCGTCCGGCGTCCTCAACACGATGCAGGAGCTCGGCACGGTGATCGCGAGCGCCGCGATCGGGGCCGTCCTACAGAACCAGCTCGCGTCATCGCTGAAGGCCGAGGCGGCCACGTACTCCGCGCAGCTGCCGCAGCCGTTCCGGCAGCCGTTCGTTGACGGCTTTGCGAGCGCGGCGAAGCAGGGGCTCGAGGTCGGCGCGAGCACCAACGGCGCGCCGGCGCAGCTGCCGCCGGGCGTCCCGCAGCAGGTCGCCGACCAGCTCGCGCAGCTCGGACACGCCGTCTTCACCCACGCGTTCGTCGACGCGATGCGCCCGAGCATGGCGCTGCCCATCGCGATCGTGATCGTCGCGGCGCTCCTGTCGCTCGCGGCACGCGCTCCGCGCCGCGTGGGCCAGCCCGACACGAGCCGGGAGCCGGTCGCGGCATGACGACCCTCACCCCGACGCCGGCGACGACCGGGTCCGTCACGTCGCATGACGGCACGACCATCGGCTACCGCCGGATCGGGAGCGGTCCGGGCGTCGTGATCCTGCACGGCGCGATGGAGCACAGCGGCAGCCACGTGCAGCTCGCCGCCGCGCTCGCGGACACCTTCACCGTCTATCTTCCCGACCGTCGCGGCCGCGGACTGAGCGGCCCCTACCAGCCGGACCACCGCATCCAGACCGACATCGACGACATGGACGCGGTCCTCACCCAGACCGGCGCCGCCCACAACGTCTTCGGCGTCAGCTCGGGCGCGCTCATCTGGCTGCACGCGGCGCGAGTGCTCCCGGCGATCCGCAGGGCCGTGATCTTCGAGCCGCCGCTCCTCGTGGCCGCCGACTCGCTCGCGTTGATGAAGCGCTTCGACGAGGAGATCGCGCGCGGCAAGGTGGCGGCAGCGCTCGTGACGGGCATGAAGGCCGGCAGATTCGCACCGCCTCTGTTCGACCTCATCCCGCGCTTCGTGCTGGAGCGGCTGACGAGCGCGATGCTCGCGAGCGAGGACAAGAGGGCCGAGCCGGACGATGTGACGGTGCGCACGCTCGCGCCGCTGCTGCGATACGACTTCCAGCTCGTCGCGGACTCGCAGGGGATGTTCGATCGCTTCGCGGACACGCATGCCGACGTGCTGCTGCTGAATGGGGGCGCCAGCCCGGAGTATCTGCGCGCGTCCGTCGATGCCCTCGTGCCGATCTTCCCGCGCGCTGAACGGGTCGTGCTCGAGGGTCTCGGTCACTCGGCCTCGGGTAACCGGGGCGATCAGATGACCGGCCGGGGCGCCGATCCCGAGCGGGTCGCACGGGAGCTGCGCCGCTTCTTCTCGTAGCGACGGTCCGCTCTGGCATGACGCTCGCTAGAGTGCGGTCATGGGTTGTTGCCTGGGCGGATGCGTGCGACTCCTGTTCTTCACCTTCTGGCGCCTCGCGCTCGCGGCGATCACCGCGATCATCCTGGCCCGGGTCGACGACTACATCGAGGGCTCCGAGCACCGCGACGCCATGACCGGCCGCGCCTGGCGCGCCTACCGGACCCGCGGGGGGAAGAAGAAGACCGTCAAGCGCGGGACGCCGCCCGACGCCGGCAACGCGATCGACACCGAAGGGAAGCCGAAGCCCTAAGCCGTCGGCCTAAAGCGCCGCACCGCGATCGCCGACAGCGCGATCGAGACGACCGCCGCGGCGAGCACCGCGCTGAACACGCCGGCGCTGATCGCGCCCGCCGCGACGCCCAGCCCGAGCACGACGAAGCTGAACTCGCCGATCTGCCCGAGACCGACGCCGAGCTGCGGCGCGCGGACCCGGATCCCGACGGCCTTCGCCAGCCCGGTGACCACGGCCGACTTGAGCGCGACGAGCCCGAGCGCGAGCAGGAACCACTGCCAGCTCGCGGCGATCGCGGCGGGATCGACGAGCGTGCCGATCGCCACGAAGAAGAGCACCGCGAACACGTCGCGGAACGGCAGCACCTCGCGCCGCGCCTCCTGGGCCTTCGCGTCCGCGCTGAGCGCCAGCCCGGCGACGAATGCCGCGAGGGCGACCGGCACGCCGAAGAACACGGCGCCGACGGCGGCGGTCACGATCGCGACCGACACCGCGACGATGAGGAACGTGTCGCCCTCGGCGCGGACGGCCGAGAGGATCCGCGGCACGACGAACACATGCGCGAGGCTCGCCAGGGCCGCGAAGAGCGCGAGCCGCAGCAGCGACGGACCGACGCCACCACCGCTCGGGTCGAGGATCGCCGCGAGGAGCGCGACGGCGATGAGGCTGACGGCATCCTGCAGCACCGCCCAGACGACGAGCGTCCGTCCGGTCCGATCGTCGAGCGTGCGCTTCCGGCTGCGGCTCATGTTCACGATGACGACGGAGCTCGAGAGCGCGGTCGCGACGCCGATCGTCAACGCGCCGGGTACGGACATGCCGAACGCGAGCGCCGCGGCCGCGCCGGCGACGATGCCGATGAGGACCTGCAGCGGCGCGGCGACCAGCAGTCCGCGCGGCTCGCCGCGCAGCGCCCGGATGTCGAGGTCGATGCCGACCTCGAAGAGCAGGAGGATCACCCCGACGTCCGCGAGCACCTCGAGCTGGTGGCGCTCGACGAAGACGCCGGGCGTGAACGGGCCGACCGCGAGACCGACGACGAGGTACGCGACGATCGCGGGCAGGCCGAGGCGCCGCGCGACGGCCCCGAGGAGCGCCGCGGCGAGCAGCAGCCCCCCGAGCTCGAGCAGCGGCGTGGCGTCGGTCACGCGACGAGGCTACGCTCGCGAGGTGCCCGGACGCATCGACGTGTTCCGCATCCCGACGCGCATCCAATTCGGCCGCGGCGTCGCGCTCACGCTCGCGACGCCGCTGCAACAGGTCGCGGCGAAGAAGGTCCTCGTCGTCACGGATCCGGGCGTCCTGAAGGCGGGCCTCGTCGCGCCGCTCGAGGAGAAGCTCCGCGAGGCGAAGATCCCGTACGAGATCTACGACCAGGTCGTGCCCGACCCCGGCGTGGCCGAGGTCCAGCGCGCGTACGAGCGTGCGAAGGAGGCGGGCGCGGACAGCTTCGTGGCCGTGGGCGGCGGCTCGTCCATCGACACCGCGAAGATGGCCGCGGTGCTCCTCGCGAACGGTGGCACGGTCCTCGACTACATCGGCATCGACAAGGTCCCGAAGATGGCCGCGCCCGTCGTCGCCATCCCGACGACGGCCGGGACCGGCGCCGAGATCACGATCAACTCGGTCATCGCGGATCCCGATCAGCACAAGAAGCTCGTGGTCATCAGCCCCAACGCGACCGCGATGTTCGCGCTCGAGGATCCCGAGATGACGATCGGCCTGCCGCCGTTCCTCACCGCGATCACCGGCATGGACACGCTGGTCCACGCGATCGAGTCGTTCACCTCGAAGAACTCGTACCGCATGACCGAGGTGCTCGCGCTCGAGGCGATCCGCGACGCGGCGTGGGCCCTACCCCGCGCGGTGAAGGACGGCAAGGATCTCGACGCGCGCGAGGCGATGCTGCGTGCCGTGGTCACCGCGAGCCTCGCCTTCAGCAACACCCGGCTCGGCAACGTGCACGCAATGGCCCTGCCCCTGGGCGGGTGGTGCCACGTCGCGCACGGGACCGCGGTCGCCGCGCTCCTGCCGCACGTCATGGACTTCAACCGCGACGCCGCGCCCGACCGGTACGCGACCGTGGCCGAGGCGATGGGGACGAAGAAGGACGCGAAGGCCGCCGTCGACTTCGTGTTCCGGCTGAACGAGACCATCGGCATCCCGGCGCACCTCGGGACCGTCGGGATGGACGAGGCCGCGATCCCGAGCATGGCGAAGGACGCGATGCTCTCGGGCAACATCCTGGTGAACCCGCGCACGACGACCCAGCCGGATATCGAGGCCCTGTACAAAGCCGCGCTGTGAGTCCCGTCGCGATCTTCGACATGGACGGCGTGCTCTATCGCGGGAACATCGTGATGCCCTACGCGCGCGAGGCGCTCGCGCGGCTGCGGGCGGCGGGCTGGCAGGTCTTCTTCGCCACGAACAATTCGACCGCCTCGCGCGCCGAGTACGTCCAGCGGCTGACCCGGCTCGGCCTCGGCGGTGACGAGGACCACGTGATCACGAGCGCGTATGCGACGGCGCACTACCTCGAGCGGCTGGTCCCCAAGCCGAAAGATGTATTCGTCGTCGGCGCGAACGGCCTGCGCGACGAGATCCGCGCGGTCGGCATCGGCGTGCGCCGCGCCGAGGACCTTCCCGGCGCGCACCCGCCGGCCGATGCCGCTGCCGACGGCGTGAGCCCCGCGGCGATGCGCGAGTACCTGACCCACCTCGAGCTGCCGCCGCCTCCGGACACGGTCGTCGTGGGGCTCGACCTGCATCTCACCTACGCGAAGCTCGCGGAAGCGCAGCGCGCGCTCCTCGCCGGCGCGCGCTTCATCGCCTCGAACAAGGACCGGGCCTACCCGGTGGAGGGGCGGCTCCTCCCGGGGGCCGGCAGCATCGTGCAGGCCATCGAGGTCGCGACCGGGCACGCCGCCCTTTGCATCGGGAAGCCCGAGCCGTTCCTGTTCCAGGAGGCGATCCGCCGTGCCGGTGACACCGGCGGGCCGGTCGTGGTCGTGGGGGACGCGACCGACTACGACATCGTGGCCGCCCACCGGGTCGGGGCCGTCGGGGTGCTCATCACGACCGGCCTGACCGATCGGGCCGCGGTCGCGGCGGCCACCGGCGAGGCGGTGCCCGACCACGTCATCGGCTCGCTCGACGAGCTCTTCGCGCTCCCGGAGCTGGCAGGCATCCTCTAGCGGCGGCGCGAACGGACCTGGGCTAGGCGTCGTTCCGCTTCGCGTCGTCGTCCCCGCCGCGGCCGCCGAACTCCTTGAGGACGCCCGTCGCCTCGTAGACCGTGCGCTCGCAGATGTTCTGGACCCGGTCGCCGATCCGCTCCATGTTGTGCGCGGCCCAGAGGAGCCACGTCGCGCGGTCGATGGTCGTCGGATCGTTGAGCATGTAGGTGAGGAGCTCGCGGTAGATCTGGTCGTACAGGCGGTCGATCTCATCGTCCTGTGCCGCGATCGCTTCCGCGAGGAACGCGTTCTTCGTGATGAGCGCGTCGACCGAGCCGCGGAGCATGCTCCGGACCGCCTCGGCCATCCGCGGGATGTCGATGAGCGGCTTCAGCAGCGGGCGATCGCCATGGAGCTTCGTGATCTTCGCGACGCCGACGCAGTAGTCACCCATGCGCTCGAGCTCGCTCGCGACCATGAGCACCGCGATGACGAAGCGCAGGTCGCCGGCGATCGGCTGCTGCATCGCGATGATCTGGATCGCCGCGTTCTCGACCGAGTACCGCAGGTCGTTGATGACCTTGTCCGCCTCGATGACGCGCTCCGCCTCGGCGCGGTCCAGCCGCGCGAGCGAAAGCACGCTTTTCTCGATGGCGATGTCCACGAGGCTCGCGAGGCGGCGAAGATCCTTGCGGAGCTGCTCCAGCCCCTGATCGAGCCCGGCTCGCTGATGCATCGTCGTCATCATCCGAACCGCCCGGTGATGTAGGCCTCGGTGCGCGAGTCGCGCGGGTTGGTGAAGATGTCGTCCGTCCGGCCGAACTCGACCAGCCGGCCGACCCCGTCGTCGGCGGCGAGCATGAACGCCGTCCGTTGGGAGACGCGCGACGCCTGCTGCATGTTGTGGGTCACGATCACGATGGTCACCTCGCTCGCGAGCTCGCGGACGAGCTCCTCGATCTTGTACGTGGCGATCGGGTCGAGCGCCGAGGCCGGCTCGTCCATGAGGAGGACGCTCGGATCGGTCGCGAGCGCGCGCGCGATGCAGAGCCGCTGCTGCTGGCCGCCGGAGAGCGCGGAGCCGGAGCGGCCCAGCCGATCCTTCACCTCGTCCCACAGCGCCGCGCGGCGAAGGTTGCGCTCCACGAGCTCATCCATCTTCGTGCGGTCCATCTTCCAGCCCCGAAGCCGCGGGCCGGCCGCGACGTTCTCGTAGATGGACATCATCGGGAACGGGTTCGGCTTCTGGAACACCATGCCGACCATGCTCCGCACCTCGACCGCGTCCACTCCGGGCCAGTAGATGTCGAGCGAGTCGAGGAACACCTGGCCTTCGACGCGGGCCCCGGGCGTCGTCTCGTGCATGCGGTTCAGGCACCGGAGGAGGGTCGACTTGCCGCAGCCCGACGGGCCGATGATCGCGGTCACCGCGCCGCGCGGCAGCTCGAGGCTGACGTCCCCGACCGCGTGCGTGGCGCCGTACCAGGCGTTCAGCGCCTCGATCTTGATCGCGACCTCAGGCTGCGCCGGGGTCCGATCCGCGACCGCCGCGCCCTGGTCCCGTTCCATCGTGCGCATCATCGCGCACCACCGCGCGTCGCGAGCCGCAGCCCAAGGCTGAGCAGCGCGATCACACCGACGAGGACGAGCGACGAGCCCCAGGCCTTGGTGTGCCAGTCGTCGTACGGCGAGGCCGCGTACTGGTAGATCTGCAGCGGCAGGGCCGAGATGGGTCTGAGCAGATCGGTGCTGAAGAAGAGATTGCCGAGCGCCGTGAGGAGGAGCGGAGCGGTCTCGCCGGCGGCACGCGCCACCGCGAGGACGACCGCGGTCGCGATGCCCGCCCGGGCGGTCGGCACGACGATCCGCAGGACGACGCGCCAGTGGGGCGCGCCGAGCGCGAGGCCGGCCTCGCGGAGCGACTGTGGGACGAGCCGCAGCACCTCCTCGACCGTGCGCGCGACGATCGGGATCATGATGATCGCGAGGGCGATGGCTCCCGCGATCGCGGCGTAGTGCCCGATGAGGCCGCGCACGAGGAAGGCCCAGACGAAGACCCCGACGACGATCGACGGCAGACCGGCGATGAGCTCGGCGGCGAAGCGCACCGCGGGGGCGAGCCGGCCCGAGCGGAACTCGGTGACGAAGATCGCGCTCGCGATCCCGATCGGCACCGCCAGCGCGCCGGCGAGCACCGAGAGGATCACCGTGCCCACGACCGCGGGCCCGACGCCGCCGCCCTCCACCCCGAACGGCAGCGGCCGTTCGGTGAAGAACGCGAGGTTGAGCGCGGGCGCGCCTTTCACGACGACGTAGCCGAGGATGATGACGAGGATCGCGGCGCTGCCGAGCGCCGCTGCCGACAGCAGCGCGACCATCACGCGCTCCTTCGTCCGGCGGCGCACGCTGACCGCGTGGCGAGCGGGGATCGCGCTCGCGGGCATCGTCGCCGCGCTCATATCACCAGCCCCTGCGGGCCGGAGGCGACGCGCCGGATGAGGAGGCGCGCCGCGATGTTGATGACGAGCGCGACCACGAGCAGGACGAGCGAGATCTCGACGAGCGCGCTGAAGTGGAGCTCGTCGGTCGCCTCGGTGAACTGGTTCGCGATCGCCGAGGCCATCGTGTAGCCGGGAGTGAAGAGCGACGGGCCGATGGTCGTCGAGCTGTTGCCCGCGACGAGGGTCACGGCCATGGTCTCGCCGAAGGCCCGGGCGACCGCGAGGACGATGGCGCCGATGATGCCGGTGCGCGCGTACGGAAGTACCGCGCCGGAGATCGCCTCCCAGCGTGTCGCGCCCAGGCCGATCATCCCCTCGCGCTGCGCCGGCGGCACCGCGAGGAGGACCTCACGGGTCACCGCGACGAGCAGCGGCAGGACCATGACCGCGAGGATCACGCCGCCCATGAGCAGGTCCGTGCCGACGATCGGCCCGCTGACGAGCGAGCCGATGATGGGTACCGGTCCCAGGGCGCGTTGCAGGAACGGGTCGATCTCCGAACGGAACAGCGGGACGAGGACGAACAGACCCCAGAGGCCGTAGACGATGCTCGGGATGTAGGCGAGGAGCTCGATGAGGAACGCGAGCGGTCCCCGGAGCCGCCGCGGCGCGTACTCGGTGAGAAAGATCGCGGCGCCGATGGCGACGGGCGCGGCGAGCACGATGGCGATCGCGGTCGTGACGAGGGTGCCGAACAGATAGGCCCCCGCGCCAAAGACGGCGTGCACCGGATCCCACTCGGTCGTGACGAGGAAGCCGAGACCGAAGGTACGGATCGTCGGCAGCGAGTCGAGAACGATGAGCAGCGTGATGGCCGCGAGCGTGAGCGGCACCAGCAGCGCCAGTGCCGTCACGCTCGCGGCGAAGGTGCGATCGGCCGTGCGGGAGGTCACCTGGACTACGGGAGGACCGGCTTGCCACCGGATGTGATGGCCTTGATCTTCGCCTCGACCTTGGCCTGCACGTCCGCGGGGAGCGGCGCGTAGCCGAGGTCCTTCGCGAAGGTCTGGCCCTCGTGCGTGCCCCACCAGAAGAACCGGGCCATCGCCAGGGCCTTGCCCTTGTCGGCGACGTCCTGGTAGGTGAGCAGGTAGGTCATCGCGACGATCGGGTACGCGTCAGGGTTGGTCGAGTTGGTGAGCGACGCGCGCAGGTCGTCCGGCAGGGTCACGCCGACGGCGGCCTTGCTCACCGAGTCGAGGTTCGCGTCGACGAACTTGCCGGCGGCGTTCTTCATCGTCGCCGCGCCGAGCTTCTGCTGGAGCGCGTAGATGAGCTCGACGTAGCCGATCGAGTTCGGCGTCGACTTGACCGATCCGGCGATGCCATCGTTGCCCTTGGCACCGACGCCGCCGGGCCACTGGACCGTCTGGGCCGCGCCGACCTTCGACTTCCAGGCCGCGCTGACCTTCGAGAGGTAGTCGGTGAAGACCGCGGTGGTGCCAGATCCGTCGGAGCGGTGGACCGTCGCGATGTCCGCGGCCGGGAGGTTGACCCCCGGGTTGTCCGCGACGAGCTTCGGGTCGTTCCACTTCTTGATGTCGCCGAGGAAGATACCGGAGAGCGTGTCGCCGGTGAGCTTGAGCGACGTCACGCCGGGGACGTTGTATGTCGCGACGATGCCGCCCATGACGGTCGGCAGGTGGAGGATCGGCGCCTTCGCGTCCGCGAGCTGCTGGTCGGTCATCGCGTTGTCGGTCCCCGCGAAGTCGACGGTCTTCTCGGTGATGCCCTTGATGCCGCCGCCCGACCCGATGGCCTGGTAGTTCACCTGGACGCCGGTGAGCTTGTTGTACTCGTCGATCCACTTCGTGTAGATGACCGCCGGGAACGTCGCGCCCGCGCCGCTGAGCGCCTGGGCCTCATCGGCGCACTTGCCCTTGACCGGGATGCCGCACGGGTTCGCGGCGCCGCTGCCGGTCGCCGCCGCCTGGCCGCCGCCGCCGCCGCCACAGGCCGCCGCGATGACCGCGATCGCGAGGAACGCCGCGCTGGGACGCCACATCGAACGATCCAAAGGAGAACGCCCTCCCGCCATTTCTGACTTCTGTTGCGATGTCAGAGTCGCGTACCCGCGCGTGGCGGAGGCGTGACGGCGGTGAGCCGTCTGTGAAGCGCGGGTGAAGTGGGGTCGCCGGCTAGGTCTTGGCGTGCTCGCGTAGCCGGTAGCCGACGCCGCGCACGGTCTCGAGCCAGCGCGGGTGCTCGGCGTCGTCGCCGAGACGCTCGCGCAGGGTCTTCACGTGGGTGTCGACGGTGCGGGGGTCGCCGCTGAAATCGACACCCCAGACGCCGGCGACGATCTGGTCGCGCGACAGGACCTGCCCCGGCCGGCCGGCGAGGTAGGCGAGCAGGTCGAACTCCTTCGCGGTGAGGGACACGTCGCGCCCATCGGCCGTGACGCGGCGCTTCGGCACGTCGAGGCGGAGGCCGGGGAGGTCGATCACCTCGACCGCCGGCGGCTCGGCGACCCGCGAGGCGCGGCGCAGCATCGCGCGCACGCGCGCGACGAGCTCGCGCATCGAGAAGGGCTTCACGAGGTAGTCGTCGGCGCCGATCTCGAGGCCGACGACGCGATCGAGCTCGGAGTCGCGCGCGGTGAGCATGAGGATCGGCACGTCGCTCTGCCGGCGGATCCGGCGGCAGACCTCGAGCCCGTCGATCTTCGGCAGCATGACGTCGAGCACCACCAGCTCCGGCGCGCTCGCCTTGAACGCCTCGAGCGCTGCCTCGCCGTCCTCGGCGGTCACGACCTCGTAGCCCTCCTGCCGCAGCGCGTACGCGAGCGTGTGCCGGAGGTTGGTCTCGTCGTCCACGACGAGGATCGTGCGCATGTCTTCGAGCCTAGACGGCGCGCGGCAGGGTCACGGTGAAGGTCGCGCCGTGACCGCGTCCGCCGCTCGCCGCGGCGATCGTCCCGCCGTGCGCCTGGACGGCGTGCTTCGCGATCGCGAGGCCGAGGCCGGTGCCGCCGGTGGCGCGCGCCGGATCCGACTTGAAGAAGCGCTCGAAGATCCGATCGAGATCGGCGGGATCGATGCCGCCGCCGGTGTCGCGGACGTACAGCGTGACCTCGGTCGGCGTCGCGCCGGTGCCGATGGTGACCGTCCCGCCCGCAGGCGTGAACTTGATCGCGTTGTGGACGAGATTCGCGAGGACTTGCGACATGCGCGCGCTGTCGACGCGGACCCGCGCACCGCTCGCGTCCGTCGCCGTCGCGAGCCGCACCTGGGCGCGGGCGGCGAGCGGCTCGAGACGCGTCGCGGCCTGCCGGACGAGGTCCGCGGCGTCGACGACCGCGAGCTCGAGCGCATCCTCGCCCGATTCCATCCGCGAGAGCGCGAGGAGGTCGCCGACGAGATCGGTGAGACCGTCGACCTCGTGATCGATGCGGGTCAGGAAGTCCTCGGCCGCCTCACGGTCATTGACGGCGCCGCCGCGGAGCGTCTCGACCATCGCCTTGAGCGCGGACAGCGGCGTCCGCAGCTCGTGCGACACGTTCGCGACGAAGTCGCGGCGCTGGGTCTCGAGCCGCCGCATCGCGCTCTGGTCCTGGATCGTGAGGAGCAGCTCGCGCCCCGGCAGCTGTTTCGCGACGATGCGGAGGACCCGGCGTCCCCCATCACGCTGCATCTCGAGCACGACGTCGCGGCCGCGGCGGGCGGCGTCGATCGCGTCCAGGATCTCGTGGTCGCGGACGACCTCGACCAGCCGCCGGCCGACGAGATCGGTGCCGGCCAGCAGCCGGGCCGCGGCGGCGTTGGCCACGCGGATGACGTCGTCCGCGTCCGCGAGCACGATCCCGTCGCCGAGCTCCGAGAGCAGCGTCAGGAGACGGTCGCGCTCGGCTTCGGCGGCGCCGGACGAGGCGGGTGCGCTCGTCGCCGGGTCGGTCCTGCTCCTGGGCCGGAGCCTCAGGCGCGGATCCCGATCGCGTGCATGGCGAGCGTCAGGAGCCACCCAAGGACGAAGCACGCGGGGATGGTGAGGACCCACGCGGTGACGATCCGGCCGGCGATGCCCCACCGGACCGCCGAGAGCCGGCGGGTCGCGCCGACGCCGAGGATCGCGCCGGAGATCGCGTGCGTGGTCGAGATCGGGATCCCGAGGCGGGTGGCGATCTCGATGACCGCCCCGGCGGTCGTCTCCGCGGCGAATCCGTTGATCGGCTTCAGCAGCGTGATCCGCATGCCCATCGTCTTGATGATCCGGAAGCCGCCGGTGTAGGTCCCGAGGCCGATCGCGAGGGCGCACGCGATCTTCACCCAGTCCGGGATGTCGCCGGACTTGGCGACGAATCCGCCGCCGAACAGCGCCAGCGAGATGATGCCCATCGTCTTCTGACCGTCGTTGCCGCCGTGGGTGAACGCCATCCACGCGCTCGACACGACCTGGGCCTTGCCGAAGAAGCGGTTCACCGTGTTCGCCGACGCGCGGCGGAACCCCCAGTAGAGGGCGAGCATGAGCAGGTAGCCGACGATGAAGGTCGTGGTCGGGGAGACGACGATCGCCGCGCTCGTCTTTTCGACGCCGGGCAGGATGAGAACGCCCCAGCCGTGCACCGACACCGAGGCGCCGATCATCCCGAAGATCAGGGCGTGGCTCGAGGAGGTCGGGAGCGCGGCGTAGAACGTGATGAGGTCCCACACGATCGCCGCGACGAGTGCGGCAAGGACGAGGTCCTGGGTGACCTTCGCCGCGTCGACGATGCCCTTCGCGATCGTCGCCGCGACGGCGGTGCCGGCCAGCGCGCCGACGAGGTTGAGCGACCCGGCCATGAGCAGGGCCTGGACCGGCGTGAGCACCCGTGTCGCGACCACCGTGGCGATCGCGTTGGCGGCGTCGTGGAAGCCGTTCACGAACTCGAAGATGAGCCCGAGGACGACGACCGCGATGACGATCGCGAGGCCCATGTCCACTAGTGGTGCTTCACCACGATCGTCTCGACGATGTTCGCCACGTCCTCGCAGCGGTCGATCGCGACCTCGATGAGGCCGTGGATGTCCTTCCACTTGATGATCTCGATCGGGTCGGTCGTGCGCGCGAAGAGGTCGGCCACGGCCTCCCGGAAGATCTGGTCGCCCTCGTTCTCGAGGGTGTGGATCTTGATCCAGTGCGGCTCGAGGCCCTTGAGCTTCTCGAGGTTTTCGAGCGACAGCACGACTTCGCGCGCGGCCTGCACGAGCGTGCGGGCCTGGCGCACCGCGGCGGGCCGGATGCTCGTGACCTTGTAGAGGCTGATCATCTCCGCCACGTCGAAGCACACGTCGGTGACGTCGTCGAGCTTCGATGCGAGGCCGATGATGTCCTCGCGGTCGAGCGGCGTGACGAACGTCCCGTTGAGCTCCTGGATGATCTGATGGGTGAGCTTGTCGCCGTAGTGCTCGATCGCATGGATGTCACGGACCTTGTCCTCGAGCGCGGTGAAATCGCTCACCAGCTTCTCGAGCGCCTGACTCGCCTCGAGAGCGTTCTGGGCGTGCTGGCTGAACAGGGTGAAGAAGATGCTCTTCTTCGGCATCAGGCTGAACGGCATACCGCCTCCTCCTCGTGGCTCGCACCGCGAACGATACGGGAGCGGCTACGCGACCTCGCGCCGGATGGATAGGACGGCCCCGACCGCCATGACGACCGCGAACGCGGCAAGGATCCCGATGTCGCGCAGGATCAACGGGTCGGTGAGCGCGTACCCCTTCACCATCACCGACCGCAGCGCCTCGTTCGCGTAGGTGAGCGGCAGGATCGCCGAGATCGGGCGGAGCACGTCGTTCAGCTGCTCGACCGGGACGAGCAGCCCCGAGAGGAACACCTGCGGCAGCAGCACGAGCGGGACGAACTGCACGGCCTGGAGCTCGTTGCGGGCGAACGCCGAGATCGCCAGACCGAGCGAGACCGCGCCGACCACCAGGACGGCCTCGACGAGGAAGATCGTCGCGAGGTTCCCGCGGTACTGCACCTGCAGCGCGAAGATCGTGAACGCGAGAATGACGAGCGCCTGGAGCAGCGCGAACAGCGCGAACCCGCCGAGGTAGCCGAGCACGAGCTCGCCCCGCGTGAGCGGGGTCGCGAGCAGCCGCTCGAGCGTCCCGCTCGTGCGCTCGCGGAGGAAGGAGACCGCCGACAGCAGGAAGATGAAGAAGAACGCGAACACCGCGATGAGCGTGGGCGCGAGATAGTCGAGCAGCGTGTAATGCGGCCCGCCGTACAGGTAGCTCACCTTCACGAACGCGGTCATCGGCACATCCAGGATCACGTTGACGAGCGCGGCCTGGACCTGCCCGACGATCGCGCCCGTGCGCGTCGGATCCGAGCCCTCCACGGTGATCGTCGCGGTGTTGTCGGCGAACTCGATCAGCGCGTCGGCCCGGCCGGCCCTCAGCTCCTCGAGCGCCGCCTCGCGATCGAGCGCGCGCAGCTCGATGTCGGTGCCCTTGAGCGCCTGGAACAGTGTCGGGTCGATGTCGCCGGCGCCGACGACGCGGACCTTGTTCGTCGCCGACCCGCCCCAGAGTGCGCCCACCAGCGTGAGCACGATGATCGGTGCCACGAAGAGCAGTCCGAGCGACCGGTGATCGTGGCGGAACTGCAGAACGATCCGTCGCGCGACCGCGGCGGCGCGGCGCGCGCTCAGGCTGGTGCTCCGGAGAGGGCCAGGAACGCGCTCTCGAGGTCCGGCGTCCCCGCCCGCGCGATGAGCTCGCTCGATGTGCCCTGGGCCAGGAGCCTGCCGGAACGGATGAGTCCCAGCCGATCGCAGCGCGAGGCCTCGTCCATCACGTGGCTCGACACGAGGATCGTGACGCCGGTCGCGGCGAGGGCGCGGAAGTGGCTCCAGAACTCGTGCCGCAGCACCGGATCGACGCCGACCGTCGGCTCGTCGAGGAGGAGCAGCTTCGGCTGGTGGAGCAGGGTCGCGGCGAGGGACACGCGGGTCTTCATCCCGCCGGAGAGCGTGCCGGCGACGCTGCCGCGTCGTTCGAGGAGGTCCACCGTGCGAAGGACGGCCTCGATGCGCGCGTCGAGATCGATCACGCCCTGGAGCGCGCCGAAGAAGCTGAGGTTCTCCTCGACCGTGAGCTCGCCGTACAGCGCCGGGCTCTGCGTCATGTAGCCGACCGCGCCGGATGAGACCGCGGCGCGGGGCGCCGCACCGAACACGAGGGCATCACCCGAATCTGGTCGCAGCAATCCGGCGAGCGTGCGGATGAAGGTGGTCTTGCCGGAGCCGTTCGGGCCGAGCAGCCCGTAGATCTCGCCGGCCTCGATCGCGAGCGTCAGACCGTCGAGCGCCGTTACCGGTCCGAAACGTTTCCGGACGTCGCGGGCCTCGACGGCGACTTGGATGGCCATCGGTCGGGGCCATGCTCCCACGTCGGGCCGCCCGCCGTCGGCCGGCCGACGCGTGGCACGACCCGTGCATTCGGTCATGACAGGAAACGCACCGCGCGGCTGAAGCGCGGAAAGGCAGACGAAAATGCTCATCTTCGCGCTCGGAATGATGGTCGGCACGGCACTTGGCATCGTCGTCGTCGGGTTCCTGTCGGTCCGCTCGTACGACCACGGGTACTCCGAGGCTCTCGAGCGCCGCAAGGCGTGGCGAGGTGAGCTTCTCGCCCGTCAGACGGCCGCGATCCGCGCGCACCGCACGGACCTCAAGCGCGCCAGCTAGTCCATCTAAAGATCGCTCTCTGACTTCGGCCATCAGGGGCGCCCGAAAGGGCGCCTCTTTTGTTGAACATCTGCCGGTGGTCGCCGCCTACGGACCGAAGAACCGCTTCTTGAGGTCTTCGATGCTGCGCTGGAGCTGATCCAGGACACCCGGGATCCCGGTCGGCACGATCTCGACGTTCCCGTCCCTGCCGATCCGCAGCTCGTCGCCCGGCTTCACCGAGGCCTTCACGGCGGTGCGCGAGGCGGTGATGGTGAACACGACCTCGTTCTTGTCCTCGACGACGGAGCCGACGCGGATCTTTCCGTCCGGCATGGCCTTGATCACGGCCTTGAGCTGGGCGTCCTCGCGGATGTCGGGCTGGGGCTGGGGCGCCAGCCGCGCGACGGACCTGCCGAGCTCGTCGAAGAACGCCGTCGGCCCCCGGACGGCCGCCCCGAGGAGTGCCGCGAACAGCGCGATGGCGACGAGGACGAGGGCCATGCCCACGCCGAACTGGACCGCCCAGGAGGGGATGTGGCGACGCACCCGGTCGGACAGACGAGCAGGCTTCATACCAAGCCCGCAGGACGCCCTGTTGGATCGGGCTCGTCTCGTATCTCGACACTGACCCGGCCGGGTCGCAAACTACCCAGCGACCGCCAGCCGGCGGCACACGGGAGGAGCTCGAATTGCGTCATCCCCTTCAGCGGCCCGTCGTCGTCGCGGCCGTCGCCGCGCTCAGCGTCGTCCTTTCAGCCGGTCCGGCGCAGGCCACGCCGGCCCATCAGGACGATGGTCTCGTGGTCCTCACTCCGGTCGCGCAGGACGTCGGCCCATCGATCGCGAAGAGTCCGGGAAGCGATCACCGCGGCGAAGTGAAGCGCGAGGGCCCGCTCGCCAAAGGCACCGGCGGCAACCGGCCGAAGCCGGGTGGCGCGGCCGATGGCGCGCTCCAGAGCTCGGCGACGACCGCGCTCGGTGCGGTCGCCGGGCTCAGCTTCGACGGCGTCGGCGCCGGCCTCGGCGCCTACAGCCCCTGCTGCGCTCCGCCCGACACGAATGCCTCCGTCGGCGCGACGCAGGTCGTGCAATGGGTGAACCTCGACTTCGCCGTCTTCAGCAAGACGACCGGTGCGTTGATCCAGGGACCCACGCCGGGCAACGCATTCTGGAACGGATTCACCGCGGGTAATTGCGGCGCGAACAACGACGGCGACCCGATCATCAAGTTCGACGCGCAGGCGCAGCGGTGGTTCGCCACGCAATTCTCGGTGACCGGCGGGCCGCCCTACTACCAGTGCGTCGCGGTCTCATCGGGCGCGGACATCACCACGAGCACGTGGACGCGCTACGCGTACAGCTTCGGGAGCCAGTTCCCCGATTACCCGAAGCTCGGCGTTTGGCCGGACGCCTACTACATGTCGTTCAACCGGTTCCAGAACGGCGTGAGCTTCAGCGGCGCCGCGGCCTGCGCGTTCGACCGGGCCGCGATGCTCGCGGGCAACGCGAACGCGACGGCGCAATGCTTCAACCTGAGCACTGCCGTCGCGAGCCTCCTGCCGAGCGACCTCGACGGCGCCACCGGGGCCCTCGGGTCGACCGCGCTCCCGCCGTCCGGGGCGCCCAATGTGTTCGCGAACTTCGGCACGAGCTCGCTCAACCTGTCCAAGTTCCACGTCGACTTCGTCACGTCCGCGAACTCGACCTTCACCACGACCTCGCTCGCGGTGCCGGCGTTCTCGACGGCCTGCGGTGGCGGCACCTGCATCGCGCAGCCGGGCACGAACAATCAGCTCGACTCGCTCGGGGACCGGCTCATGTACCGCCTGGCCTACCGCAACTTCGGCGACCACGAGTCGCTCGTGGTCACGCATTCGGTCAAGGGCAGCGGCACCGCGGCCCCGCGCTGGTACGAGCTCCGCAGCACTCCCGCGGGCGGTGCATTCACCCTCGCCCAGGCGTCGAGCTACGCGCCGGACACGACCTACCGCTGGATGGGTAGCGCCGCGATGGACAAGCTCGGCGACCTCGCGATCGGCTACAGCGCCTCGAGCACCGCGCTGAATCCGTCGATCCGCTACAGCGGCCGGCTCGCGGCCGACCCGCTGAATCAGCTGCGCATCGAAGAGACGATCCAGGCGGGCGGTGGCTCCCAGACCGGGACACTCCATCGCTGGGGCGACTACAGCAGCATGGCCCTCGACCCGAGCGACGACTGCACGTTCTGGTACACGACCGAATACCTCAAGACGAGCGGCAGCTTCAACTGGAGCACGCACCTGTTCTCGTTCAGGTTCCCCGCCTGCCAGTAGCGCCCGCGACACACTGCGAGTGAAGGAGGGCCGCCCGCGAGGGCGGCCCTTCGCGCGCCCCTCGCTCGACTAGACCGGCAGGCGCGCGATCAGCCGCTGGCCGCGACCCATGGCCTCGCGGACCCCGAGGAGCGTCCCGCCGTGGGCGGCGACGAGGACCCGAGCCAGCTGGGTGCGCGCCCCGACCGCGGGGTCGTCGCTCCGCACCGGTGCGGCCGCGCTCGAGGGCATCGTCATCGTCGCGCTGCCGATCGAGATCGAGACCGAGGTCCGGTCGGCGCGGCAGTCGACGCTCACCGTGTCGGCGGTCGCGCTCACCTCGCGGAACATCGCATCGAGCGCCTGCCGGAGCCGGTCGGGGTCGACGTGGATCCGCACCGGCGCGACGGGGACGGTGAGTACGACGTGCTTGCGGTCCATCGCGCCCGCGCGGAGCTCGTGGATCAGGTCGACGATGTTCGTCGAGCGCTTCGCCAGGCGGAGGCCGCCGACCTCGAGCTCGCCGAGCGAGGCGAGATCGTCGGACAGGAAGACGAGCTGGTCCGCGCGCTTGACGAGCCGTTCCGAGTCGGACCGCGAGAGACCGGAGAGGCCGCGCAGCTCGGTCGCGAGCTCGCGGAGCGGACCGGGGACCTCGTGCTCGAGGAGCGTCAGCAGCCCGCGGCGCTGGCGGTCGAGGTCCGCGATGCGCGCGTGCTCCCGCTGGAGCGTCGATGCGAGCACCACCGCGAGCACGAAGACGACGATCCGCGTCCCGTAATTCCAGATCTCGGCGCCGATGTCGTTCGTCGGGCGCTGAACGAGATCGCAGTAGATCCAGGCGAAGGTCGATGCCGCGGCGACGACGAAGCCGACCGCGCGCGAGCGCCAGGCCGCCGGGAAGATCGGGATGAAGTACATCGACGCGAAGGCGTAGGTGGATGGCGTCACGTAGTCGACCGCGCCGATGATCGCGGTGACCGCGAGCCAGGGCCAGGCCTCGCGGAGGACGACGCCGAGCCTGCGGGCACTCATGACCCACGAATGATGGCGCGCGCCGAGGCGTCTGCCTCACCCGGCCGAGTGACGGTGGATAGCAGGCCGCTGCGTGGATATCTGCGACTATCGCGTCGTGCCGAAGCCATTGAAAGTGGTGTGCCTCGGAGGCGGGCTCGGCGCGCCGACCGTGATGGCCGGGATGCGCGCCCACACCGAGGACATCACCGGGATCATCGCGGTCACCGATTCCGGCCGCTCGACGGGCAAGGTCCGCATCGCCCTGGACGTCCCCGCACCGGGAGACATCCGCAACGCGATCGCCGTCCTGGCCGAGGGCGACCCGGTCCTGCGGCGGCTGTTCAGCCACCGCTTCGAGACGGACAAGAGCGACGAGCTGAACGGGATGGCGTTCGGCAACCTGTTCCTCGCCGCGCTCGCGCAGCAGGAGGGCTCATTCCTCCGCGCGGTCGAGGAGGCCGCGCGGATCCTGCAGATCCGCGGCAAGGTCCTGCCGGTCACGCTGTACAACACCGACATCTGCGCGAAGCTCGCCGATGGCACCGTCGTCGAAGGCGAGGTGAACGTGCGCGGGGAGGGCAAGGCCCGCATCGAGCGGATCTTCCTGCGCGACGCCGACGTGCAGGCGGCCGCGGGGACGGTCGAGGCGATCGTCGCGGCGGACCTCATCACGCTCGGTCCTGGCTCGCTCTACACCACCGTCTGCGCCTGCCTCCTCGTCCCCGACATCGCGCGCGCGATCAGTGAGGCGCGCGGCCTCGTCGTCTACGTGGCCAACACCACGAGCCAGCCCGGACAGACGGACGACGTCACGCTTTCCGGTCACGTCGCGGTCGTGCGCGACTACCTCGGCGGCACCGGACTCGATGTCGTGCTGCTCAACGACGATGCGCCGCCGGCGCACCTTCGGGACCATCACGCCGAGCAGGGGATGCGCTACCTCGAGCCGACGGCCGACGAGATCGCCCGCATCGAGGCGCTCGGCGTGCGCGCGGCCATGGCGCCGGTCATCGACAAATGGAGCGGGCCGCGCGAGCTCTGGAACAAGCAGGACACCATTCGGCACGATGCCTCGCGCCTGTCGGATGCCCTCATGGGTCTGGTCAGCGCGCAGCAGCCCCGGCTGCGGGCGGTGCGATGACGTCGGTCGCGACGCGGGTGCGTCACTTCCTCTCGATCGCCGATCTCACCCCCGCCGAGATGACGGCGCTCCTCGACGACGCCGACGCGCTGAAGCGCGATCCCGTGCCGGCCGTCGCCCCGCTCGCCGGACAGGCGCTCGCGATGATCTTCGAGAAGCCCAGCCTCCGGACCCGACTCTCGTTCGACGTCGCGATGCGCGATCTCGGGGGCCACAGCTCGTACCTGTCGCCGCAGGAAGTCGGTCTTGGCCGCCGCGAGAGCGTGAGCGATGTCGCGCGCGTCGTGAGCCGCTATGTCGACATCGTGGTCCTGCGCACGTTCGCGCACGAGACGCTCGAGGAGTTCGCCAAGTATTCGAGCGTGCCCGTGATCAACGGGCTCTCCGACCTCTCGCACCCGTGCCAGGGGCTCGCCGATATCTTCACGATCCGCGAGCGGAAGGGCCGGCTCACCGAGGTCGTCACCGCGTACGTCGGCGACGGCAACAACGTCGCGCACTCCCTCATGCTCGCCGCCGCGAAGACGGGGATGTCCCTGCGCGTCGCGTCACCCGCCGGCTTCGAGCCGCTGCCGCGCTATCGCGAGCTCGCCGAGCAGGCGGCGCGAGCGACGGGCGCGCGCATCACGTACGGCGCCGACCCGGTGGCCGCGGTGCGCGGCGCGGACGTCGTGTACACCGATGTCTGGACGAGCATGGGCCAGGAGCAGGAATACGAGCGCCGGCGTCGCGCCTTCATGGGGTTCCAGGTGAACCGCGAGCTGCTCGCGCACGCGAAGCCCGACGCGATCGTGCTGCACGACCTCCCGGCGCACCGCGGCGAGGAGATCACCGACGAGGTGATCGATGGCCCGCAGAGCGC
>DASWFN010000137.1:0-3870 GCA_036394215.1 Candidatus Limnocylindria bacterium
CAACACGTTCCAGGAGGCGGTTCGACGGCACTCCGTTCACTGACCGCGGCTTCGAGCACATCCCGGCACTCGAGCACCTCCAGCCGTGGCTGGCCGAGCTCATGGCCGCGGCCTGAGTCTCAAGGACCGGTGCGAATCACACCTAGCCGCGCTCCAGGCGGTCGCGGGCGATCGCGAGGAACTCCTCGAGCCCCGTCGCCAGCTCCTGCTCCCGCGCCCGCCCCAGGCGTTCCTTGAGCAGGGGCACGATGTCCGCGCGCGAGCGGCCGTTCACGAACACGACGAAGCGGAAACCGAACCGCCGCTCGTATTCGGCGTTCAAGCGCGAGAGCGCCTGCAGCGCCGCGGGCTCCGCGGGCTCGTGCGAGCGCTGCTCGGCGGCCGACCGCTCCGAGAGCCCCGCGGTCGCGCCGATCCGTGGATGTGCGTTCAGCACGGCGATGCGCTCGGGCTCGCCCATCGTCGCCAGGATCGCACGCGCCCGCGCGACCACGGTCTCCGGGTCGCCCTCGCCGACGCGCTCGGCGAGCAGCGGCGCGCGCTCGAACGCGTCAGCTACCGCGATAGGTGACACAGCCGAACGGCGTGACGAGCAGCGGGACGTGGTAGTGGCCGTCATCGAGCCGCACCTGCAGCGCGACCTCTTCGAAGAATTGACCCTTCAGATCGAAGAGCAGCCGGTATGAGCCGCCCGCGAGGTCCTGCGCGAGCTCCTTGATGCGTCCGTCGGCGTCGGTCTCGGCGCGGCCGACGAGCTCCGTGCCGCGGTACAGCGACACGCGCACGCCGCGGACCGGACGCCCGAGCGCGGTGTCGAGCACGTGCGTCGACAGCGATGCAGCCATGGCGGCGGATGCTAGCCCTATCCTTGCCCCGCTCGTGGCCACGTTGAAGATCACCGCCGGACCATTCACCTTCCGCGCCCGCCTCGAGGAGGCGAGCGCGCCGAAGACGGTCGCCGCGATCCGCTCGATGCTCCCGTTCCGCAGCAAGGTGGTCCATTGCCGCTGGAGCGGCGAATCCACGTGGGTGCCGATGGGCGACACGAAGGTCGGCGGCCCGAGCGGCCTCGGCTACGAGAACCACACCAGCCACCCCGCGCCGGGCCAGGTGCTCATCTATCCCGGCGGCATCTCCGAGACCGAGATCCTCTTCCCGTACGGGTCGACGCTGTTCTCGAGCAAGGTCGGCCAGCTCGCGGGCAATCACTTCGCCACGGTGACCGAGGGCAATGAGCACCTCGCCGAGGTCGGACGGCTCACGCTGTGGGAAGGCGCGCAAGACTTCACCATCGAGCTCGCGTAGCCGCGTGGATCTCGCGATCCGCGGCGCGACGGTCATCACCGACGGGGCGTACGCGCGGGACATCCTGATCCGCGATGGGCGCGTGAGCGCGCTCGTCGAGCCGGGTGCGTCGACCGCGGACGAGGAGATCGATGCGCGCGGGCTCTTCGCCCTGCCGGGGATCGTCGACGCGCACGTCCACTTCAACGAGCCGGGCCGCGAGCTGTGGGAGGGCTGGCGTCACGGCAGCCGCGCCGCCGCGGCCGGCGGCGTCACCACGGTCATCGACATGCCACTCAACTCGCTGCCGCCGGTCATCGACGGCGCCGCCTTCGATCTCAAGCGCGCGGCCGGCGAGCGGGGCTCGATCGTCGACTTCGCGCTCTGGGGCGGCCTTGTCGGCACCGACCCCGTGCCGCTGCGCGAGCTCGCGGCGCGCGGCGCGGTCGGCGTGAAGGCGTTCCTCTGCGACAGCGGCGTCCCCGAATTTCCGGCGATCGCCGACGACAGCCTGATCGACACGATGCGTGCGGCGACATCGGCGGGACTGCTCGTCGCCGTTCATGCCGAGGATGAGGAGATCATTCATGGCGCGACCACCAACCTCCGCGCCCAGCGGCACGACCCCGGGGCGTGGGTCCTGTCCCGGCCACCGAGCGCCGAGATTCACGCGGTAGCGCGAGCGTGCGCTGTCGCAAAGGTCACGGGCACGAAGCTGCATGTCGTCCATCTTTCGACGGCTGAGGCAGTCGATGTGATCGCCGCCGCGCGTAACTCCGGTGTTGACGTGACCGTCGAGACCTGCGCGCACTACCTCACCTTCGACGAGGCCGACGTGCTCGTGCACGGGCCGCTCCTCAAGTGCGCCCCGCCGATCCGTGACGCCGCCAATCGCGACGCGCTGTGGAAGGCGCTGCTTGGGAGCCGGATCGATCTCGTCGCATCCGATCACTCGCCGTGCCCGGCCGCGGACAAGGTGCGCGGGAACGAGGACATCTTCGCGGCCTGGGGCGGGATCGCCGGCGTCCAGTCGCTCCTGCCGGCAGTGCTGACGGGTGCTCGCGCGCGCGGCCGCGGCATGGACGCGCGCAAGATCGCGGGGTTCGTGGCCTGGCGGCTCGCCGCGAAACCGGCCGAGCGATTCGGTCTGGCCGCGCGCAAGGGCCGCATCCGCCCCGGCGCCGACGCCGACATTGTGCTCATCGATCCGGAGCGGCGGTGGACGCTCGAGCACTCGGACGTCCAGACGCGCAGCGGGCTCACGCCCTATACCGGGCGGACATTCACCGGCGCGGTCGTCCGGACGATCGTGCGCGGCGTGACCGTGTATCTGGATGGCGAGTTCCCGGCGGCGCCGGGCCACGGACGGTTCATTCCCGCGGAGCGGGCCGCATGAGGATCAGCGGTGGCACGGTCCTCTCGATGCGTCCGGGTGACGCGCCCGCGGTCCGCGACCTCTTCATCGACGGCGACCGCATCGCCGAGCACGCGGACGGCGAGGTCATCGACGCGAGCGGCTGCTACGTCATGCCGGGGCTCGTACAGACGCACATCCACCTCGTGCAGACGATCTTCCGCGGCCTCGCCGAAGAGCTCTCGCTGCTCGAGTGGCTGCGCGATCGGATCTGGCCGCTCGAGGCGGCGCACGACGAGGGATCGCTTCGCGCGACCGCGCGGCTCGGGCTGCTCGACCTCCTCACGACCGGCACGACGACGATCCTCGACATGGGAACGACGCATGGCGGCGACGTCATCGCGGAGGAGCTCGTCGCGTCGGGCATCCGCGCGCGGTTCGGCCAGACGATGATGGACGGCGGCGACGGCGTTCCGAACGGATTGCGTGAGACGACGGAAGCGTCGCTCGACGCGAGCGCGCGCCTCGCGAAGCGGTGGGGTGGGGCGGCCGACGGCCGCATCAGCTACGCCTACGCGCCGCGGTTCGCGCTGTCCTGCACGCGCGAGCTCCTCGAAGCGGTCGGAGACATCACCAAGCGGAGCGGCCTGCTCGTGCACACGCACTCGAACGAGAACGTCGCCGAGCGTGCGCTCATCGAGGGGGCGACCGGCCAGGCACCGACCGCGTACCTCGATAGCGTCGGGCTGGTCAACGAGCGGAGCGTCATCGCGCACGGCGTGAACCTCGACGAGCGCGAGATCGCGATCCTCGCCGAGCGCGGCGCGAGCGTCACCCACTGCCCGTCGTCGAACCTGAAGCTCGGCAGTGGCATCGCCGACGTGCGCGCGCTGCGTGACCGCGGGATCACCGTCGGCATCGGGGCGGACGGCGCCGCGTGCAACAACCGGCTCGACGGATTCGAAGAGCTGCGGCTCGCGGCCCTGCTCGCGGCGTCGCTGCACGGGCCGGGGACGCTCACCGCGTGGGACATGCTCGCGATCGGCACGCGCGATGGGGCTCGAGCGATGGGTCTGGTCGGCGACGTCGGCACGCTCGAGGTGGGCAAGAAGGCCGACGTGATCGTCCTCGATCCCGAGAAGCTCGCCGGCCCGGCCGGCGATCCCGCCACGCGGATCGTGTACGGGGGCGGATCTCGCGCCGTGCGCGACGTGATCGTCGACGGTCGGATC